>NZ_CACSIS010000126.1:0-132 GCF_902705905.1 Klebsiella sp. 18074 | reverse complement strand
GGGGGGGGGGGGGGGGGGGGGGGGGGGGGGGGGGGGGGGGGGGGGGGGGGGGGGGGTGGAGGGGGGGGGGGGGGGGGGGGGGGGGGGGGGGGGGGGGGGGGGGGGGGGGGGGGGGGGGGGGGGGGGGGGGGG
>NZ_CACSIS010000125.1:0-142 GCF_902705905.1 Klebsiella sp. 18074 | reverse complement strand
GCTCAGGTTGGCACCGCTCAGGTTGGCACCGCTCAGGTTGGCACCGCTCAGGTTGGCACCGCTCTGGTTGGCCCCGCTCAGGTTGGCACCGCTCAGGTTGGCACCGCTCAGGTTGGCACCGCTCAAGTTGGCACCGCTCAGG
>NZ_CACSIS010000124.1:0-153 GCF_902705905.1 Klebsiella sp. 18074 | reverse complement strand
CTCGCTGACGCTCGAGTCGAACCCTGGTCGAAGCTTCTCATCCTTCCCGCATGGGCAGAATATGTAACGCTGGCGTTTGTTTGGGAGTGATGAGCTATCGGGAAGTGATGGTGGTGGGGGAAGGATTATTCGCAGCTTTGCTGCTCACCCTCC
>NZ_CACSIS010000123.1:0-169 GCF_902705905.1 Klebsiella sp. 18074 | reverse complement strand
CGGGCATACCCAATGAATTTCGTACCGCATCAAGGCGGCAAGCGCAGGAGTCCCGATGAGCTCACCGTAGTGAGTGATTCGGGTGAGTGCGTGCGGCCAACGAAGAGGCAGTGCGAAAGGCGACGGGCATACCCAATGAATTTCGTACCGCATCAAGGCGGCAAGCGCA
>NZ_CACSIS010000122.1:0-170 GCF_902705905.1 Klebsiella sp. 18074 | reverse complement strand
GTGGGTTGCAAAAGAAGTAGGTAGCTTAACCTTCGGGAGGGCGCTTACCACTTTGTGATTCATGACTGGGGTGAAGTCGTAACAAGGTAACCGTAGGGGAACCTGCGGTTGGATCACCTCCTTACCTAAAGAACCTGCCTTTGTAGTGTCCACACAGATTGTCTGATGAA
>NZ_CACSIS010000121.1:0-177 GCF_902705905.1 Klebsiella sp. 18074 | reverse complement strand
TCGTAAAACAGGTCGTGTTGTGAAAATTTGAGAGACTCGAACACACCGCTTTTCCTTTCTTATTACGGAGAAAGGAAACAGTGTGTCGTTTCAATTTTCAGCTTGATCCAGATTTTTAAAGAGCAAATATCTCAAACATAACTCACTGAGTTAGTTTTGAGATATGGGGGTCGGCGA
>NZ_CACSIS010000120.1:0-177 GCF_902705905.1 Klebsiella sp. 18074 | reverse complement strand
TCGCCGACCCCCATATCTCAAAACTAACTCAGTGAGTTATGTTTGAGATATTTGCTCTTTAAAAATCTGGATCAAGCTGAAAATTGAAACGACACACTGTTTCCTTTCTCCGTAATAAGAAAGGAAAGACGGTGTGTTCGAGTCTCTCAAATTTTCACAACACGACCTGTTTTACGA
>NZ_CACSIS010000119.1:0-177 GCF_902705905.1 Klebsiella sp. 18074 | reverse complement strand
TCGTAAAACAGGTCGTGTTGTGAAAATTTGAGAGACTCGAACACACCGCTTTTCCTTTCTTATTACGGAGAAAGGAAACAGTGTGTCGTTTCAATTTTCAGCTTGATCCAGATTTTTAAAGAGCAAAACTTCGCAGTGCACCTTTTTCAGGAACACTCTGAAGTTTTCTTATTTTGT
>NZ_CACSIS010000118.1:0-206 GCF_902705905.1 Klebsiella sp. 18074 | reverse complement strand
TTTGCTCTTTAAAAATCTGGATCAAGCTGAAAATTGAAACGACACACTGTTTCCTTTCTCCGTAATAAGAAAGGAAAAGCGGTGTGTTCGAGTCTCTCAAATTTTCACAACACGACCTGTTTTACGAAACAGCTTCGGGTTGTGAGGTTAAGCGACTAAGCGTACACGGTGGATGCCCTGGCAGTCAGAGGCGATGAAGGACGTGC
>NZ_CACSIS010000117.1:0-210 GCF_902705905.1 Klebsiella sp. 18074 | reverse complement strand
TTACCGCCGTGAAAGGGCGGTGTCCTGGGCCTCTAGACGAAGGGGACACTGAAGTCTCAATCGCAAGACGCCTTGCTATTTACTTTTCATCAGACAATCTGTGTGGACACTACAAAGGCAGGTTCTTCAGGTAAGGAGGTGATCCAACCGCAGGTTCCCCTACGGTTACCTTGTTACGACTTCACCCCAGTCATGAATCACAAAGTGGTA
>NZ_CACSIS010000116.1:0-212 GCF_902705905.1 Klebsiella sp. 18074 | reverse complement strand
TTACCGCCGTGAAAGGGCGGTGTCCTGGGCCTCTAGACGAAGGGGACACTGAAGTCTCAATCGCAAGACGCCTTGCTATTTACTTTTCATCAGACAATCTGTGTGGACACTACAAAGGCAGGTTCTTTAGGTAAGGAGGTGATCCAACCGCAGGTTCCCCTACGGTTACCTTGTTACGACTTCACCCCAGTCATGAATCACAAAGTGGTAAG
>NZ_CACSIS010000115.1:0-230 GCF_902705905.1 Klebsiella sp. 18074 | reverse complement strand
GGAAGAACAAGTTGTGGGGAAATCACTTTTGGGCACGGGGTTACTGCGTGGATACCGTAGGTATAAACGAAGAAATGATAAGAAAGTATGTGAAGTATCAGGAAAAGCATGAAGTTGAAGAGAGCCAGCTCCCTCTAAAAGAGGTGTGAAGGGAAGGCTCTCAGAGTCTGGACTTAGTACGCCCCTATGGGGCGTTTTCAATGCCACCTGCTATGCAGGTGGTTTTTTAC
>NZ_CACSIS010000114.1:0-231 GCF_902705905.1 Klebsiella sp. 18074 | reverse complement strand
GCATTAGCGCCGCTTCGTCATTCACCTCCGCCAGCGCCGCCTGCAGCCAGTAGGCATAGTGACACCACTCATCCGCTTCCGGCGGCGGAACAGGCGCAGCTCGCGCATTAGCGCCGCTTCGTCATTCACCTCCGCCAGCGCCGCCTGCAGCCAGTAGGCATAGTGACACCACTCATCCGCTTCCGGCGGCGGAACAGGCGCAGCTCGCGCATTAGCGCCGCTTCGTCATTC
>NZ_CACSIS010000113.1:0-254 GCF_902705905.1 Klebsiella sp. 18074 | reverse complement strand
TTTCAGGACGGCGATGATCTGGTGCTCGGTGAATCGGATCTTACGCATAGCGATCTCCTCAGGTGACATAATCAGTATGTCGGAAGATCTCTAAAAGTGAATGGGCCGTTTTGGTGGGATACTTACACGATGAACCCCAAACACGTTGCACACAACGGCAACAGGAAACCGCGCCCTGAGTTTCTCAACTAATGAGAATTGTTCAGGGAGTCTGACATCAAGAGCGCGGTAGCCTTTTTTAATATATCTCTTTC
>NZ_CACSIS010000112.1:0-275 GCF_902705905.1 Klebsiella sp. 18074 | reverse complement strand
CGCGTGACGGCAAAGATTATGATCCGGCGGTGCTGAAGCAGGCGGTGGATGACGCGGTCGGAGCGCTGCCGCCGGCGCAGGACGGCAGGAGCGTGACGCCGGAAGACGTGCGGCCGCTGCTGCAGGAACTGGTCACTGCGGCGGTAGCCGAAATCCCGGTCCCGCGTGACGGCAAAGATTATGATCCGGCGGTGCTGAAGCAGGCGGTGGATGACGCGGTCGGAGCGCTGCCGCCGGCGCAGGACGGCAGGAGCGTGACGCCGGAAGACGTGCGG
>NZ_CACSIS010000111.1:0-293 GCF_902705905.1 Klebsiella sp. 18074 | reverse complement strand
CGTAAAACAGGTCGTGTTGTGAAAATTTGAGAGACTCGAACACACCGTCTTTCCTTTCTTATTACGGAGAAAGGAAACAGTGTGTCGTTTCAATTTTCAGCTTGATCCAGATTTTTAAAGAGCAAAATTTCACAATGCACTTAACAGTACATTTTGAAATTTATCATTCATCAGACAATCTGTGTGGACACTACAAAGGCAGGTTCTTTAGGTAAGGAGGTGATCCAACCGCAGGTTCCCCTACGGTTACCTTGTTACGACTTCACCCCAGTCATGAATCACAAAGTGGTAAG
>NZ_CACSIS010000110.1:0-305 GCF_902705905.1 Klebsiella sp. 18074 | reverse complement strand
TTTCCTTTCTTATTACGGAGAAAGGAAACAGTGTGTCGTTTCAATTTTCAGCTTGATCCAGATTTTTAAAGAGCAAATATCTCAAACATAACTCACTGAGTTAGTTTTGAGATATGGGGGTCGGCGACTTTCACTCACAAACCAGCAAGTGGCGTCCCCTAGGGGATTCGAACCCCTGTTACCGCCGTGAAAGGGCGGTGTCCTGGGCCTCTAGACGAAGGGGACACTGAAGTCTCAATCGCAAGACGCCTTGCTATTTACTTTTCATCAGACAATCTGTGTGGACACTACAAAGGCAGGTTCTT
>NZ_CACSIS010000109.1:0-351 GCF_902705905.1 Klebsiella sp. 18074 | reverse complement strand
TACTCGTCATACTTCAAGTTGCATGTGTGTTGGCTACGTTCGCTCACCCGAATCACTTACTGGTGTAAGCTCATCGGGATTCACTCCCTTGCCGCCGTCCTGCAACTTGAATTATTTAGAGTATATAGGGGAAATGATTACCGCATATCATTTCCGTCGCGATAAACTGGAACGCGAACTTAAAGCTTATTTCTGAGGGCGCTTTCTTGTGTTTCTCCGCCGCTCTTGTTGCCTCGCGTCATATCAGGTTATAGGCCAGTAACATCCCCCATACCTCCTGTTCCAGCAGGTCAACTTTCCGGCTTCTCTGCACCAGCGCGTTATCCAGGAGACTGCTTTTCAGGGTTCTGA
>NZ_CACSIS010000108.1:0-383 GCF_902705905.1 Klebsiella sp. 18074 | reverse complement strand
GGTAGAAGTCGCGGTAGACCGGCGTGGGATTGATGCGCAGCTTCATGCCCTTGAGGTCGTTGGGCGTCTTGATGTCCTTGGTGGAGAACACCACCCGCATGCCGGTGATGCCCCAGCCTAGGCCCACGCAGCCGGTCTCGCGCGGCAGCACTTCCAGCAGCTTGAGCGCCGCGGGCGTCTTGACCAGCTTGCCGGCGGCAGCCGTGGAGCGCACCAGGTAGGGCGCGTTGATCGAGGCCACGCTGGGTACACGGGTGCCGAGCTCGGCGGCCTGGATCCAGCCCATGTCGAGGGCGCCGGACTGCATCTGCTGCATCATCACCGACTCGTTGCCGAGCTGGCCCGAGTGGAAGACGGTGACCGTCAGCCGGCCGTTGGTAGCG
>NZ_CACSIS010000107.1:0-386 GCF_902705905.1 Klebsiella sp. 18074 | reverse complement strand
CCATATCGCCGCGTCGCTTAACTTCATATTGACTTAGCGCATCAAAAATATTTTGACCTTCTGGTTTATTCTTATTTAAAAACCCATTGAAAGTATTCTTTTCATTATTAAAAATAATTTCTCTAGGTACTACAATGATTTGTTCATCAAATTTAGACATCGTATAAAACTCCTCACTTTAATGTTTGTTCTCTTAAATGCATTTTAGCAAATATGTCATATTTTAGCGATTAAATGTGGCATTTTGCTTTTAAAAAAATAAAAAAGAGATGACAATGCCATCTCTTTTTTATAAGTGTTATTATTTTAAAGCATCTTTAGCTTTAGTTACTAATTGAGCAAATGCTTTTTCGTCAGAAATTGCGATTTCTGATAACATTTTACGG
>NZ_CACSIS010000106.1:0-398 GCF_902705905.1 Klebsiella sp. 18074 | reverse complement strand
ACACGGAGCCGTCCTCGGCCATGTCGAACTGCATGAACACGTTGTTCCAGATCTCGATGAAGCGGTCGCCGTCCTCATCGGGGCTGCCCGGGGGGCCGCCGGCGATGTGCGGGCCGTGGTCGTAGAAGATCTCGGAGCACGGGCCGCAGGGGCCGGTGTCGGCCATCATCCAGAAGTTGTCGGACTTGTAGCGGCCGCCCTTGTTGTCGCCGATGCGGATCACGCGCTCGGGCGGCAGGCCGATCTCCTTCGTCCAGATGTCGTAGGCCTCGTCGTCCTCGGCATAGACGGTGGCGAGCAGGCGCTCCTTCGGCAGGCCATAGACCTCGGTGAGCAGTTCCCAGGCCCACTTCAGCGATTCGCGCTTGAAGTAGTCGCCGAAGGACCAGTTGCCCAGC
>NZ_CACSIS010000105.1:0-403 GCF_902705905.1 Klebsiella sp. 18074 | reverse complement strand
GTCCTCCGGCGCCGGCCGCACGCTGCGCGTCGGCCACCAGAAGGGCTGGCTGTCGCTGCTGAAGGCGCGCGGCACGCTGGAAAAACGGCTGGCGCCGCTGGGCGTGAAGGTGACCTGGACGGAGTTCAACGCCGGCCCGGTGCAACTGGAGGCGCTGAACGTCGGCTCCATCGATTTCGGCGACGTGGGCGAGGCCCCGCCGATCTTCGCCCAGGCCGCGGGTGCCCCGCTCGTGTACGCCGGAGCGACGGTCCCGCGCCCGCAACTGGAGGCGGTGGTGGTGCCCAAGGGGTCGGCCCTCCGCAGCGTCGCCGACCTCAAGGGCAAGCGCGTGGCCTACAACAAGGGCTCGAACGTGCATTACTTCCTGGCCAAATTGCTGGAGAAGAACGGCCTGCAGTAC
>NZ_CACSIS010000104.1:0-403 GCF_902705905.1 Klebsiella sp. 18074 | reverse complement strand
TGTTTAATTATTGCTATGATTCTAGCAGGTATTGCAGTTGCTATCGCTGGACAAGTTGCATTTGTAGGTTTGATGGTACCTCATATAGCAAGATTTTTAATTGGAACTGATTATGCTAAAATTCTACCATTAACAGCCTTGTTAGGTGGGATACTCGTGCTTGTTGCCGATGTGATAGCACGATATTTAGGAGAAGCGCCTGTTGGTGCAATCATTTCATTTATCGGTGTTCCTTACTTTTTATATTTAGTTAAAAAAGGAGGACGCTCAATATGATTAGTTCAAATAATAAACGCAGACAATTGATAGCACTGGCTGTTTTTAGCATTCTACTATTTCTAGGTTGTACTTGGAGTATTACCTCAGGTGAATACAACATACCTGTTGAAAGATTTTTCAAAAC
>NZ_CACSIS010000103.1:0-447 GCF_902705905.1 Klebsiella sp. 18074 | reverse complement strand
AGTGATATCTATGAAATGGTTATCACGAATATTAACAGTAATAGTGACCATGTCTATGGCGTGTGGTGCATTGATATTTAATCGTAGACATCAGCTAAAGACGAAAACGCTGAACTTCAATCATAAAGCATTAACAATTATTATTCCGGCTAGAAATGAAGAAAAAAGAATAGGTCATTTACTACATTCGATAATACAACAGCAAGTTCCAGTAGATGTCATTGTTATGAATGACGGATCGACAGATGAAACAGCACGTGTAGCACGTTCATATGGTGCGACTGTAGTAGATGTTGTTGATGATACTGACGGCAAATGGTATGGGAAATCACATGCTTGTTATCAAGGTGTGACGCATGCATGTACGAATCGTATTGCCTTTGTAGATGCTGATGTAACTTTCTTAAGGAAAGATGCTGTTGAAACGTTGATTAATCAGTATCAATT
>NZ_CACSIS010000102.1:0-529 GCF_902705905.1 Klebsiella sp. 18074 | reverse complement strand
CCTGAAGGCTTAACATTTGATCATGCATTTGAGTGCGTTGGTGGGCGTGGTAGCCAATCAGCAATAAATCAAATGATTGATTATATTTCACCAGAAGGAAGCATTGCACTGTTAGGTGTAAGTGAGTTCCCAGTAGAAGTTAATACACGTCTAGTATTGGAAAAAGGACTAACGTTGATTGGTAGTAGTCGAAGTGGTTCAAAAGATTTCCAAGATGTTGTAGACTTATACATTCAATACCCAGATATTGTAGATAAATTAGCGTTGTTAAAAGGTCAAGAATATGAAATTGCAACAATTAATGATCTTACAGAAGCTTTTGAAGCAGACCTGTCTACATCTTGGGGTAAAACAGTATTAAAATGGATTATGTAAATAGAAAAGGATGAATTAACGTTGGTTAAAAGTAAGATATATATAGATAAAATCTATTGGGAACGTGTTCAGTTATTCGTTGAAGGACATAGTGAAAACCTAGATTTAGAAGATAGTAATTTTGTATTAAGAAATTTAACTGAGACACGTACAA
>NZ_CACSIS010000101.1:0-531 GCF_902705905.1 Klebsiella sp. 18074 | reverse complement strand
TGGCTCTCTTCAACTTCATGCTTTTCCTGATACTTCACATACTTTCTTATCATTTCTTCGTTTATACCTACGGTATCCACGCAGTAACCCCGTGCCCAAAAGTGATTTCCCCACAACTTGTTCTTCCGTAGGTAAGGAAATTTACTGAACAGCCGAAGGGCTGTTTTACCTTTCAAATGACCTATCACATGTGAAATAGAAAGTCGCGGTGGTACTTTTACCAGTAAGTGGACATGATCAATCTGAACATTCAGTTCTACCACTTCTATCCCAAGCTGCTCGCTTGAGATCCTTATCTGCTTGTAGACCTCTTTCCCAACATTGTTCCTAAGGATGCGAAATCGGTACTTGGGTGTCCATACGATATGATATTGACAACACCAGAGCACATGAGATGCTTTCTGGAATCTACTCATGGTTAAATCCTTATCAGTTATGGGGATAACAGATTCGGATTTTCCCATGAGTAGCATTACTGGCAGAGCCAACTTTTTGCTGACCACCTCCATAGGAGGTGGTGTTCATTCAGGT
>NZ_CACSIS010000100.1:0-583 GCF_902705905.1 Klebsiella sp. 18074 | reverse complement strand
TCCAATAGCCGCATTGAATGGGCTCAGGAGTGGAGGGCGTCGCATGCACAGCCCACTCGCTAAAGTCATGGAGCGTTCGATATTCCGCACCTCCGGCCCTCGCAAGCGCAAAGAAGAAGTTAAGCCATCAGATATCCCAACGATGCTCGGCTACACCGCTCGCCTGGTCGATAAGAAGTGGCTCTGCCTGAGAGCAAGGAGGCCGCATGCTTAATCGAACTCAACGCCGGTGCAAAATCTGCCTGGCGAAGTTTACCGCGGCATTTGAGAATCAGCGGTGGTGCTGTCCTGAACATGGTGCCGAATTTGCCATGCAGGAGTTGGAGAAGAAACGCGAGAAACAGGCCCTGGCGAAAGCCAAGAAAGAACGGGCTGTCTGGCGCAAGCGTAAAGCCGCGGTGAAACCTCTCAAGCACTGGGAAGACATGACCCAGCGTGTCGTTAACGACTATATCCGCGAACGTGACCATAACCTGCCGTGCATCAGCTGCGGCACATGGGAAACAGTTCAGTGGGAGGCCGGGCATTACCGCTCCCGCGGGAAAGCATCCCACCTGCGCTACAACGAGGACAATATCAATAA
>NZ_CACSIS010000099.1:0-597 GCF_902705905.1 Klebsiella sp. 18074 | reverse complement strand
GGTAATGGCTCTGAATGGTTGGATCTTATGATATCCTGCCGTTATTTGAGGTGTTTTCATGGCTACCGTCACAGTCCATTGCCCCGATGTGATTCAGATGAAGTTTACCGACATGGACTCAGCCCGACTAAGCGTGAGAGATTCCGCTGCCAGCGTTGTCACCGTGTATTCCAGCTTTCCTATCGCTATGAAGCCAGAAAGCCGGGAGTCAAAGAGCAAATCATTGATATGTCGCATAACGGCTCAGGTATCCGGGATACCGCCAGAACGCTAAAAATCGGTATCAACACCGTCATTCGGGCTTTAAAAAACTCACGCCCCGCCGGATAACCTCTTCTCCGGTCGCTCATGCCGACGTAGCGCTTATCTGTGAACTCGATGAGCAGTGGGCCTTTGTTGGCAGTAAAGCCCTACAACACTGGCTATGGTACGCTTACAACACCAAAACAGGCGGCATACTGGCCTACACCTTTGGTCCGCGTACAGATGAGACCTGCCGGGAGTTATTGGCCCTGTTAACGCCGTTCAGCATCGGTATGATAACCAGTGACAACTGGGGCAGCTATGCCAGAGAAGTCCCGAAGGAGAAGCACCTGA
>NZ_CACSIS010000098.1:0-602 GCF_902705905.1 Klebsiella sp. 18074 | reverse complement strand
GCAGCCAGTACATGATCCCCGGGGACAATGGTTCCGTCATCAGCAATAAGGATTTGCGGGGTTCTGGCGGAGTAGGTTCATCCCCGAACATTCAGATCATTGTTCAGAACAATAACGGGAGTGACGTCCGGACGTCGGCCTCCAAAGGGCTAACCGGTCAGGATGTGATTAACATCATTATCAGTGATGCTCAACAGTCCGGGCCCGCGACAAGGGCCATAGCAGCCAGAACCGGTTCGCGGCTGAGGGCTACCGGCGACTACTAAACCAACCCGCTTCGGCGGGTTTTTTAATGGGTGGGATTATGAAAGTAGCGATCGAAGTAAACGGCGAGGTTATCTGGTACCGCGATAGCGAGACACTGGAGGGCATGATGTCGCTTGGTTATTTGAAGGACGGCACACAGCAGGAAATCATTGCCGCCCTTGAAGATGCGCTTGTGCAGGCGCAGATGCAAAATATCGTATGGGACGAGGAGCAGACCCAAAAGGATATTGAGATGGCAAAAGCAGAGAAACGGCCATACATCCACGTTAAGACCAGAATACGTGATGGCCGTATTATTCGGGAGCTTATGTATGAGGATTTCTCCCGGGAAAAAC
>NZ_CACSIS010000097.1:0-627 GCF_902705905.1 Klebsiella sp. 18074 | reverse complement strand
GAAAAGCCTTCATTCGGCTGCATTATCCCGTCGATGTTATCGCCCAGTGTGTTCGCTGGTATCTGGTTGATGCTCTGAGCCTGCGCAACCTGGAAGAGATGATGGCTGAGCGCGGTATTCTCGTTGACCATTCCACACTTCATCGCTGGGTTATTCGCCTCGTCCCCTTGCTGGATAAAGCGTTTCACCGTCGTAAACGCCCCGTGGGCCGCAGATGGATGAAACTTACATCAAAGTCAAAGGCCAGTGGAAATAGCTGTACCGGGCAGTAGACACTGCAGGCCAGACTATCGACTTTCTGCTGACCGCTAAACGGGACGCTGCAGCCGCGCTACGCTTCTTTCGCAAGGCCACTGGCCACCACAATGAACCCGAAGTGGTGACCATAGATAAAAGTGGTGCTAACACGGCAGCGCTGGCGACATTCAACGCCGGTAAACCTGATGAGGAAACCATTACCGTCAGGCAAAGCAAGTATCTGAACAACCTGGTGGAGCAGGACCATCGGAATATAAAACGTCGGATACGGCCGATGCTGGGGTTCAAATCATTTCGCCGTGCACAGACGATACTGGCAGGCATTGAGTTAGTCCACATGATACGCAAAGGGCAGCTTCAGCATCCGTA
>NZ_CACSIS010000096.1:0-655 GCF_902705905.1 Klebsiella sp. 18074 | reverse complement strand
CAGTTATAAAAACCCCTTTTGATTTGTTAAAACAGTTTGCGGTCTGGCAACTGCAAATGTTCAACAAGAAATCAAAAGGGGGTCCCAATGAGGGACGAAAAGAGCTTAGCGCACACCCGATGGAACTGTAAATATCACATAGTTTTTGCGCCGAAGTACCGAAGAAAGGTGTTCTACGGGGAAAAACGCAAAGCGATTGGCAATATTTTAAGAAAGCTGTGCGAATGGAAAAACGTGAATATTCTGGAAGCAGAATGCTGTACGGATCACATTCATATGCTTCTGGAAATCCCGCCGAAGATGAGTGTATCGGGGTTTATGGGGTACCTGAAGGGAAAGAGCAGCCTGATGCTTTATGAGCAGTTTGGGGATTTGAAGTTCAAATACCGTAACAGGGAGTTTTGGTGCCGAGGGTATTACGTTGATACGGTAGGGAAAAACACGGCCAGGATACAAGAATACATAAAGCACCAACTGGAAGAGGATAAAATGGGTGAGCAACTCTCGATCCCGTATCCAGGCAGCCCGTTTACGGGCCGTAAGTAATCCATAGATGCAAATGTCAGATTGCTATGCGCCTGTTAGGGCGCGGCTGGTAACAGAGCCTTATAGGCGCATATGAAAAACCTCCGGCTATGCCGGAGGATATTTATTT
>NZ_CACSIS010000095.1:0-725 GCF_902705905.1 Klebsiella sp. 18074 | reverse complement strand
GTGGGTTGCAAAAGAAGTAGGTAGCTTAACCTTCGGGAGGGCGCTTACCACTTTGTGATTCATGACTGGGGTGAAGTCGTAACAAGGTAACCGTAGGGGAACCTGCGGTTGGATCACCTCCTTACCTGAAGAACCTGCCTTTGTAGTGTCCACACAGATTGTCTGATGAAAAATAAGCAGTAAAAAATCTCTGCAGGCTTGTAGCTCAGGTGGTTAGAGCGCACCCCTGATAAGGGTGAGGTCGGTGGTTCAAGTCCACTCAGGCCTACCAAATTCATCCTGAATACTGCGTTGTGAAACGACTCGCATACTTCAGTATGCTTCGTCCTCCCACGCCTTGTCTCAGTCTGAATTACCGGTACAAGAGATTAGTATTACGATGGGGTTATAGCTCAGCTGGGAGAGCGCCTGCCTTGCACGCAGGAGGTCTGCGGTTCGATCCCGCATAGCTCCACCATCCTTTTACTGCACAAAATAAGAAAACTTCAGAGTGTTCCTGAAAAAGGTGCACTGCGAAGTTTTGCTCTTTAAAAATCTGGATCAAGCTGAAAATTGAAACGACACACTGTTTCCTTTCTCCGTAATAAGAAAGGAAAAGCGGTGTGTTCGAGTCTCTCAAATTTTCACAACACGACCTGTTTTACGAAACAGCTTCGGGTTGTGAGGTTAAGCGACTAAGCGTACACGGTGGATGCCCTGGCAGTCAGAGGCGATGAAGGACGTGC
>NZ_CACSIS010000094.1:0-972 GCF_902705905.1 Klebsiella sp. 18074 | reverse complement strand
CCTTCGATAACCTCGGCAAACGTGCAGCCAGGGTGCTTGCCGATGTAGTTGATAATGCGTTGGCGATTGCTGATGTTTTTCATGACCGATTCTCCCGATAGCTGTCCCAGGTAAACGAAATGGTGCATCCGCCGCCGTCGTTCATCCGGTCAATAACCCGCTCACCAATGAACTGCGTCAGCTCCTCTTTGGGTAAGTTGCTAATCAGGATCGTCGGCTTGAGGCGCTCATAGCGGGTGTTGATGATTTCGAACATGATCATCTTCTCGGCTTCACTGCCGAACTGGACGCCTACCTCATCGACAATCAGCAGGTCTGGCCGGGTGAAGTGGCGGATCACCTCCTCCTCGGTCCTGGTGGAGGATTTTGACCATGTTGATTTGAAATCGCGGGCCACCTTCAGCGCCGTGGTGAAAACTACCGAGCTTTGGTGTTGCTCAATTACGTGTCGGGCAATAGCCAGCGCGAGATGATTTTTACCGGTACCCGGCTTTCCACACATAACCAGCCCACCGCCCTGCTGCAGGCGGTCAGTCCATTTCGAGGCATAGGCCTGACAGACTCGCAATGCACGCTCTGAATCCTTCCCAACCGGCTTATAGCTATCCAGGGTGCATGATGCGAATCTCTCTGGGATCTCCAGCTGGCGAAGCAGTCTCTCGACGCTTTGTTGCCGAACCTGTTTTTCCCATCGCACTTTCTCAGCTTTCAGGAAGCTAAGCTCATCACGAAGACAGCCGGGGCAGCGCGTGGGTGGTGATGGCAGTCTGACAACTCCGTTCGTAAACATCCGTTTGCGTTGCTCATATTCACCATGCTTTTCGCAGAACACGCGTTCGCATACCAGTTCGCAATTAGGGAACTGCTCAGGCGGATTGCTCAGGACTTCGAGCATTTTCTCGATGGTTGAGATTTTTTCTTCCAGTTCCATGATCAGTCCCTCGCCCATGATGGGATTTCAGTCTGCCCGTA
>NZ_CACSIS010000093.1:0-993 GCF_902705905.1 Klebsiella sp. 18074 | reverse complement strand
CTGAGTGGTACAACACTGCCTGACCCTCTCTGAGCATGCAACCGTTCGCCGTCGTCGCCTGCCGGGAGATATGGTTATCTGGATGGTCGTGGCAATGGCCTTTTTCCGTAATGAGCCGATGACCGATGTGGTCCGTCGGCTGAACCTGAGTGCGGATGGCGATGCCGGCATGAACCTGCTGGCCCGCAGCGCGGTGACTCAGGCGCGTCAGCGGGTGGGCGCTGCGCCGGTTGAATGGCTCTTCCGTCAGACTGCGCAGACATGGGGAGCTGAACGCTACCGCAAAGATGACTGGCAGAACCTGCAACTTTTTGCTGTTGACGGGGCTCAGTTCAGGACGCCTGACGAACCTGAACTGCGCGACAATTATGGCTCAGCGAATACGTCAACCCCACGCCAGAGTGCTTATCCGGTCATGCGTCTGGTGGCCTTAATGAACCTGGGTAGTCATGTGCTGCTGGATGCGCCCCTTACCGGCGGAGTGAAATCCTGCTGGCACAGTCGATGACGGCCTCTATTCCGGACAACTCCGTCACGCTGTTCGACAAACTGTTCTACAGCACAGACCTGCTGGTGACGCTGAATCAGCAGGGGGAATAACCGGCACTGGCTGCTACCAGCCCGCAAGAATATGGTGGCGGAAACAGAGGAAAGTTACGGTTCAGGTGACAAACGACTGAAGCTGAAGGTGTCCCCGCAGGCCCGGAAAAAGAATGCTTCACTGCCGGAATACGGGTATGCCCGGGCGGTCACTTACGAGGTGAACGGTGTGGAGAAAACGGTCCTGACCTCGCTTCCGGCAGACCGCTATCGGGCGAAGGATGTGGCAGAGCTTTATCACTCACGATGGGAAATCGAGGTCGGGTTCAGAACCCTGAAAAGCAGTCTCCTGGATAACGCGCTGGTGCAGAGAAGCCGGAAAGTTGACCTGCTGGAACAGGAGGTATGGGGGATGTTACTGGCCTATAACCTGATATGACGCGAGGCAACAAG
>NZ_CACSIS010000092.1:0-1055 GCF_902705905.1 Klebsiella sp. 18074 | reverse complement strand
CCGCCTTCACGGATTGCGAAACGCAGACCGTCGTCCATCGCGATCGGGTGGATCAGGGTAACAACCATTTTGATGTTGTCGCCCGGCATTACCATCTCTACGCCTTCCGGCAGTTCGATGGTGCCAGTCACGTCAGTTGTACGGAAGTAGAACTGCGGACGGTAGCCTTTGAAGAACGGAGTATGACGGCCGCCTTCATCTTTGGACAGGATGTAAACTTCAGATTCGAATTTGGTGTGCGGCTTGATAGAACCCGGCTTAGCCAGTACCTGACCACGTTCGATTTCTTCACGTTTGATACCACGCAGCAGAACACCAACGTTCTCACCAGCACGGCCTTCGTCCAGCAGTTTGCGGAACATTTCAACGCCGGTACAGGTAGACTTAACAGTCTCTTTGATACCAACGATTTCAACTTCTTCGCCAACTTTAACGATACCGCGCTCTACACGACCGGTAACAACGGTACCACGGCCGGAGATGGAGAATACGTCTTCGATAGGCAGCAGGAACGGCTTGTCGATAGCACGTTCTGGTTCCGGGATGTAAGAATCCAGGTAGCCAGCCAGTTCAACGATCTTAGCTTCCCACTCTGCTTCGCCTTCCAGCGCTTTCAGAGCAGAACCACGGATGATCGGAGTGTCGTCGCCCGGGAAATCGTACTGAGACAGCAGTTCACGAACTTCCATCTCTACCAGTTCCAGCAGCTCTTCGTCATCAACCATGTCGCATTTGTTCAGGAACACGATGATGTACGGAACGCCTACCTGACGACCCAGCAGGATGTGCTCACGAGTCTGCGGCATCGGGCCGTCAGTCGCAGCAACAACCAGGATCGCGCCATCCATCTGAGCAGCACCGGTGATCATGTTTTTAACATAGTCGGCGTGGCCCGGGCAGTCTACGTGTGCGTAGTGGCGAGTCGGGGTGTCATATTCAACGTGGGAAGTGTTGATGGTGATACCACGAGCTTTTTCTTCCGGTGCGTTATCGATCTGGTCGAATGCGCGCGCAGAACCACCGTAGGTTTTAGCCAGAACGGTAGTGATTGCAGC
>NZ_CACSIS010000091.1:0-1140 GCF_902705905.1 Klebsiella sp. 18074 | reverse complement strand
GATGTTCTGCGACAGCGTCAGCTTCCAGCCCTTGTTGTCGCCACCCTGATCGTAGTCAACGCGCTGATAGCCGGCTTCCAGCCAGGTTGAATGCACGTCGTTCCAGAAATACATCGGACGGATAATCGCGCCGTAGTTTTTACGGTTATCGGTATTGTCCTTGCCGTTGTCGTAGTCATGGAAGGCCAGCAGATACTCCACCTGCGCCTGTCGGGTAAACTTGTGGCTGCCCTCAAAGCTGGCGTAGATGGCCGTCAGATCGTCGGTTTTGTTATAGACGCTGTTATCCGAGTTATCGGAATAGCGCAGGATAACTTTGTTGACCCCGCCGTCGTTGGTATGGCTCAGCACCAGGCCGCCCTGCCAGGCATCCAGCTGCGCGTCGTTGTCCACCGCTTTTGAATCAAAGCCGTAGTTGGCATACACCTCAACGTCGATTGGCCCGGCCTTCATATTGTGGATTTTTGACGTCAGCGCGTAGTGGCCGTCGTCGCCGGTGCCCGAGCCGCCGGTACAGGTGATGCGCGACGGGTTGGACTCATCGGCCATCACCTCCGGGCTACAGGACTCAACCTGTGAGACCCCCGCCACGTCAAACTGTACGCCGCCGATATCAAAGTTTTTCACCCCGGCGCCCTGGCCGTCGTGGTTCATCCAGAAGTAGTCGTTGATCCCCTGCTGCGGACGCTGGTGGAAGTCGCGACCGGCCCAGATATAGGCGTTGGGGTTTGATTCGAGGACGTTAGTGACGCCGACGTAGGCCTTTTTCAGGTTAACTTCGTCGCTCCAGTGGTCAAACATGACGTTAATATCCCAGATAGCGCCCTGGCTGCTCTTGAAAGCCTTGGTTATCTGGAATTCGCCGCCGTTGCCTTCGTTGCCGAGACGGCCGATGGCCGACGCGCCGTTGTAGGAGCCGTCGACGCCGACGAACTTCTGATCGCCGGTCTGGAACTGGGCGCCGTAGCGGGCGTAGCCGCTAAACTTCAGGCCGAATGGAATAGCCATATCCGGCGTGGCTGCGGTGGTCTGGGGGTTAGTAATGACGTCCACCTTTTTATCGGCGGCGGCATCGATTTTGGTCTGACGGTCGGCCAGCGCTTTATCCACGGCTTTCGCCACAATGGCATCTATTTGTTG
>NZ_CACSIS010000090.1:0-1207 GCF_902705905.1 Klebsiella sp. 18074 | reverse complement strand
TGTAAGTATCCCACCAAAACGGCCCATTCACTTTTAGAGATCTTCCGACATACTGATTATGTCACCTGAGGAGATCGCTATGCGTAAGATCCGATTCACCGAGCACCAGATCATCGCCGTCCTGAAATCAGTCGAAGCGGGCAGGACCGTCAAAGATGTGTGTCGTGAGGCTGCTATTTCTGAAGCCAGCTACTACAACTGGAAGGCGAAATATGGCGGTATGGAAGCCGCTGATATCAAAAAGATCAAAGATCTTGAAGACGAGAATCGTCGTCTGAAGCAGATGTTTGCCGATCTGAGTCTGGAATGCCGTGCGCTGAAAGACGTCATCGAAAAAAAGCTTTAAAACCAGCGATAAAGCGTGAGCTCGTCAGCTATTTGACCACGCAGTTTACGATGAGCATACGCCAGGCATGCAGGACGTTATCGCTGAGCAGGACGGTGTTTCGTTACCTACCGGATACACGACGTGATGAAGCGGTGGTCCAGGGGCTGACCGAGGCGGCTGAACGCTACCCCCGCTACGGATTTAAGAAGCTTTTTCAGGTGCTTCGCAGGCAGGGCCACGTCTGGAACCACAAGCGGGTACACCGGATTTATTGTCTGTTGAAACTGAATTTTCGTCGTAAGGGTAAACAACGCCTGCCGGTGCGCAATCCGGCTCCGCTGGCAACGCCGGAAGCACTGAACCAAAGTTGGTCGATTGATTTTATGCACGACGCGCTGACATGTGGCCGACGTTTTCGGACTTTCAATGTCGTCGATGATTTTAACCGTGAAGCTCTGGCTATCGAAATTGACCTGAATATCCCGGCGCAGCGGGTCGTGCGGGTGCTGGACAGAATAGTAGCAAACCGTGGATATCCACTGAAGATGCGGATGGATAACGGGCCGGAACTGATATCACTGGCTCTGGCACAATGGGCCGAAGAGCATGGCGTGATGCTGGAATTTATCAAGCCCGGTAAGCCAACACAGAATGCGTTTATAGAACGGTTTAACCGAACGTACCGGACCGAAATACTGGATTTTTACCTGTTCAGAACACTGAATGAAGCACGGGAAATAACGGAACGCTGGCTAAATGAATACAATAGTGAGCGGCCTCATGAATCCCTGAATAACCTGACGCCGGAAGAATATCGGCTGATGGCTGAGAAACCGGAAATCTCAAAAAGTGTTTGGAACTAAAGCTGGGATACTTACA
>NZ_CACSIS010000089.1:0-1268 GCF_902705905.1 Klebsiella sp. 18074 | reverse complement strand
CCTATCTGATCCCATATCTGGTACGTGAACTGGATCGGAATCATCCGTGCTGCGCCAGTCCAGCCTTTCAGCACGCCTTTCACATCCTGCGTGAACATGGCGAAGCTGATTTTTGTGCTTAGTACCGCTTCACCATCCTGAGCCGGCTCGACTATCTCAAACCGGGCGGGCTCATAAACGTTTCCACCGAACGTTGCCTCCTGGAAGAGATTATTTACCAGCCGGTAATACCCAAAGGAGGGATGATAAAAAATAACCGTCTGTTTCAGGTCTGAGGCCGGACGCCTTTCCTTCCACTCCCTAAGTGTTGGCATCAGGCATTACCTCCGTGATGAGATAGTCGAGCCAGTAACCGTAGTTCTCTGGCGCCTCGACGATCCAGTCATCATAGTCTTGAGTAAGGTCTTTCAGCCCATTACTGATGACGTTCGCCGTCCAGGTAACAATCCCGCCGTTTTTACTGGTCTGCACTGGCATGCTGGTAAAGTGCAGTGTCTGCACCTGGACGCCCTGCGTATCACCCAAATCCACCGGCATATCGAACCATTTACGCCCGCTGTCGCAATAAGTTGGGGACCGCAGCCACGATTTGAAGCGCTCTGCCTGCTGCAGGGTGAAAATCCACGTCAATGACCAGGTGGCTTTCAAATCGGTAGTGATTGGGGTGAAGACCGCTGGGCCTACTGCAGGATTGGTGGTTTTGAAGCCGGTATCCTGCGTCATATTCTGGCTTGCACGCTGGGGAAGCGGCAGGAGTGCCGGGTATGAAACTGTTGCCACGTTTCCTCCGGGCATAAAAAAAGCCGCGGCTGCGGCACTGATCGAATATCAGGATTTCATTGGTTATCCGCAAAAGATATTGTCTTGGAGCATGCCGAGATTGGCTGCTTCAACAATCCTTTGGGGAAATCTATGGGAAACGATAAATTTTTGTATCAACTTAAAATCGGCGCAGAGAGAGCAGGCATCGATCAGGTGGCTGATGAAGTGCTTGGCCTTAAAGTTGCCGTAGGTCTTATTTTCAGGCAGTTAAGCGAGGAATCGAAAAGAGAAGTTCTTCGCCAGATGGATTCTCTTCAGCACCCTTCTGTTTTAAAGGCAAAAGAAGACCTCAAGCAATTTATTGGTAACTAATCGCCAGGTTTTTCCCGGGAGAAATCCTCATACATAAGCTCCCGAATAATACGGCCATCACGTATTCTGGTCTTAACGTGGATGTATGGCCGTTTCTCTGCTTTTGCCATCTCAATATCCTTTTGGGTCTGCTC
>NZ_CACSIS010000088.1:0-1278 GCF_902705905.1 Klebsiella sp. 18074 | reverse complement strand
ACTCTTAACCAGAGGTGATGTGATGGACGCCCCTTCCCAGCCTAAGTTCTGCCACACTTATGCTGAATGTCTATTCGCAGAGGAACAACATCATGAACTCGATAAAAGTTGTCGGGATCGATTTAGCTAAGTCTGTTTTTCAGGTATGTGTCTGGATGAGTGATGGAACTGTTGCATCCAATCGAAAAATTCCCAGAAATAAACTTTTGGATACCCTTCGCCAGTTTCCAGCTAATACGTTGATTGCAATGGAAGCTTGCGCTACTTCGCATTACTGGGGACGAACCTTCAAGTCAATCGGGCTTCTCGTTCGCCTTATCCCAACCCAACATGTTAAGGCTTTTACCCGTCATCAGAAAAATGATGCTAATGACGCACTGGCGATCTGTGAGGCTGCGCTACGCCCTGGTATCCATTTTGTGACGATAAAAACCGTCGGGCAACAGGATATTAAAGCACTTCGCAGCGCCCGCCAGCTAATGGTCGAACAACGCACGGCGGTGGCAAATCAAGCTCGGGCACTGGCTGCTGAACAGGGGATTGAACTCCCTGTGGGCATTCATATCCTGTCACAACGATTGCCTGAACTTATTGAAGATCCGGCGCTGGATATTTCCCCGGTATTACGCGGTTTACTTTTTTCGTTACTGGAAAACCTTCATTTGCTTGATGAGCGCATCCGTTCGACGGAACACAACATTTTGGCTTTATGTCAACAGCTCCCAAAATACAAAGTACTGATGACGATACCGGGAGTAGGACCTCTCATTGCCGCTGCATTTCTAAGTGAGGTCAATGCAGAACAGTTTACGAATGGCAGGCAACTCTCTTCCTGGTGTGGTCTTGTACCCAGGCAGCGTAGTTCGGGAGGAAAAAACAACCTGTCCTCAATGACTAAAAATGGAAACCGTGATCTCCGAACGCTGATTATCCATGGAGCACGGTCAGTCATGTTCTGGTCACAGAAGCGCGATGATGCACTGGGAAGCTGGATGAAACATCTTATTGAGCGAAGAGGCAAAATGAAAGCGACGGTGGCATTGGCTAATAAGCTCACACGCATTATCTGGCGATTATTAACAGGGTCAGAAAATTTCAATATTAACAAAGCTTTTGCAACAAACTAATTGCCCGTTTTTCTGGAATCACCATAGTTTAACTGAGTTTGCAGACACTGATGAGAAAACGGCAGACCGACCCTGTAAAATCCTGGCGTGAGTTCTGGTAGCAACATACCGGTGAGGTGATAAGGAAACAGGGTGCGGATGACATCATGGC
>NZ_CACSIS010000087.1:0-1292 GCF_902705905.1 Klebsiella sp. 18074 | reverse complement strand
ATCTGCTGGAAGAAGTCGTTGCCTTTGTCATCCACCAGGATAAACGCCGGGAAGTCTTCCACCTCAATTTTCCAGATAGCTTCCATTCCCAGCTCCGGCCAGGCCACGCACTCGAGGCTCTTGATGCTCTGCTGCGCCAGCACCGCCGCCGGGCCGCCGATGCTCCCAAGATAGAAGCCGCCGTGCTTATGGCAGGCGTCGGTCACCTGCTGGCTGCGGTTGCCTTTTGCCAGCATCACCATGCTCGCACCGTGGGACTGCAGCAGATCGACGTAGGAATCCATGCGCCCGGCGGTGGTCGGCCCCAGCGAACCGGAAGCGTAGCCCTCAGGGGTTTTGGCCGGACCCGCGTAGTAGATCGGGTGATCTTTGACATACTGCGGCAGCGCCTCACCGTTATCCAGCAGCTCCTTGAGCTTCGCGTGGGCGATATCGCGGGCGACAATAATCGTGCCGTTCAACGTTAAACGAGTAGAAACCGGATGGGCCGAAAGCTGTCCGAGGATATCGCTCATCGGCTGATTGAGGTCGATGCTGACGACTTTACCTTCACCCTGCTGACGCAGCGCTTCCGGGATGTACTGGCCGGGGTTGCTTTCCAGCTTCTCCAGCCAGATCCCGTGGCGGTTGATTTTCGCCTTAATGTTGCGATCGGCGGAGCAGGAGACGCCCATCCCAATCGGGCAGGAGGCACCGTGGCGCGGCAGGCGCACTACGCGAATATCGTGAGCAAAGTACTTGCCGCCAAACTGCGCCCCGAGGCCGAGATTCTGGGCCGCCAGCAGCAGCTCCTGCTCGAGCTGCACGTCGCGGAACGCCTGGCCGTGCTCGTTGCCCTCCGTTGGCAGGCCGTCGTAATAGTGGGTGGAGGCCAGCTTAACGGTTTTCAGCGTCGATTCCGCAGAGGTTCCGCCGATAACAAACGCAATATGGTACGGCGGACAGGCGGCGGTGCCGAGGGTGCGCATCTTCTCGACGAGGTAGTCCTTCAGCTTCGCCGGGGTGATCAGCGCCTTGGTCTCCTGGTAGAGATAGGTTTTATTGGCCGAGCCGCCGCCCTTGGCGATACAGAGGAATTTATACTCCTCGCCGTCGGTGGCGTAGAGGTCAATCTGCGCCGGCAGGTTGGTGCCGGTGTTGACCTCTTTATACATATCGAGGGCAGCGTTCTGCGAATAGCGCAGGTTGTCCTGAATGTAGGTGTTGTAGACGCCCTGCGCCAGCGCGGCCTCATCGCCGCCGCCGGTCCACACCCGCTGGCCCTTCTTGCCGGTAATAATGGCGGTGCCGGT
>NZ_CACSIS010000086.1:0-1329 GCF_902705905.1 Klebsiella sp. 18074 | reverse complement strand
CGCCACACTCAGTGAGGCCGAAATCGCGGAATACTGTCGTAAAAAAGGACTTTATCCTGAACAGATTATTCAGTGGAAACAGGGTTTTATGCAGACTGAAAACCCTGATGATAAAGCCGCGCTAAAACAGAGTCAGAAAAAAATTAAGCAGCTGGAAAAAGAGCTGCTCCGTAAGGAAAAAGCCCTCGCGGAGGCGGCAGCCATACTGGTGCTGCGAAAAAAGCTCACGGACTACTACGGGGAAACCGACGAGGACGACTGACCCCTGAAGGTGAACGACAGCAGTTTATTCTCTGGATAAATGAAGCGGTAACCTCGGGTGCACGCCGGGCCATTGCCTGCCGGGAAGTTAACATCAGTCTGCGTACCTGGCGACGATGGGTGAATAATCCGCGTGACCAGAGACCTGAGGTATCCAGGCCTGAGCCCTTTAACCGGCTCAGTCAGGAGGAAGAAACCCGGATCAGGGCTATCTGCCATGAACCGGAATATGCCAGTCTGCCACCGTCACAAATCGTGCCGCGTCTGGCCGATAAAGGTATTTACCTGGCCAGTGAGTCAAGCTTCTATCGGGTGTTGCGTCGCTCAGGTGAAGTTCATCGCAGAGGACGTCAAACACGGCAGCAGAAGGTGTCAGCCCCGACAACCTTTATAGCGTCCGGGCCTTGTCAGGTGTGGTCGTGGGACATCACCTGGCTACCCTCAGTAGTGCGTGGTCGCTGGTTTTATCTGTATATGATACTCGACCTGTACAGCCGGAAAATTACCGGGTATGAAGTCTATGAGACGGAAAGTGGTGAACAGGCTGCGGCGCTGATGCAACGTAGCGTAATACGGGAAGGCTGCTGGCGTCAGCCCCTGGTGTTACATGCTGATAATGGTGCGGCGATGAAATCGCAGACACTGCAGATGAAACTGCATGAACTCAATATCACTGCGTCTCACAGCCGACCACGGGTGAGTAATGATAACGCCTATGTGGAGTCACTGTTCCGAACCCTGAAATATGTCCCGAAATGGCCATCATCTGGCTTTAAAACACTGGAAGAAACACGAGTCTGGGTGAATAAATTTACCCGGTGGTATAACGAAGAACATCGTCACAGCGGGATACGCTATGTCACGCCAGCAGAACGGCATAGTGGTGAAGACAGGGCTCTGCTGAAACGGCGGGATGAACTGTATCGTCAGGCACAAAAAGCACATCCTGAGCGCTGGTCAGGGAAGACAAGAAACTGGCAACCGGAAGGCCCGGTAACGTTGAATCCGGAACGGGAAAAACAGGCGGCTTAAATTAACCAAGGGTGCCAACTACCTTGACACTTACCG
>NZ_CACSIS010000085.1:0-1337 GCF_902705905.1 Klebsiella sp. 18074 | reverse complement strand
AACGGCTTCCACAACAGGGAGCCGTTTTTATATGCCACTGCTTGATGACCTGCTGAGTTTCAATGACCAGCCATTATTACCCCCACCTTCCACTCAGATTTTTGCTGAGCATCTGCCCGTTGAGTGGCTACAGCATTGTCTCTCCCTCTCTACTCATGCCACCGTCAGACGTCGCCGTTTGCCCGGTGATATGGTGGTCTGGATGGTCGTCTGCATGGCTTTTTTCCGCAATGAACCAATCACTGATATTGTCCGACGCCTCAACCTCAGCGCGGATGGTGAGGCGGGTACCCAGCTGCTCGCCCGCAGTGCCATTACTCAGGCAAGACAACGCGTTGGCGCTGCGCCCGTCGAATGGCTGTTTCGTCAGACCGCGCGGACCTGGGGAGCTGAACGTTATCCCAAAGATGACTGGAAAGGATTGCAGCTTTTCGCGGTCGATGGCGCACAATTGCGTCCCCCGGACGAGCCGGAACTGCGTGATTATTTTGGCTCCAGCAACACTTCAACTGACCGCCAGAGCCCCTTTCCGGTCATGCGTCTGGTGGCACTGATGAACCTGAGCAGCCATGTTCTGCTGGATGCAGTCACCGGCCCGTACCGCAGCAGTGAGATCCGGCTGGCACATGACCTGATTAAGGCACTGCCGGATAACTCCATCACGCTCTTTGATAAGCTGTTTCACAGTGCTGATCTGCTGATGACCCTGAGCCAGAGCGGAGATAACCGTCACTGGCTGCTGCCCGCCCGTAAGAATGTGGTCTCCGACGTTCAGGAGAGTTACGGTGCGGGTGACCGGTTGCTGAAAATGAAAGTCTCCCCTCAGGCTCGCAGGCAAAATCCGTCACTGCCGGAGTTCTGGTATGCGAGGGCCGTCAGTTATGATATTGATGTCGTGGAGAAAACCGTACTGACCTCCCTTCCTGCAGACCGTTTCCCGGCAAAAGCCGTGGCAGAGCTTTACCATTCGCGCAGGGAAATCGAAGTGGGATTCAGGAATATCAAAAGCAGTCTTCAGAGCAATGCGCTGGTGTTGAGAAGCCGGAAGGTTGAGTTGCTGCATCAGGAAGTCTGGGGGGTATTACTGGCTTACAATCTCATCAGGCGGGAGGCAGCCCTGGCGGCAGAACAGCATAAACGAGCGCCGTCAGAGATGAGTTTTAAATTTGCTTATGGGGTGATAGCCACGGAACTGATAGTGCTGGGGAATACGGTTTCGCCGGGTACTATCCCGAAACGGCTGATGCATCTGAGGGGAAATCTGGAGGCGATGTTCATAACAAAACGCCCCCGACTATCAAGGCCGAGGGCGGTTAAGATGTCAAAAACCCGCTATC
>NZ_CACSIS010000084.1:0-1403 GCF_902705905.1 Klebsiella sp. 18074 | reverse complement strand
TCGTCGCGGCACGGCCACATGATGTAACCCAGTTCGCCCATCTTCTCGTAGGTGGCGCCGTAAAAGTCCGGACACAGATGGCGCAGCTCGTTCCAGATCTCCTGGGTGTTGCTGTAGCGCATCGGGTAGCCCATCCGGGTGGCGATCTCGCTGATAATCTGCCAGTCGGTTTTCAGATCCCACTTCGGCTCCACCGCTTTAAAGAAGCGCTGGAAGCCGCGGTCCGCCGCGGTATAGACGCCTTCATGCTCGCCCCACGAGGTGGAGGGCAGGATGACGTCCGCCGCCGCCGCGGTTTTGGTCATGAAAATATCCTGCACGATAACCAGCTCAAGCTCTTCAAAGGCTTTACGCACCGCCGAGAGCTCGGCATCGGTCTGCAGCGGATCTTCGCCCATAATATAGGCCGCCCGCACTTCGCCGTGCGCCGCCCGGTGCGGCAGCTCGCTGATGCGGTAGCCGGTGTGCGCCGGCAGGCTCTCCACGCCCCAGGCTTTGGCGAACTTCTCCCGGTTTTCCGGGAACTTAACGTACTGGTAGCCCGGATAGGTATCCGGCAGGGCGCCCATATCGCAGGCGCCCTGGACGTTGTTCTGCCCGCGCACCGGGTTGACCCCGACGCTCGGCCTGCCGAGGTTGCCGGTCATGATCGCCAGGCTGGTCAGCGAGCGCACGGTTTCCACGCCCTGATAGAACTGGGTGACGCCCATGCCCCACAGGATGGCCGCGGATTTGGCGCTGGCGTACATCCGGGCGCAGGCGCGGATCTCCTGAGCGCTGACGCCGGTTATCTCTTCCACCGACTCCGGCGTATAGCCTTCAACGATTTTGCGATACTCCTCGAAGCCTTCCGAGCGGCTGGCGACGAAGGATTTATCGTAGAGATCCTCTTTAATAATGACGTGACCGATGGCGTTGAGCAGGGCAATGTTGGAGCCGTTTTTCAACGCAATATGCATATCGGCAATGCGCGCGGTTTCAATCTTGCGCGGATCGCAGACGATAATCTTCGCCCCGTTGCGTTTGGCGTTAATCACGTGATTCGCCACGATAGGGTGCGAGTCGGCCGGGTTATAGCCGAAGATAAAGACGAGATCGGTATTATCAATCTCGGTGATGGCGTTGCTCATAGCGCCGTTACCGACCGACTGGTGCAGACCTGCAACCGATGGGCCGTGTCAGACGCGAGCGCAGCAGTCGACGTTATTGGTTCCAATAACGGCGCGTGCGAATTTTTGCATCACATAGTTGGTTTCATTCCCGGTGCCGCGGGAGGAGCCGGTGGTCTGGATGGCATCCGGGCCGTACTTAGCCTTAATCGCGCTGAGGCGCGTGGCAACGTAGTCGAGGGCCTCATCCCAGGAGACGGACTCCAGCCTGCCGCCGCGCTGGCGGCGGATCAT
>NZ_CACSIS010000083.1:0-1465 GCF_902705905.1 Klebsiella sp. 18074 | reverse complement strand
CGCAGTTGCACAGATGGAAGGGATATCAGAAGCTACCCTCTATAACTGGCGTAACAAGGCGAAAGCAGAGGGAATACCGGTGCCGGGTGCAGACAAAACCACAGACCAATGGTCAGCCGATGCCCGGCTGGCAGTGATTATCGAAACCGCCACACTCAGTGAAGCGGAACTGGCGCAATACTGCCGTAAGAAAGGGATTTATCCTGAGCAGATTAGTCAGTGGAAACAAGGATTTTTGCAGGTATCTTCGCCTAATGATAAAGCCGCGCTCAGACAAAGCCAGAAAGAAGTCAAGCAACTGAAACGCGAACTGGTTCGTAAAGAAAAGGCGCTGGCGGAGGCGGCAGCGATACTGGTGCTCCGAAAGCAGTTGCGGGACTACTACGGGGAAACCGACGAGGACGATTGACATCCGGCACAGAGCGACAGGTCCTGGTGGGTTATGTGCGCGAAGCGATGGTGTCAGGCGTTCGGTTGTCGGTGTCGCTCACTGAAGCCGGATTAAGTGAACGGACGTGGCGACGCTGGCAAATATCGATGGAGGACAAGCGTGCCAGCGCAGTCAGACCCTCGCCGGCGAACCGGCTAAGTGCGCAAGAAGAGCAACAGATACTGGCGGTGTGCCATCAACCCGCGTATGCCAGCCTGCCCCCGTCACAAATCGTGCCGGAGCTGGCTGATAATGGCGAGTGAATCAACCTTCTACCGTGTGCTGCGTCGGCATGGAGAAGCGCATCGCCGGGGACGACAGCGAGCGGCACAGAAAGTCACCCCGGCAACGACCTGGCAGGCCAGTGGGCCGAATCAGGTGTGGACGTGGGACATCACGTGGATACCGTCAACGGTGAAGGGACGCTGGTTTTACCTGTATCTGGTGGAAGACCTCTTCAGCCGAAAAATCGTGGGATATGAAGTGCATGAAACAGAAAGTGGCGAGCAGGCAGCCGCCCTGATACAGCGCACGGTACGTCGGGAAGGATGCTGGCAATGTCCGCCGGTGCTGCATGCGGATAATGGGGCGGCGATGAAGTCGCAGACGTTGCAGATGAAGCTGCATGAGTTGGCAATAACGCCGTCTCACAGCCGGCCAAGGGTCAGTAACGATAATGCCTATGTGGAATCGCTGTTCAGGACGCTGAAATATGTACCGCAGTGGCCGTCATCGGGGTTCGACACGTTAGATGATGCGCGTGAATGGGTAGAGAGTTTTACCCAATGGTATAACGAGACGCATCGACATAGCGGCATCAGGTACGTAACGCCAGGCCAACGGCACCGTGGTGAAGATGGCACGGTGCTGAAGAAGCGGGATGAGGTGTACCAGATGGCAAAAGCGCAACGCCCTGAGCGTTGGTCCGGCAGGACACGGAACTGGCAACCGATAGGCGAGGTAATGCTGAATCCAGAGCGGGGAAAACAGGCAGCCTAAATTAACCGGGGGTGCCAACTATCTTGACACTTACCG
>NZ_CACSIS010000082.1:0-1557 GCF_902705905.1 Klebsiella sp. 18074 | reverse complement strand
ACGAATGCCTTTGGCCGCTCTGCTATCACAGAGAACGAAATCCGCGCGGCGGGCGAACTCCAGCCATTGCCTGAACTTGACGATGAGATTCCGCCTGATGACCGCAAACCAAAACCTGATCCTCTGGACGACCCAGAACCAGAAGCCGAAAAGTCCGGTGATACCACGGTCGAAAGTTGACCCCACGATGTCACGCAAAGCCGTCAGTAAGATGGAACGCGATATCGAGGACCGTTACTACGCGATAAAGGTTGCACTGAAGGCTCTGTTCGACCAGCGCCTGACTGGGAATGAGCGTGAAGTCAACAGCCACAACTGGCACTTCCTGTGTCACGTTAACGGCGAAGAGCCAACGCTCTACCAGGTCAATGCTGGCAAGTTCATCTACGACATGTCGCCGCAGGAGCTGGCCGACCTGCTGGGTATCGTGCAGACCATTCTGGACGATCACCTGCTGGAAGGCGGCGAGAAAAACCTCTGGGCGATGGAGTACGTCACCAAAGAGGCTCAGCGCGGCACGCTTGAAGCCTTCAACAACCTGTCTCAGCAGTCGCCAGTCTACGCCAGCCAGACAACGCTGCAGATGTTGCTATCCAGCCCCGCTTACCAGAACCAGATCGCCGCTGCTTACATCAGCACGTATAGCGACTGGAAGCTTGAAAGTGACCGGGCGCGCGGCGACCTTGCAAACGTCATAGCCGATGCGATTGGCCGGGGCGTGAATCCGCGCGAAACGGCACAGGTGATAAGCAAGCGCCTCGATGTCTCCATGAGTCGCGCGAAGAACATGGCGCAGACTGAGCAGGTAGGCGCGCTGCGGCAGGCGCAATGGAACGAAACGGACTGGGCTGCCGACAGGCTGGGCCTGAATACCGGCCTGCTGTGGCTGTCTGCGCTTAAGCCAACGACGCGAACTTGGCACGCCAGCCGTCATGGAAAGGTCTACACCACCGAAGAGGTGCGTGACTTCTACGCTGAGAACGGCAACCGATATCACTGCTATTGCAGCCAGATTCCGGCCCTGCTCAACGACGACGGCAGCATATTCAACAAAGGGTTGGCTGAGAAGCTGGCGAAAGAACGTGAACAGTGGGCAAACAAGGAGGCCGCATGATTGGAGTCATTGCTCTGCTTCTGCTGATCATATTGGTTGTCATCATTATGGTGGCAGGGTCTGGATCGGCTGATCCTTGCTCCTGTCATCGCTGCGGTAAATACACCCCAGCGCCATCAAAATTTTGCAGCGAATGTAGACCAAAGCCATTCAAACCGGCTGCAGGTCCGAGAATCCCACCAATAAAACATTAAGAGGACTCCGCATGAAGCTGTCGAGCATTCATGTAAAAAGCCTCGCCATCAACGCCTCCAATATCTCCACGACAACTATCAACGGCCAGGAACACTACGTCATTCGTGGTGCGGTTCCGATAGTCGATGACATCGTGATGAATGGCGGCCTGTACCCGGCGGAGGAGATTAACAACAGCTACCAGACGATGGAAGGCAAGCTGATGCCTCTGCCGCATCCGATGGTAGATGGCAAGTACGTCAGCGCCA
>NZ_CACSIS010000081.1:0-1598 GCF_902705905.1 Klebsiella sp. 18074 | reverse complement strand
TCAGACTGCTGACTAACCCCACTTTTTTAGGTGGGGTTCTTCTTTTCTAGCGACCGCAGGTCGCGATCGCTATATTTTTCCATGACCTCGCCATTTGAACATTCAGCTCGCTCAAGGCGGTTTTCGGCCCTTCCCTGAACGCTTTCAGCCACATATAAAGACAACAAAGAAGCGCCAGCAGCGCCATCTTCTTCATATTTTGCGCTGTCGCTGCCAGCAGGCACTGCATCTGGACTTTCGACAGTCCACGGAACCGCGCATATCGGTGCCCATGATGTTGTTTCGCGTCTGCGAAGCTTCTCTCCACCGTTTCCTTGCGTCGTGCGTATATCTTTTTGCCCCATTTCGTCAGCCGTAACCTGTTAGCCTCCTCTTTCGATGCTTCCCAGACGTGTCGGGTTATCGTTTTCTGCCCCTTGTTGTTCTGTGTGCACTGCTGCCTTTGGCTACACCCCTGGCACACTGCCGGGTTTGAACGGTAATGCCGATAGCCATTGCGGTCTGTCGTGCCGTAGTTCAGCAACTCGTCTGCCGGGCAGACATACACGTCGCGCTTGTCGTCATACTGGAAGTGTTTCTTCTGGAAGTCATTCTGACCTTTGTGAGGCCGGCGATAGCCAGGAACCAGCGAGATACCCATCTCTTGTGTCAGATGGCAGACCGCCGAGGTGAAGTAACCCGCATCCACGCCTACCGCCACGGGCTCCAGACCGAAGCGTTCTACCTGCCGTTCGAGTCGCCCGATAAAGGGCTGGCTGTCATGGACATTGCCTGGTGTCACATGCGTATCCATGATGATGCCGTGCTTCCCATCCACTGTACGATGGTCCAGATAGAAGAAGCCCTTCGGCTTGTTGTCCCGGTGCATGAACCCGCTTTCCGGGTCGGTGGTGCTGACTTTGGTGTTTTTAACGGCGTCGCTTTTGGTTGTTTTTCTTGCGGTGGGCAGCGGCTTTTTTTCGCGTTTTTTCCTGTCGGCCTCCACGGCTTCATTCAACTGTGTGAAGTATTCACTGACCCCTTCGGGGCGCAGTTCATTCACTGCCTTGCGCGGGTTGGCATCGGCTTTCAGGTGGGTGCTGTCGGTGTAGAGCACACGACCGTTTGCCATACCCTGGCCCAAAGCCTGTAAGACGATATGGTCAAAAATCTGCTGGAAGACATCACTGCCGTTAAACCGACGAATACGATTCTGGCTAAGGGTAGAAGCGTCCGGGACCTTCTCGGTCAAGCCCATGCGCAGGAACCAACGATAAGCGACATTGACCTGTATTTCCTTGACCAGACGGCGTTCGGAGGGGACACCGAAGAGGTAGCCCAACAGCATCATTTTAATCAGGCGAACGGGGTCGATAGCAGGCCTGCCATTGTCGGGGCAGTAAAGATGAGCAACGGCATCGCGAATGAATTCAAAATCGATGGCGGCATCGATTTGACGGACCAGATGGTCTTCAGGAACCAGTTCATCGAGAGTAATGGTTTCAAACTGATATTGATGGGGGGAAGGTTCTCTAAGCATGGCAGTCAGTCCATTTTTTGCACTGACCTTATTAGATCAAAGTCCTGGCCTCACGGCCAGGACTTTGTCATCAATCTGA
>NZ_CACSIS010000079.1:0-1769 GCF_902705905.1 Klebsiella sp. 18074 | reverse complement strand
AGTAATGGTTTCAAACTGATATTGATGGGGGGAAGGTTCTCTAAGCATGGCAGTCAGTCCATTTTTTGCACTGACCTTATTAGATCAAAGTCCTGGCCTCACGGCCAGGACTTTGTCATCAATCTGAAGGGCTTTCGCCCTTTTTCTTAATCATCGCTTTCTGTGTAATCTTCAGCGCCTTCTACCTGCGGTTTACCGCCGGAGAGCGTATGGAAGCGCTTAGGCCGCTTAATACGCGCCATGTACTTAATCCACACGCGCTCTACTTCGGTTACCGGCTCACGTTCGCCGCGGCATACCGAAACAAACTGCTTTTCATCTTCAGTGACAGGTTCGCGTTTACCCAGCTCCAGTTCGTTAAAGGCATAACCATGCTGTTCCAGCAGTTGCGCCTCTTTGATGGTGAAATCACCATGACGGGAGAACCCGCGCGGATAATTTTTATTATCGAAAAAACGATTAGTCGTCATAAAGCTTTCCGCCATCCTACACGCTCCTGATTCTTTGGCCGAGCTATTTATGGCGCGGAGTATTAGTTACGCTTGACAGAGTGTAAAACAAAAGATTTAAATCATTACGACAAATAATTTTGCGGAGAAGAGTGTGGATACGGAATTGCTCAAAACTTTCCTTGAGGTGAGCAGAACTCGCCACTTTGGGCGAGCAGCGGAGGCGCTTTACCTGACGCAGTCAGCAGTTAGCTTTCGTATTCGTCAGTTGGAGAATCAGCTTGGCGTTAACCTTTTTACCCGTCATCGCAACAATATCCGTTTAACCCCAGCCGGAGAGAAGCTGCTGCCCTACGCTGAGACCCTGATGAATACCTGGCAGGCAGCGCGTAAAGAGGTTGCCAACTCCTCCCGACACAATGAGTTTTCGATTGGCGGCAGCGCATCTCTTTGGGAGTGCATGCTTAACGGATGGCTGGGGAAACTGTACAGGGAGCCCTATAACCTGCAGTTTGAGGCCCGTATTGCCCAGCGTCAGTCGCTGGTCAAACAGCTGCATGAACGGCAGCTTGATCTGCTGATCACGACAGAATCGCCGAAGATGGATGAGTTAAGTAGCCAGTTGCTTGGTAATTTCACCCTAACTCTTTATTGCGCTGCGCCGGTTAAAAACAAAAGCGAATTGAACTACCTGCGCCTGGAATGGGGTCCGGACTTTCAACAAAATGAAGTCGGGTTGATTGGCAGTGATGACGTACCGTTGCTCACCACCAGTTCCGCTGAGCTGGCGTACCAGCAGCTCGCCCCTCTCAATGGCTGCACGTGGCTACCAACGCACTGGGCAAAGGGTAAGAGCACGCTTTACCCGGTAACGGATGGCACCACGCTTTCACGCCCACTGTACGCCATCTGGCTGCAAAACAGTGATAAACAGGCGCAGATCCGTGAGATTCTAAAGACCAGCATTCTGGAATAAGCGCACCTCTCCAGGGACGGAGAGCGTTGGGCGATAGTAACGCCAGGGAATTGCAGGCAAAAAAAATCCTTTGCCGAAGCAAAGGATTATTATATGGCAGGGGCGGAGAGACTCGAACTCGCGACACCCGGTTTTGGAGACCGGTGCTCTACCAACTGAGCTACGCCCCTAAATACTGCTTATTATTAAGCCTGCTGGTTAAGCAGGCTTAATTTTCTAATAAGTGGCGGAACGGACGGGACTCGAACCCGCGACCCCCTGCGTGACAGGCAGGTATTCTAACCGACTGAACTACCGCTCCACCGAATTTCTTTACAACAACCGGTTTATTGCCCCGGTTTACT
>NZ_CACSIS010000078.1:0-1794 GCF_902705905.1 Klebsiella sp. 18074 | reverse complement strand
CGAAACCGCTTTCGGCAGCACCGATTCACGGTACGCCGCATCCTGCTTGTCGAACGCGTCGGTGGACGGCATGGACACCACGCGCGCCTTCACCCCTTCCGCTGACAGCTGGTCCCACGCGGCAACCGCCAGCTCAACTTCTGAACCGGTGGCGATGAAGATCAGCTCCGGCTCCCCGGCACAATCCTTCAGCACGTAGCCGCCGCGGGCAACGTTCGCCAGCTGCTCTTCGGTACGCTCCTGCTGCGCCAGGTTCTGACGGGAGAGGATCAGTGCGGTCGGGCCGTCGTGACGCTCAACGCCGTATTTCCACGCAATCGCCGATTCCACCTGGTCACACGGACGCCATGTGCTCATGTTCGGCGTCACGCGCAGGGAAGCCACCTGCTCGACCGGCTGGTGCGTCGGGCCGTCTTCGCCCAGACCGATTGAGTCGTGGGTGTAGACCATCACCTGACGCTGTTTCATCAGCGCCGCCATACGTACCGCGTTACGCGCATATTCCACGAACATCAGGAAGGTGGAGGTGTACGGCAGGAAACCGCCGTGCAGGGAGATACCGTTGGCAATCGCGGTCATCCCGAACTCACGCACGCCGTAGTGGATGTAGTTCCCGGCGGTGTCTTCGTTAATCGCCTTCGAGCCGGACCAGATGGTCAGGTTGCTGGGCGCCAGGTCAGCCGAGCCGCCGAGGAATTCAGGCAGCAGCGGGCCGAAGGCTTCAATTGCATTCTGCGACGCTTTACGGCTGGCGATTTTCGCCGGGTTAGCCTGCAGCTTCGCAATAAACTCGTTCGCTTTCGCGTCGAAGTCTGCCGGCATCTCGCCTTTCATACGACGGGTATACTCGGCGGCTTCCTGCGGGAAGGCTTTCGCATAAGCAGCAAACTTCTCGTTCCACGCCGCTTCTTTAGCCTGACCGGCTTCTTTGGCATCCCACTGCGCGTAGATATCAGACGGGATTTCAAACGCCGGGTGTGTCCAGCCCAGGGCCTCGCGGGTCAGCGCGATTTCCGCATCACCCAGCGGTGCGCCGTGGGAGTCGTGAGTACCCTGTTTGTTCGGCGAACCGAAGCCGATGATGGTTTTGCACATCAGCAGGGACGGCTTGTCGGTCACCGCGCGCGCTTCTTCTACCGCGCGTTTGATGGCCCCGGCGTCATGGCCGTCCACGCCGCGCACCACGTGCCAGCCGTAGGCTTCGAAACGTTTAGCGGTATCGTCGGTGAACCAGCCTTCAACATGACCGTCGATGGAGATGCCGTTGTCGTCATAGAACGCCACCAGCTTGCCCAGTTTCAGGGTACCGGCCAGGGAGCACACTTCGTGAGAAATGCCTTCCATCATGCAGCCGTCGCCCATGAAGGAATAGGTGAAGTGGTCAACGATATCGTGGCCCGGACGGTTGAACTGCGCCGCCAGCGTTTTTTCGGCAATCGCCATCCCGACCGCGTTGGCAATCCCCTGGCCCAGCGGGCCGGTGGTGGTTTCAACGCCGGCGGTGTAGCCGACTTCCGGGTGGCCCGGGGTTCTGGAGTGCAGCTGACGGAAGTTTTTCAGTTCTTCAATCGGCAGATCATAACCGGTGAGATGCAGCAGGCTGTAAATCAGCATCGAGCCGTGGCCGTTGGAGAGCACGAAACGGTCGCGATCGGCCCAGGCCGGGTTGTTCGGGTTATGATTCAGGAAATCACGCCACAGGACTTCGGCAATGTCAGCCATACCCATCGGGGCACCCGGGTGGCCGGATTTGGCTTTCTGTACCGCGTCCATGCTCAGCGCACGAATAGCGTT
>NZ_CACSIS010000077.1:0-1845 GCF_902705905.1 Klebsiella sp. 18074 | reverse complement strand
ACGAATGCCTTTGGCCGCTCTGCTATCACAGAGAACGAAATCCGCGCGGCGGGCGAACTCCAGCCATTGCCTGAACTTGACGATGAGATTCCGCCTGATGACCGCAAACCAAAACCTGATCCTCTGGCCGACCCAGAACCAGAAGCCGAAAAGTCCGGTGATACCACGGTCGAAAGTTGACCCCACGATGTCGCGCAAAGCCGTCAGTAAGATGGAGCGCGATATCGAGGACCGTTACTACGCGATAAAGGTTGCACTGAAGGCCCTTTTCGACCAGCGCCTGACTGGGCGTGAGCGTGAGGTCAACAGCCACAACTGGCACTTCCTGTGCCACGTTAACGGCGAAGAGCCAACGCTCTACCAGGTCAATGCCGGGCGGTTCATCTACGACATGACGGCGCAGGAGCTAGCCGATCTTCTGGGTATCGTGCAGACCATTCTGGACGATCACCTGCTGGAAGGCGGGGAGCAAAACCTCTGGGCGATGGAATACGTCACCAAAGAGGCTCAGCGCGGCACGCTGGAAGCTTTCAATAACCTGTCTCAGCAGTCTCCGGTTTACGCCAGCCAGACAACGCTGCAGCAACTGCTTTCCAGTCCTGCGTATCAAAACCAGATCGCCAGCGCCTACATCAGCACATACAGCGACTGGAAGCTGGAAGCCGACCGGGCGCGCGGCGACCTCGCAAACGTCATTGCTGATGCGATTGGCCGGGGTGTGAATCCGCGCGAAACGGCGCAGGTCATAAGCAAGCGCCTCGACGTCTCAATGAGTCGCGCGAAGAACATGGCGCAGACTGAGCAGGTAGGCGCGCTGAGGCAGGCGCAATGGAACGAAACGGACTGGGCGGCGGATCGGCTGGGGCTAAAGACTGGCCTGTTATGGCTGTCAGCGCTCAAGCCTACGACGCGCACATGGCACGCCAGCCGCCACGGCAAGGTTTACACCACTGAGCAGGTGCGAGACTTCTACGCTGAGAACGGCAACCGATATCACTGCTATTGCAGCCAGATTCCGGTGTTGCTCAACGACGACGGCAGCATATTCAACAAAGGGCTAGCTGAGAAGCTGGCGAAAGAACGCAAGCAGTGGACTGAAAAAGAGGCAGCATGATTACTCACTACATCGCTTACTACGAAGGCCTTGATGAAAAAGGCAACGTAATTATGAATGGCAACATTGCAGCCGATGCTGAAAACCTGACTGACTCTGGGGCATTCATGAATTATCTCACGGATAAGACCCTAGCTGATGCGCAGGTCAATCAGCCAACAGTCACACGCATAATACTGAAAGGCGTGTTCAAACTGTAAGTTCTTCACCATAGGCAACTATATCCACCAATGAGGAATGTATGAACTACATGACCAGACCAACGCCAAGGCGTGACAACGGACTTAGGCTGTTTGAGAAAAATGGCTGCATTGGTGTATGCACTATGGATGGGAAGCCGATTAACGGGTTGATTTCTGTAAAAGCTCATTCCGAGCACGGACAAATAACCAGGGCAACTATCGAAGTTGAAATATTCAATGCTACTGGTGAGCTCGCATGTCACACCGGTAATAGAGCATCTAATAAACCCAAAGAGTAAAGAGGACGCAGCGTGAAGCTATCCAGCATCCACGTTAAATCCCTCGCCATCAACGCCTCCAATATCTCCACGACAACAATCAACGACCAGGAACACTACGTCATTCGTGGTGCGGTTCCGATCGTCGATGACATCGTGATGAATGGCGGCCTGTACCCGGCGGAGGAGATTAACAACAGCTACCAGACGATGGAAGGCAAGCTGATGCCTCTGCCGCATCCGATGGTAGATGGCAAGTACGTCAGCGCCA
>NZ_CACSIS010000076.1:0-1930 GCF_902705905.1 Klebsiella sp. 18074 | reverse complement strand
TGCCGAGCATGATATCTTTACCGGTGTGGCCATAGCAGACAGTCCAGACACCCACCACGTCCTGATAAGGGTTGTATCTCACACCCTCCAGACCATCGTTACCGGTCGGCCCAGTGATGAGTGCTGATGCAATGGCAATTGCTCCACCGCCAACGGCAGCAATAACGCTATTCCTCAGCTTTGGTGACATAGCCATTCAGCCGATCCTCCCGCTCTTTACGCCGGTAATACCAGTTCACTCCGCAGGTAATAACAGTGCACGCTATACCGACAACGATCGCCCAGTCACTCAGGCTCATACCCGCCACTTTGTCGGCCAAAATCCATACCTCTGTTTTTGCCACGTCGGCATAAGCCTTTGCTGAGACACCGCAGCCCGTCAGTGCGGTCCCGGTGCCGTATGAAAGTCTGCTGTAAATGGTGCTCATTTTTGTCATAGCCTCACCTCCGTTGATGACGGATGGCGCTGTGTGTTTGAAAGGGGTCAGGCCCGTCAGGCTGGATTTATCAACAAAGCGTCAAGGATGATTCCTGCGGGACCTGATAATAAAAAAGCCAGCGCTAAGGCTGGCAATAAGCAATGAGGGTATAGCAATGCGGCTCTATGGCCGAAGGTACCCTGGCTGGGTTATGGTGCCGGTCAAAGGAATCGAACCTCTGACGCGCAGCTTACAAGGCTGCCGTTCTGCCACTGAACTAGACCGGCGAATCTGGCGGGACGACGTGGAATCGAACCACGATAAGCAGGTTAACAGCCTGCCGTAATGACCTTTATACGATCGACCCTCAATCTGGTTCAGGGCTCTGCGCGGAAGGGCTTTGACGTGTCGTGCAGCACGTCTCTACCCAAGAGCCCTGACCGGATTGCAGCCAATAAAAAAGCCCCGCATGATGGCGAGGCTTTGGTGTCCTGATAGGTCAAACGTAAATACGGCAACCTACACTAAATATATTGCTCATTTGTTCATTAGAATGCAAGCACGTTATGAGTATTTTTTGCAATTTTCCTCACATTTTCGCGATCGTTGAATGCATTTTGCAGTGGTTGATACAGGCAAAACAGTGCCGCATTGATAACCTGCTTAACTTCCCGCCGTATGGTTGAAATGCTTGGGTGCTTATACTGATTGCCAGCGCGCGTCTTCATCAGGCGAGGACCACTCACAGCATGCTGCCATGAGGCGATCTGTATCTCACTCGTGTTGCAGACGTAATAAGTGAAGATCACCTTCCAAGCATTCTCATCTACGTTTTTCAGGTAATGCCGGATAACGGCGTCAATAATCATCCCGTCATCGTCGCTGCATACTGGCCGGGACGATGACTGTGGCTCAACGGTCGCCATAAATTTGGCAATCATGTTTATCATTGCCTTGTCTATCTTTCCTGTCTGGCACCATGAACCCCAAAGCTGAAGCCACTGATCGATCCACTGGTGCTGTTCGTTGGTCAATTCCAGTTTCATGCTTTCTCTCCCAGGGTCTGATAGATGCGGATGTAATTTCTGAGGATGCGATAGTCGGTCATCACTGTGTTGCGGTGCCGGCAGAGGCGGAGCTTTTGCCAGCGCTCACGGATGCGCTCTATGGCGAGCTGATTCATGCTGCCTCCCGTTGTTTTACGAGCGCACGCCGTAACGCGCTGTAATGGCGTCTGATGCCTTCCAGCTCTTCGATGGTGTATCGGTGAGGGGTATTGTTGTTTTCGAGCGCCTCGACGCGCTCAACGCCGATCCTGGGTATCAGGTTGATGCGGTATTGCTGCTGATTGCCGGACAGTTGAACATTGCAGTGGTGGCACTGCTTATTGATATTGTCCTCGTTGTAGCGCAGGTGGGATGCTTTCCCGCGGGAGCGGTAATGCCCGGCCTCCCACTGAACTGTTTCCCATGTGCCGCAGCTGATGCACGGCAGGTTATGGTCACGTTCGC
>NZ_CACSIS010000075.1:0-2306 GCF_902705905.1 Klebsiella sp. 18074 | reverse complement strand
TGCCGAGCATGATATCTTTACCGGTGTGGCCATAGCAGACAGTCCAGACACCCACCACGTCCTGATAAGGGTTGTATCTCACACCCTCCAGACCATCGTTACCGGTCGGCCCAGTGATGAGTGCTGACGCAATGGCTATAGCCCCACCGCCTACGGCAGCAATAACGCTATTCCTCAGCTTTGGTGACATAGCCATTCAGCCGGTCCTCCCGCTCTTTACGCCGGTAATACCAGTTCACGCCACAGGTAATAACAGTGCACGCTATACCGACAACGATCGCCCAGTCACTCAGGCTCATACCCGCCACTTTGTCGGCCAAAATCCATACCTCTGTTTTCGATACGTCGGCATATGCCTTTGCTGAGACACCGCAGCCCGTCAGTGCGGTCCCGGTGCCGTATGAGAGTCTGCTGTATAGGGTGCTCATTCTGTTCATAGCCTCACCTCCGTGGTTACGGATGGCGCTGTGTGTTTGAAAGGGGTCAGGCCCGTCAGGCTGGATTTATCAACAAAGCGTCAAGGATGATTCCTGCGGGACCTGATAATAAAAAACCCGCTCAAGGCGGGAAGCAGTAATGAGGGTATAGCAATGCGGCTCTGTGGCCGAAGGTACCCTGGCTGGGTTTTAGTGTGGTGACCGGTACTGAACTCCGGCTTTCTCTGGCATTACACGTACCTAAGACTATTCTCCAGAGATAGCGCTGTCCTCATCAAGGGGTGCCGTCTCTAACGCATCAGCCTGCGCATTCACCACAACGGAAAGAGCAATGCACCAGGACTCGAACCGGCTCCAGGGCACCACCCCGGATTGCTGAGCGGGTGGTTAAATTCATCTCAGCAGCAGATAATGCCTCTATCTGCACATGCAATGCTCTTACCTGTTATGGGCTCCGTTTCGTGGAGCAACGGCTGGCGATCAACTCAGCACCCGGGGAGGACTTATTTTAGGCGAGAATGCCCGTGCTCCATATCTGGCGGGACAGGAAGGATTCGAACCTTCGACCATTCGGTTAACAGCCGAACGCACAACCGCTGTGCTTCTGACCCAGAAACGACAAAGCCCCGACGTTTCCGTCAGGGCTCTTTTTATTCTTTATGCCGCCACTTAAAGTTAAGGCAGCATATCAAAGTAGACTCAAATATGACGCATTTAATCCAGTTTTGCAAGACTTAAGTCTAAATTTGTCGCCTTTTGTTGTGAACGTGATCGCGTCACCTGCAATAAAGCATCGCTATCCAGCACCATGAAGATGCCTGTCATTGCCTCCCAGCGCGTTGTGAAGGTTTCTGACCAATTCTTGGGTGTCACCCCTACCATCGCCGCGAGGTCGCCATACTGATACTGGTCACGCCCAGCCAGCCCCGCCTTCGCATCCTGCGCCGCCAACCAGATAAGCTGGCGCAGACGCTCGACTGTTTTTTTCGCAATGCGCATGCCGGCCAGTTGCTGACTGAATTGCTCCCACGCCCACCGGGTTATCGTCTCCTGGTGCTCCCAGAGGATGTTGTCGCTGTAGTTCCAGAGCAACCATGCTTTCTGGTGATCGTCGAGCGACAGAAGCGCGCGGCGCCATGATGCGGTTGAGTATTCCACGGGCAGCACCAGGGCAATCGCCGAACCTTTGGCGCGCGACTGGCTTCCGGCCATCGGAGGGCTATCAGGATTGACCATGCGCTTTTTCTGAGGGTCATAAACTTTTTTACGCCCGCGGCTGCGAGCTGTCGCCTCAAGCATCGCGTTCTCTGCAAATGCAACGAGCTGCCCTTTCGTCGCTCCGCTCAGGTCTGCAGTGGCAACTATCAGCTGCTGGCGAACATATTCTAAATATTGGATCGTCATGCTGTCTCTCCCAGGGTCTGATAGATGCGGATGAAGTTCTTCAAAATACGGTAGTCAACCAGCACGGTGCCGCGGTGCCGGCAGAGGCGGAGCTTTTGCCAGCGGTCGCGGATGCGCTCTATGGCGAGCTGATTCATGCAGCCTCCCGTTGTTTTACGAGCGCACGCCGTAACGCGCTGTAATGGCGCCTGATGCCTTCCAGCTCTTCGATGGTGTATCGGTGAGGGGCATTGTTGTTTTCGAGCGCCTCGACGCGCTCAACGCCGATCCTGGGTATCAGGTTGATGCGGTATTGCTGCTGATTGCCGGACAGCTGGACATTGCAGTGATGGCACTGTTTATTGATATTGTCCTCGTTGTAGCGCAGGTGGGATGCTTTCCCGCGGGAGCGGTAATGCCCGGCCTCCCACTGAACTGTTTCCCATGTGCCGCAGCTGATGCACGGCAGGTTATGGTCACGTTCGC
>NZ_CACSIS010000074.1:0-2877 GCF_902705905.1 Klebsiella sp. 18074 | reverse complement strand
TATAGGGCGACAAGCACATGGCAGAAGTTCCACTCCCGACACCTACGCAGGCACCGGTACCCAGCACAGACATCCGGAACAGTGTTTATGCCGGAGCTATGCTGGATAAAGTAGTTACCAGCACTGATTTGACCTACACGGATCGCCTTGGGGGTGAGCATTACACCGTCGACGGCATTAAGGCGGAAGGGGACAAGGTCGTCGAGGAAACTCGCCAGAACCTAATTCCCCTCAGCCGCCAGTATATGACGTTGGCCGCCGCTCAGGATGATATTGCCAATATCCCGGAGGGCAGCACCACATACGTACGAAGCGCAGATGATAGCGCGCTGGCGATTGAGTATATGAATGTAGGCGGGACTCTGGAGCCAACTGGCCGCGTTATGGTGTCCAAGGTCTACATCGACGAAATTAAAAACCGCACACCTAATATCGACAGATCTTCGTACTGGGGCGGGATTGTCGCTGCAGATGGAACCATTGGTGTTAATTTCCGCACAAGCGACAACGAACCGATATTCGGGAAATATGGGGCATTGTCCGCGCTGACGTCATCGTTGACACCCTTTACGGACATTGCCTCCGGGATGGCGACCGTAAATATCAATTCCAGCTTTCTGGTTGCAGCCAATGAAAGTGATGGGCTCTCTGTGCCAACGATTTTCAATAAAATAACGTCAACAATGTTTGTAAAATTATTCGCCGTCACAACTGATGAGCAGGTTGCAAATATTGGCGGGCGGTCGGGATACTGGGGCGGGATCGTCGCGAAAAATGGTCAGGTCGGCGTGGTGTTTAGGGCGTCTGATAATAGACCGATATTCGGGGGCGGCGGTGAGCGTGGTGGAGATATTTTTTCGCGGCTGGAGGCTGTCGAAAACAGTGACGGTATTATCATCAATAAATCCGATACCGCAGGCGACAGTACCGGCGCCGGGACTGGTGCCCCTGCAGGATATTCGTTCCCAGATCAGTTAGCTGCTCTGATTGGTAATGGATTCGTTGCAACAAATTACAGTATTGGCGGGCAAAAATCCGGGCAGGTGGCAATGCGGATGGGTGCAAAACCCATTTACCTGACCGTGACCGGAGATTTGATTCCCGCATCGGGCAATTCGGTCGCTATTACTCAGATTAACGGTGCTAGCGCCACAGCAGAGCCGGCCTACCCAAGCCAGGATGTTCGCTTCCTGTCCACACCATCAAACACCACCACCTACACGCTGGATGGCTGGATATCGGGCATCAAATGCCGGGTGACGCGCACCTCTTCCGGTGGTGTTGAAGCGTACAGCCTGACTGCTTTAAGCGGTACAGGGTTCCGGTGTCTCCCTGGCTCGCTGTTTGTGCCAGATTATGCAATGCAGGACCACTCTGATAGCGAGATGTGGATCTGCGTTGGCATCAATGATTACCGCTCTGGCGCCACGACAGCTGCCGACTATGACGCCGATGTGGTGGCTATAAAATCCAATATCGATGCTCTGGTAAATCAGGCTGAAAAATCAGGCCGGCCCATACTGGTTTACGGCATTAATACCTGCAACTACTCAGTGGAGTTTCTTGGCGGGATACGGTATCAGCGCATTCTCGAAGTTAATCAGTATTTTTCTCAAAAATACCCAGGCTACTACGTCAGGGGCGGTAATGGCCGCGATTTGCGCGAGGAGCTGGTTTCCAGATACAACGCATCGATTGCGCAGGATGTCACGGATTTTGGTAATGACATCGTCCCGTCAACATTGCGAAACGATAACCGACATCCAAACGCCACAGGATATGGCGTGTACGCCGAAATTGGATATCAAACCCGCCAGAGAAGAGGATAACTAATGGCTATTTTTTTGAAATCGGATTCATCTCCGGCCAGCAGCGGAGCAAATCCCGTGTATCTGGAAAATGACCCATCCATTATTCGTGGCGCCACTTTGGGTCTGCTCGATTTCAGCAATGAGATTTGCTACGACTCAGGAACGCCGGTAGCGGCTTATGCGAACCTGCTCAACCTGGTGAGCGGTGGAACAAATGCGACAAACGGGCCGAACTCACATACGTTGGAAACAGGTATGCTGAAATTCACCGGAGCTGCCGAAAGTGTCAATGATTACGTTCTTCTGCCTACTGCGGAATTTTCATTACCAACGGGCTGTAAGAGGGCCCTGGCGAGTGTGGCGGTAAAACTCCCAGCGTCCGGGTATGGCACGCCGGCAGCAAGTCGCTCAGTAAACCTGTTCGGACGGCTAAACAATACGGCTTCGGCGAATATTAATTTCGCTATCTGGGCGCTAATCAACACATCCGGCAGCCTACAATCTGTTCAGGGATCTATGATGGGGTCCGCCGCGATTTCGGCAGCAGCACAATTAGCGCTCCTGACTGATGGAAACGTGCACGTGGTGTCCGTTTACGCCGATGGAGAGACTACACCTGGTGTGCTGGTAACGCGAATTTACGTCGATAATATACTGGTAGCCACGGCAACAAATAACACCTGGGATAGCGTGGTGCCTCAGCCGACTAACCTGCCACGTATCGGTAGTTACCCCGCCACGATATACGGCCCCTGGGGGGGCATTAAAATTGGTCGCCCTATGCTGGTAAATCTCACCGGGAAAACAACTGTTGTGACTGATTTGATCGCCCAGGCAGTAACGTTAGCTAACGAGTATCTTGTGTAATCAAAGCACTGCGCCTGTCATAAAAATTGATAGGCGCAACCTCTCTTGATCTGAGGTCTCGATAAAACTACTGTATATAAAAACAGTATCATTGAGAGGTTAAGATCATGCCACGCCTTTACGAAATTGAAACAGCCTGCCGGGCGGCGATAGTCATCGAGCCCAACGGCAGGCGCACCATCACCACCAGGCGGTTTCT
>NZ_CACSIS010000073.1:0-3295 GCF_902705905.1 Klebsiella sp. 18074 | reverse complement strand
CGGTGTGTTCGAGTCTCTCAAATTTTCACAACACGACCTGTTTTACGAAACAGCTTCGGGTTGTGAGGTTAAGCGACTAAGCGTACACGGTGGATGCCCTGGCAGTCAGAGGCGATGAAGGACGTGCTAATCTGCGATAAGCGTCGGTAAGGTGATATGAACCGTTATAACCGGCGATTTCCGAATGGGGAAACCCAGTGTGTTTCGACACACTATCGTTAAGTGAATACATAGCTTAACGAAGCGAACCGGGGGAACTGAAACATCTAAGTACCCCGAGGAAAAGAAATCAACCGAGATTCCCCCAGTAGCGGCGAGCGAACGGGGAGCAGCCCAGAACCTGAATCAGTTTGTGTGTTAGTGGAAGCGTCTGGAAAGTCGCAGGGTACAGGGTGATACTCCCGTACACTAAAATGCACATTCTGTGAGTTCGAAGAGTAGGGCGGGACACGTGGTATCCTGTCTGAATATGGGGGGACCATCCTCCAAGGCTAAATACTCCTGACTGACCGATAGTGAACCAGTACCGTGAGGGAAAGGCGAAAAGAACCCCGGCGAGGGGAGTGAAACAGAACCTGAAACCGTGTACGTACAAGCAGTGGGAGCCTCTTTTATGGGGTGACTGCGTACCTTTTGTATAATGGGTCAGCGACTTATATTCTGTAGCAAGGTTAACCGTATAGGGGAGCCGCAGGGAAACCGAGTCTTAACTGGGCGTTAAGTTGCAGGGTATAGACCCGAAACCCGGTGATCTAGCCATGGGCAGGTTGAAGGTTGGGTAACACTAACTGGAGGACCGAACCGACTAATGTTGAAAAATTAGCGGATGACTTGTGGCTGGGGGTGAAAGGCCAATCAAACCGGGAGATAGCTGGTTCTCCCCGAAAGCTATTTAGGTAGCGCCTCGTGAACTCATCTTCGGGGGTAGAGCACTGTTTCGGCTAGGGGGTCATCCCGACTTACCAACCCGATGCAAACTACGAATACCGAAGAATGTTATCACGGGAGACACACGGCGGGTGCTAACGTCCGTCGTGAAGAGGGAAACAACCCAGACCGCCAGCTAAGGTCCCAAAGTCACAGTTAAGTGGGAAACGATGTGGGAAGGCACAGACAGCCAGGATGTTGGCTTAGAAGCAGCCATCATTTAAAGAAAGCGTAATAGCTCACTGGTCGAGTCGGCCTGCGCGGAAGATGTAACGGGGCTAAACTGTGCACCGAAGCTGCGGCAGCGACACTATGTGTTGTTGGGTAGGGGAGCGTTCTGTAAGCCGTTGAAGGTGGCCTGTGAGGGTTGCTGGAGGTATCAGAAGTGCGAATGCTGACATAAGTAACGATAAAGCGGGTGAAAAGCCCGCTCGCCGGAAGACCAAGGGTTCCTGTCCAACGTTAATCGGGGCAGGGTGAGTCGACCCCTAAGGCGAGGCCGAAAGGCGTAGTCGATGGGAAACAGGTTAATATTCCTGTACTCGGTGTTACTGCGAAGGGGGGACGGAGAAGGCTATGTTGGCCGGGCGACGGTTGTCCCGGTTTAAGCATGTAGGCGGAGAGTTTAGGTAAATCCGGACTCTTGTTCAACGCTGAGGTGTGATGACGAGGCACTACGGTGCTGAAGTAACAAATGCCCTGCTTCCAGGAAAAGCCTCTAAGCATCAGGTAACATCAAATCGTACCCCAAACCGACACAGGTGGTCAGGTAGAGAATACCAAGGCGCTTGAGAGAACTCGGGTGAAGGAACTAGGCAAAATGGTGCCGTAACTTCGGGAGAAGGCACGCTGATGGTAAGTGAAGTGACTTGCTCACGGAGCTGAAATCAGTCGAAGATACCAGCTGGCTGCAACTGTTTATTAAAAACACAGCACTGTGCAAACACGAAAGTGGACGTATACGGTGTGACGCCTGCCCGGTGCCGGAAGGTTAATTGATGGGGTTATCCTTAGGGAGAAGCTCTTGATCGAAGCCCCGGTAAACGGCGGCCGTAACTATAACGGTCCTAAGGTAGCGAAATTCCTTGTCGGGTAAGTTCCGACCTGCACGAATGGCGTAATGATGGCCAGGCTGTCTCCACCCGAGACTCAGTGAAATTGAACTCGCTGTGAAGATGCAGTGTACCCGCGGCAAGACGGAAAGACCCCGTGAACCTTTACTATAGCTTGACACTGAACATTGAGCCTTGATGTGTAGGATAGGTGGGAGGCTTTGAAGCGTGGACGCCAGTCTGCGTGGAGCCAACCTTGAAATACCACCCTTTAATGTTTGATGTTCTAACGTAGACCCGTGATCCGGGTTGCGGACAGTGTCTGGTGGGTAGTTTGACTGGGGCGGTCTCCTCCTAAAGAGTAACGGAGGAGCACGAAGGTTAGCTAATCCTGGTCGGACATCAGGAGGTTAGTGCAATGGCATAAGCTAGCTTGACTGCGAGCGTGACGGCGCGAGCAGGTGCGAAAGCAGGTCATAGTGATCCGGTGGTTCTGAATGGAAGGGCCATCGCTCAACGGATAAAAGGTACTCCGGGGATAACAGGCTGATACCGCCCAAGAGTTCATATCGACGGCGGTGTTTGGCACCTCGATGTCGGCTCATCACATCCTGGGGCTGAAGTAGGTCCCAAGGGTACGGCTGTTCGCCGTTTAAAGTGGTACGCGAGCTGGGTTTAGAACGTCGTGAGACAGTTCGGTCCCTATCTGCCGTGGGCGCTGGAGAATTGAGGGGGGCTGCTCCTAGTACGAGAGGACCGGAGTGGACGCATCACTGGTGTTCGGGTTGTCATGCCAATGGCATTGCCCGGTAGCTAAATGCGGAAAAGATAAGTGCTGAAAGCATCTAAGCACGAAACTTGCCCCGAGATGAGTTCTCCCTGACTCCTTGAGAGTCCTGAAGGAACGTTGAAGACTACGACGTTGATAGGTCGGGTGTGTAAGCGTAGCGATACGTTGAGCTAACCGATACTAATGAACCGTGAGGCTTAACCTTACAACGCCAAAGCTGTTTGGTGTGGTGAATTGAGAGATTTTCAGCTTAGATTCAGAGTTAAGTGCGCAATAATTTGCGCAGCAGCAAGGCGACCAGCGAAGAGAAGGAAGGAGCATACAGAGGTATGTGACTGACTTAACGAGCGCAGGCAACGCGGCTGATGCGATAAAGAATTGCGTACTGAGCACAAAGAATTTGCCTGGCGGCAACAGCGCGGTGGTCCCACCTGACCCCATGCCGAACTCAGAAGTGAAACGCCGTAGCGCCGATGGTAGTGTGGGGTCTCCCCATGTGAGAGTAGGGAACTGCCAGGCATCAAAT
>NZ_CACSIS010000072.1:0-3349 GCF_902705905.1 Klebsiella sp. 18074 | reverse complement strand
CTAAATGAATACAATAGTGAGCGGCCTCATGAATCCCTGAATAACCTGACGCCGGAAGAATATCGGCTGATGGCTGAGAAACCGGAAATCTCAAAAAGTGTTTGGAACTAAAGCTGGGATACTTACACCATCACCCGGAGTGCATTGTTTACCGTATTTTCACTCATTGGTTTACGCGGGTCATGATCGCCAACGAAAATTAAATCGCGATTACCATTTAGTCGTTTTATTTTCTCAAGGACTGCAAGGGCCTGACGAGATAACGGTACCAGGTGCGGCATTCGCATCTTAGATCCACGGTGAGAATGCTTAACCCCTTCCAATGGTTCGCGATCTGCCGGTATCGTCCACATTGCTGTCTCGAAGTCGATCTCTGACCAACGGGCGAAACGCAGTTCGCTGGAACGGATAAAGGTAAGCAACGTTATTTCTATAGCTAAACGAGTGAGCGGTCTACCGGTGTATGTGTCAATACGATGAAGGAGCTCAGGAGTCCGGCTAAGTTCTAAAGCGGGACGATGTTGCCTTTTTGCTGTAGCGACAGCTCCTGCCATTTCCTGCGCGGGATTATAATCGGTCAAACCGCTTTGTACGGCGTAGCGCATGATTGCTGTGGTGCGCTGTTGTAGGCGTGAAGCCACTTCAAGACGCCCTGATTTCTCTACCACTTTGATGGGTGCCAGCAAATCGCGGGTTTTAAGTTCGGTAATATTGCATTTACCGATAGAGGGGAAAAGAAAGTCTTCCAAGGTTTTCAAAACTCGGGAGCTATGATCTTTTGACCACTTCTTATTAGTCGCATGCCATTCTCTGGCAACCACTTCGAAGGTGAAGACTTCTTTAGCCAACTCTTCTTTTACTGCACGTTTTTGTTCGCGAGGGTCAATACCTGCCGCAACCAGTTTTCTGGCAGCTTCTCTTTTATGTCTGGCATCAGCAAGAGATGTCTCTGGGTAAACACCAAAAGCCATCAGATGTTGTTTACCGCCAAAGCGGAAACGAAAGCGCCAGTATTTGGAGCCGTTAGGGTGTATCAACAAAAACATGCCATCGCCGTCTACTAGCGAGTATTCCTTTGCTTCAGGTTTTGCCGAACGCACCTTGGTATCAGTCAGGGCCATGATGGTATTCCTTCCATATGCTGCCGTGAGTATATAAGCATTATCGAACCAGCATATATACTCGGTTCTATACTCACAAGCATGTTGATGTGGGGTAACTCAGATTGACGTCGGTTGACTGAAAAGCGGGGCAACGCCTTGCGGGGACTGGATTTTAGGCATAAAAAAAGACCTCACTTGAGGTCTATTTACATACTGTTGGTGCCGAAGGCCGGACTCGAACCGGCACGTATTTCTACGGTTGATTTTGAATCAACTGCGTCTACCGATTTCGCCACTCCGGCACAGAAGGGATACGGAAACGTTGTGGATTATACCTGTCGTTGGCTGCCATGCAAGCAACAGCGTATGCCGGCTACGCTAAGTGTCGAAAAAAACAGCGTAACCCGCCTTTTTCCGCGCTAACCCGCGCGCTCCCCTGCTCTCTCAGGCACTTATCTCCGAACCTGCTCGCAAAAAACTGCAAACGCTTCAGGGCGGTTTACATTTCCAGCCTTTTGTTATCAGATCCTGTTATTGATTCGCGTAATAACGCCGATACTTTCCCAATAACAGGGTGCCCGCTATGCGTTTCTATCAGATCGAACCCACGCTGGAGAACTACTGGCGCGGCATTATTCTGTTTGGCAAGAACGTCGCCTCCTACAAGTTCGCGCTGGCCCACGCCCTGTACGACGTCCGCCGCGACGGCAGCGACCTGATCCTGCTCGAGGACCTGGCGCTGCCCTTCAGCCAGCATCTGTGTCGCCATCTTGAGCACGCCCCCAAACAGATCACGTCGCCAAAAAGCCAGTTTCTCAGCGCTTGCAGCCGCTTCAATCGCCAGGAGATAAGCCAGGATCGGCTCACCGCCGCCACGGTGAAGCTCGGCTTTAGCGTGGTGCTGGATAAGTTTCATAACGTCAATCAGGGCGAAATCGATACGCGCTTTTTTATCGACGAGCGCAAAACGCACAAGGGCATCCGCCTGACCGACAGCTTTTACCGACTGACCGAGCGCCAGCAGTACCCGAACCTGATCCATGAAACCGAGGCCCGCTGGCGGCTGGTCGAGCAGGCGTGGGCGATGAACGTCTCCCGCAGCCTGATCGCCATCGAGTACGATGCGGCCGAACAGCAGCTGTTCAGCGCCAGCAGCGCCCGTCGGGTAGCCATCTCCAGCTGTCGCGACAGCCTCAACGGCTACCAAAAAGGACGATGCTTCTACTGCTACGCGCCGGTTAGCCTCGATAGCGGCGACGAGAACCTGACCGATGTCGACCACTTTATCCCGTGGAGCGCCCGTCATGAGGTGGGCAATATCAACGGCGTCTGGAATCTGGTCCTCGCCTGCCGGAGCTGCAACCGCGGCGAACGGGGCAAGTTTATGCGGGTGCCGTCGCAAAAATTACTCTACCGGTTGCGCGACAGGAACGAATATTTTATTACCAGCCACCTGCCGCTGCGCGAAACGCTCATCCGTCAGACCGGCAGCACGCCGGCGCGCCGGCATGATTTTTTAAACAACGCCTGGAATACCGCGCGTATTACCCTGCTTCATGAATGGGAGCCCCAGGCCGCCGGGCCGGATATCTTCTGATGACCATCAACTACTACCAGCAGAACGCTGACAGCTTTGTGGCTTCAACCGTCGCTGTCGATATGACCTCTCTGTACGCGCCTTTTATCGGGGCAATTGAACCGAACGGGCTGATCCTCGATGCGGGATGCGGCTCCGGACGCGATGCAAAAGCCTTTGCCGATATGGGCTACCGGGTCGAGGCGTTTGACGCCTCACCGGCCATGGTCGAGCGGGCAGCGCAACACAGCGGTCTGGCCGTGCGTCAGGCGACCTTTCAAAGTATCAGCGAAAGCGCGCGGTATGACGGCATCTGGTGCTGCGCATCGCTGCTGCACGTGCCTGGCGATGAGCTGCCCGGCGTGATGCAGCGGCTGGCGACGGCGCTTAAACCCGGCGGCGTCTGGTACGTTTCGTTTAAATATGGGACCGGCGAGCGCGAAAAAGAGGGGCGACGCTTTACCGACCTCGATGAAGCGGGCCTCACGGCGCTGGTCGCCGCTCTGGCGGATATCGACATCACGCGGATGTGGCAAACCCTGGATAAGCGCCCGGACCGCAGCGAAACCTGGCTGAATGCGCTGCTGCTGAAGGCCTGAACCTGGGCTCCGTTCCCCTCGCCACCGAGGGGAACTCTCGCCGCTCTTCGTTTCTCGCCCCACCCACGCGC
>NZ_CACSIS010000071.1:0-3351 GCF_902705905.1 Klebsiella sp. 18074 | reverse complement strand
CGGTACTAAGCACAAAAATCAGCTTCGCCATGTTCACGCAGGATGTGAAAGGCGTGCTGAAAGGCTGGACTGGCGCAGCACGGATGATTCCGATCCAGTTCACGTACCAGATATGGGATCAGATAGGAGATGCCACACCGCTGAAGACGTACCATCTGTTTGTGAAGGATGTCTCAGGGGATGCGGACAATGTCAGTATTACCGTGGGGATGTCAAACCCGCTATCAGTTACCAACCCAATCATATACACCACGAGAAATTATCCCGGCCTGAGTAACTCCTGATGAACAGAGATGATTTTATCCGGCGCGTTATACGCAAGCCGTGGGCTGACCGCGCCTGCAGTTTCGAGCAAATGGACTGCTGGGGCCTGGTAGTTCTCTACTACAGGCATGTCCTTGGCATTGAGATTCACCAGACAAAGGGTTACGAAGCCGGCGAGGACTTTGTTACCTGTTTTGAGGATGACGTTGTTTTCTGGAGCCCATCTACGGGACGAGAAGGTGATGTTGTGGTGTTTTACTCTGCTGATATTCCGGCACATGTCGGTTTAGTTATGCCTTCCGGAAAATGCCTGCACTCCCGGGGAGAGGGTGGAACGGTGCGACTTGATTCTCTCCTTGCTGTTCAAGCCCATTACACGACTATGGAGTTTCTGACTTATGGCAATGTATGAGGTTCAGCGACTGCCTGGCGCGCCAAAAGAGAAAGGCAGAATAAGCGCCGGCCTGCCGTTGGTGCGTTGGCTTGATAGCCTGAAGCTGCACAATAATGTCGTGATCCGACTGAATGGCCGGGAGCTTGACGATGATTTTGATGTGAGTTATCGCATCATGCCTGATGACATAATTCAGGTATTCGATCAGCCAAAAGGTGGGAGCTTCATCAAGGGAAGCGCAATTATCCTTGGTGCATTCACCTATAAGTCCGACATGAAAATAATCGGCAAGGTTCTTGGGGCGCTGGTTCAGTCACCTGACGCATCAGCGTCATCAGTGGCTACAGGCGAATCATCAAATAACGACCTGACCGGGCAGACAAACAAGGCGCGTCTTTACAAGGGGCGTCCAAATATCTACGGGCATGTCAGGTCTTATCCCGACCTCATACAGGAAGCGCTGTATGAGTATATCGACGACAACAAATACATTACTGAGTGGTTTGAGGTCGGCTATGGGAAATACACAATTTCCTCTGTGCGTTACTCAGAATCAAACCTCGGCAGCCTGTCCGGGGCAAGCTACACGCCATATCAGCCCGGTGAAAATATCGGTTTAATGAATGTCGGCTACCAGTTTGATGATATCGACGGTGAAGAGGTTCCCGGGCCGAATGAGAGCGACGATTTCCCGGCAGAAACTGCAACTTCGGCGAGCATAGTTTCCGGCGGATTCATTGATGGACAGCTTGTTATTAAGCAACTTGCTAATGTGGATAATTTCGCCTACTTCGCAGATCTCGCTTTCCCTCACTCAGTCTCGTTCGTTATCAATGTTTCCTATGCCGGCAGCGGCGGACCAGTAACTAAGGACGTTACAGGATACGGTGATATCTGGAGCGCGGAGCAGGTTATCGACCCGGTTGATAGCCAAGTTTACTATAACTTCATCATAGGCAATCTTAGCGGTGGAGAGATTGCCTCACTCCCATCTGATGCTGTCCTGAACCTTACTAAATTTGTTCTGAATGACATGCAAGCCCTGGTGATTGGTCCGGCATTCTCACCGATTGAAGCAGAGCAGTTATGGGTGCACGTTCAGACCCAACTGGGCGCTACTGCGGGAGAATCCAGTTACCTGATTAAATTCTGGAAGGTGGACGAGAACAATAATGCAATTCCTGGCACTGCGGAGTCATTTGCATATACCCTCGATAATGATTTTCAGGTCACCACTAAGAATTATCGCAAAACGTATAAATATACGCCTGCTGCCGGTTCCGGCCGCTATGCGGTAACTATTGAGAGAACGAACAACAGCAACGACTCCAACGTTGTAACACTCATGGCTATTCATGCCGTAAACGTTCGCGAAAATGTAGTTTATCCCGATGACACGATTATCTCTGTCAGGTTGAAAGGGAGTAATACTTCAAACACAAACCGCGAGCAGAAATACAATCTACTGGCACAGAGGAACACCATCTCCTATAACGCCTCAACCGGCCTGGTTGATTACACCCTCAGGCCTTCGCGAAGGTTTGCGGATGCAGTGCTCCATGAGTGGTTAGTGGTCGGGAAGCAAGAGCTATCGAGAATTGATGTCGCGACGCTTTACAGCATCCAGTCATCGTTTACTGATGAGCAATTATCCTACTTCGATTACACGTTCTCAGATGCCAGCCAGTCAATAGGTGAGCGCATTCAGACCATATGCGATGCAGCCCGGGTTAATTTTAACTACGTGGGGGATATGCTGACATTCTGGCGTGATGAGGCGGTAGTTACTCCAGATGCGATTTTTGCACGGAGCAATATGTTATGGGATGGCTACGGCATTAGCTACGCGATGACTTTGCCGAGCGGATATGACGGTATAGCGCTCGATTACACCGACCCAATCACAAACGATAAAGCGTATATTTATTTATCCGTTGATCAGGATGGGATAGCCGAAGTAGACGATGCCACAGTCAACGCCATGACCGTGTCCTTGCTAGGATGCAGAAATAAACCACAGGCGCTTGATCGGGCATATCTGGAGGCCAGAAAGCTTCTTTACTCCCGCTTATCGATGACGGCGACGGTTTTTGAAACCACTCAGGTGGTTAGGGGGGCCGTTGTTCAGTTGCCAGATATGTACGACAACGCCCAGCAAACGGGCTATCTGACCGGGAGAAATGGCGACATTTTTTCTACATCAGAACGTATTGATTTTGGTGGCGGTGATGTGTGGGTCGTGATTACCGATAGCCTGGGTAATTATCATGGTAGGTGGCGGGCATATCCAGTGGACGGAAACAATAAGGCATTCACCGCTGCTGCAGATGGTTTTGATATCAATATCTATGATGGTTACGAAGTTCAGGTGGCCAGCCGGTACTTCATCGCCACCGATACAGAACTCAATTCGACAATCTGGCGCGTCGAAACAGCCAAACCCAATGGCGACGACACCCAGACATTAACCCTCTCTGAATATTCAGACTCGATTTACCCGTAAGCAGTAATAACCAACCTTCGCGCACACCTTCGGATTTTATTCTGCGGGTTTCGTGCGCCTTTATATAGGGCGACAAGCACATGGCAGAAGTTCCACTCCCGACACCTACGCAGGCACCGGTACCCAGCACAGACATCCGGAACAGTGTTTATGCCGGAGCTATGCTGGATAAAGTAGTTACCAGCACTGA
>NZ_CACSIS010000070.1:0-3356 GCF_902705905.1 Klebsiella sp. 18074 | reverse complement strand
CGGTACTAAGCACAAAAATCAGCTTCGCCATGTTCACGCAGGATGTGAAAGGCGTGCTGAAAGGCTGGACTGGCGCAGCACGGATGATTCCGATCCAGTTCACGTACCAGATATGGGATCAGATAGGCGATACCACGCCGCTGAAGACGTACCATCTGTTTGTGAAGGATGTCTCCGGAGATGCGGACAACGTCAGCATTACCGTGGGGATGTCAAACCCGCTATCAGTTACCAACCCAATCATATACACCACGAGAAATTATCCTGGATTGAGTAACTCCTGATGAACAGAGATGATTTTATCCGGCGCGTTATACGCAAGCCGTGGGCTGACCGCGCCTGCAGTTTTGACGAAATGGACTGCTGGGGACTGGCTGTTCTCTACTACAGGCATGTCCTTGGCATTGAGATTCACCAGACAAAAGGTTACGAGGCCGGCGAAGACTTTGTTACCTGCTTTGAGGGTGACGTTGTCTTTTGGCGTCCATCCACGGGAAGAGAAGGCGATGTTGTGGTGTTTTACTCAGCTGATATTCCGGCGCATGTCGGGTTAGTCATGCCTTCCGGAAAGTGCCTTCACTCCCGGGGGGAGGGAGGAACAGTACGACTTGATTCCCTCCTTGCGGTTAAAGCCCACTACACCACTATGGAGTTTCTGACTTATGGCAATGTATGAGGTTCAGCGACTGCCCGGGGCGCCAAAAGAGAAAGGCAGAATAAACGCCGGCCTGCCTCTGGTACGTTGGCTGGATAGCCTAAAGCTGCACAATAATGTCGTGATACGACTGAATGGCAGGGAGCTCGACGATGATTTTGATGTGAGCTATCGCATCATGCCTGATGACCTGATTCAGGTATTCGATCAGCCAAAAGGTGGGGGCTTCATCAAGGGAAGCGCGATTATCCTGGGAGCATTCACCTATAAGTCCGACATGAAAATAATCGGCAAGGTTCTGGGGGCGCTGGTTCAGTCACCTGACGCATCAGCGTCATCAGTAGCGACGGGCGAATCATCAAATAACGACCTGACCGGACAGACAAACAAGGCGCGTCTTTACAAGGGGCGTCCAAATATCTACGGGCAGGTCAGGTCTTATCCCGACCTCATACAGGAAGCGCTGTATGAGTATATCGACGACAACAAATACATTACCGAGTGGTTTGAGGTCGGCTATGGGAAATACACGATTTCCTCTGTGCGTTACTCAGAATCAAACCTCGGCAGCCTGTCAGGGGCAAGCTATACGCCTTATCAGCCAGGCGAGACAATCGGTGTAATGAATGTCGGCTACCAGTTTGATGATATCGACGGTGAAGAGGTTCCCGGGCCGAATGAGAGCGACGATTTCCCGGCAGAAACCGCAACATCGACGAGCATAGTTTCCGGCGCGTTCATTGATGGTCAGCTTGTTATTAAGCAGCTCGCGAACGTGGATAATTTCGCGTACTTCGCAGATCTCGCTTTCCCTCACTCAGTCTCGTTCGTTATCAATGTCAGCTACGCTGGCAGTGGCGGGACTGTGACAAAGGACGTTACAGGTTACGGTGATATCTGGAGCGCAGAGCAAGTTATCGATCCGGTAGACAGCCAGGTTTATTACAACTTCATTATTGGCAATCTTAGCGGAGGGGAAATAACCTCCCTGCCGGCGGATACCGTCATTAATCTGACTAAGTTTGTGCTAAATGATATGCAGGCCCTGGTTATCGGCCCGGCATTTTCTCCGATTGTAGCGGAGCAGTTATGGGTTCACGTTCAGACTCAGTTGGGCGCCACTGCGGGGGAATCCAGTTACCTGATTAAATTCTGGAAGGTGGATGAGAACAATAACGCCATTCCTGGCACTGCGGAATCATTTGCATATACCCTCGATAATGATTTTCAGGTCACTACCAAAAATTATCGCAAGACGTATAAATATACGCCTGCCGCCGGTGCTGGCCGCTATGCGGTAACCATTGAGAGAACGAACAACAGCAACGACTCCAACGTTGTAACACTAATGGCTATTCATGCCGTAAACGTTCGCGAAAATGTAGTTTATCCCGATGACACGATCATCTCTGTCAGGCTGAAAGGGAGTAATACTTCGAACACAAACCGTGAGCAGAAATACAACCTGCTGGCACAGCGGAATACCATCACCTATAACACCTCAACCGGCCTCGTTGATTACACCCTCAGGCCTTCTCGGAGGTTTGCGGATGCAGTACTTCATGAGTGGTTGGTGGTCGGGGGGCAGGAGCTATCGCGAATTGATGTCGCGACGCTTTACAGCATCCAGTCATCGTTTACTGATGAGCAATTATCCTACTTCGATTACACGTTCTCAGATGCCAGCCAGTCAATAGGTGAGCGCATTCAGACCATATGCGATGCAGCCCGGGTTAATTTTAACTACGTGGGGGATATGCTGACATTCTGGCGCGATGAGGCGGTGGTAACTCCTGACGCGATTTTCGCACGGAGCAATATGTTATGGGATGGCTACGGAATTAGCTACGCGATGACTTTGCCGAGCGGATATAACGGTATAGCACTCGATTACACCGACCCGGTCACAAACGATAAAGCATACATCTACTTATCTGTCGATCAGGATGGAATTGCTGAGGTAAACGATGCGACAGTGCACGCTATGACGGTGTCTTTATTGGGGTGCAGGAATAAACCACAGGCACTTGACCGGGCATACCTTGAAGCCAGAAAACTTCTCTACTCGCGCTTATCGATGACGGCGACGGTTTTTGAAACCACTCAGGTGGTCAGGGGGGCCGTTGTTCAGCTGCCAGATATGTACGACAACGCCCAGCAAACGGGCTATCTGACCGGGAGAAATGGCGACATTTTTTCTACGTCAGAACGTATTGATTTTGGTGTCGGTGATATGTGGGTCGTGATTACAGATAGCCTTGGTAATTATCACGGTAAGTGGCGGGCATATCCAGTGAGCGGAAACAATAAGGCATTCTCCGCTGCTGCAGATAGTTTTGATATCAATATCTATGATGGTTACGAAGTTCAGGTAGCCAGTCGGTACTTTATCGCCACCAATACAGAACTTAACTCCACTATCTGGCGGGTCGAAACAGCCAAACCCAATGGCGACGACACCCAGACATTAACCCTCTCTGAATATTCAGACTCGATTTATCCGTAACGCACAGCAGTAATAATTAACCTTCGCGCACATCATCAGATTAATTTCTGAGGGTTTCGTGCGCCATTTATAGGGCGACAAGCACATGGCAGAAGTTCCACTCCCGACACCTACGCAGGCACCGGTACCCAGCACAGACATCCGGAACAGTGTTTATGCCGGAGCTATGCTGGATAAAGTAGTTACCAGCACTGA
>NZ_CACSIS010000069.1:0-3377 GCF_902705905.1 Klebsiella sp. 18074 | reverse complement strand
GTCGATGACATCGTGATGAATGGCGGCCTGTACCCGGCGGAGGAGATTAACAACAGCTACCAGACGATGGAAGGCAAGCTGATGCCTCTGCCGCATCCGATGGTAGATGGCAAGTACGTCAGCGCCAACGACCCGCGCGCGATTAATGCTTATCACGTCGGTGCTTGGGCGCAGAACGTCAGTAAGTCGGGCGACCAGGTCGTCATGGACGTTTACATCAATAAGGCTGTCGCTGAGACAAAGCCCGACGGTAAGCGTCTGATTAACCGTCTCGACGAGATGATCGCAGGGACTAATGTTGACCCTATCCACCTCTCTACCGGATTGCTCACCAACAAAGAGAAAAAGGCCGGCGAGTCGAAGGGCAAGAAGCACTCCTGGATTGCCCGCAACATGCAATTCGACCATATCGCCATCCTCCTGGATGAGCCCGGAGCCGGTACGCCAGAAGAGGGCGTCGGCATGTTCGTCAACGCCGACGGACAGGAGGGGGAAGTAGAAACCGCCAGCCTCATCGAAGCCGCGAACAGCATGAAAGACGGGCTCTGGAATAAAGCCAAATTCTTCTTCAGCAACGCATCCGAAATGTCGTTTGACGATATCTACCAGGCGCTGCGGATGTCCATCAAGCAGGACGATAAAAAATGGCGCTATGTCGTCAGTGTCTGGCCTGACCATTTCGTTTACGAAGAAGACGGCGACGGCACCAAACCGAAACTCCTCGATCAGAAGTACCTCATCACTGACAAGGTAGTGACCCTGGTCGGTGACCCTGTAGAAGTCGTGCGCAAACCCACTGAGTACGAAGTCAAAACCAACGGAGAAATTAACCCGATGAAAGAGAAGATGATCGCCGCGCTTAATGCCGCCGGCGTAAAAACCGAGGGGCTGACCGACGATCAGGTCTGGGATGCCTACAACCAGCAGGCTCAGAAGAAAGCGGGCGGCGGAGACCCGGGCCAGCCACAGATTAATTCTGACGCGATTACCGCGGCGGTGAACCTGGCAATTAAGCCGCTTACCGATGAGATCGGCACGCTGAAAACCCAACTGCAGGCGAACGCTGAGAAAGACCTCACCACTAAGCGTCAGGCTGTCAAAGCTAAATTCCCGTTCATGACTGAAGCGGCGATTAACTCGCTGGCCGGCGACGCGCTGAACGACATGTATTCGCAGTGCCAGACCAGTACTGGTCTTAACCCGGCATTCCAGCAAGTAAATGCTGAGAACGACCAGTGGAAAGACTACGACCTCAATGCTGGCATGGATCAGGAGAAAAAATAATGCCGAATGTCATCTATCGTGGTCCGGTCGAACGTGAACCGGAAACCATCAACCTGCCGGTTGCAGCAGCGTCGAACCCAGGTATCGCAGTAAAAGTATCATCCGGGAAACTGGCTGTAGCTACTGACACCACTGGTCGTTGGCTGATCCTTGGCAACCGTCGCTTTATCGGCCAAGCAATCACTACTGCTTATGCCGCGAACGAAACCGGCGTTGCGTACCGTGTAGAAGGCGAGCAGGAATACAACGTCCGTCTGGCGGCTGCAGCTTACACCGTAGGCCAGGAGCTGACTGTCGGCGCCGGCGGCGTGTTCAAAGCCGCGGCGACCGGTAATCAGGTCATCGCAACGTTTGACGAAAAAGCAGGGCGCACTCTGGCGGCGGAAGGTTTCGCTGACGTGGTGATCCTCTCCACTCCGTACGCCAAGGCATAAGGAAAAAACGAATGTTAAAGTTTACACCACAACAGCAGGCGCTAATCCTTAACGCCCGCCGCCGCTGGGATTCACAGCATAAAAACATGGCCGTGATGAACGGCTTTGCTGTGAATGAAGAGGGCGGCAAATTCATCGCCTTTGATGAGCTTGTCGGTAATGCCTCCGTGCTGCCGAAAGATGTATGGGGTGAGTGGGACCGTTCGGCGATCACTGTTCAGCGTGATGTGCTGGCGGTGTTTAATGACCTAGCGGCCAGCGTATCCCGCCCGATGGCGCTGGGTAAAATCGTCCACTACTTCATGACCCTGTCAGATTCTGGTGATGTGAATATCAGCCTGGATGGTCGCGGCAAGGCGAAGGGTGATCAGCCGGTAATGGATTACGAAGGTACTCCGCTGCCGATCATCGACAGCGAATTGACCTTCGGCTGGCGCCAGATGCTGGCTGCTCAGACTGAAGGCTATTCTCTGGACAGCGACGCCATCTCCAACCATCAGCGCAAAGTTGCTGAGAAGCTGGAAGATATGGTGCTGAACGGCGACCCGACCATCAACGTCGGTGGCTCAACCATCTACGGTCTTCGCACAGCGCCTAACCGTGGCACTGGCACTCACGGCCTGACCCTGAACGGTGCCAGCGGCGCGCAGTGGGTCGCGGCTATCTCCAGCCTGATTAACCTGCTGCATACCGAAAACTTCTATGCACCGGTAACTATTTACCTGAACTACAAAGACTGGTTCTACGCGTCGGTTAACGACTATGCCGCGAACTATCCGAAGACCATCCTGTCCCGCATCATGGAAATTCCTGGCGTGGCCGCTCTGGTTCCGGCTTCCAAAGTCCCTACCGATGAATTGCTGGGCGTGGTTAAACGTCCTGACGTCGTGCAGATCCTGAATGGTATGCCGATGACTATGCGTCCGAAAGCGCGACAGAACCCGGAGGATGATTATGTCTTCTCTGTTCTGGCTGCCGCGGCGCCGCAGTTCAAACACGACGCAAACGGCCAGGCGGGTTACGTCCAGCTGACCAAAGCATAATTTATGGGGCTCCGGCCCCATCCTTGTTACGGAGGCCGTATGGCTGGAAAAGAACAACAATGGTTACTCACCCATGACAGTCACAAGCTGAAAAAGGGTGAAGTCTACAAAGGTGAATCGCTGCCGCTGTGGTTGGTTGGCAAGGCTATCCCTGTAAGCGATCAGGTGCTGGAAGTAGCAACACCCGGCGAGCTGGGGAAGCTGCAGGCTGACCTCGACGAGGCCAACGGCAAAGTTGAGTCATTGACCGCGGGCAATGCCAAGCTGCAGACTGACCTCGACGAGGCTCAGAAGCAACTGGCTGATCTTCAGAAGAAGGCAAAATAACCATGGCTGACCCAATCACGGCGGCAGACGTGCAGGCGTTCCTCGGTGAATTGGGTTATGCCATTCCCGGCGCGCTGCTGGACCCGATTCTATGCATGGTGAACAAGATTATCCCGTGCCTCGACGGTGCGGGATATGACGACTGCAGCGCAAAGCTCATCCTGATGTATGCCGCAGCGCTCATGGCGACGTCTTCCGGTGCCCGGCGAATCAAATCGCAGGGGGCGCCATCGGGGGCATCGCGCTCGTTCGACTACGGCGAAGACGGGATTACCTGGCTGCGTGACTC
>NZ_CACSIS010000068.1:0-3830 GCF_902705905.1 Klebsiella sp. 18074 | reverse complement strand
TATTGTAGGGCGGCAGCATTTTTGCCAGTATTCCGGTTTTTCGTTCAGGGGAAATACGTTTCATTTGTCACTCCATCACCCTCAAGTTTATTTTCAAAGGGGGTGACAACTATCCTGACACTGAGGGGTGACCTTAAGGTACCGGAGAACCATCATGATTTTGTACTAAGAACACATTTTTATGTTGAGTTAATTTTGTAATGCTGAATACATATTTATTCAGATAAAATAGATCTCACTATCTACATGGTATTAGTTTTCCCGATATACTATCACCTGATTATTCGAATAAATGATGGATGGTCCTAATATGCTCACATCTGACGCGCGTTATCAGCTCTTAGCCATGTATAGTGCACAGCATCTACGTGCTGTTGCAAACAGAATTATTGCTCGTACTGAGTTACCCGCACTACATTTTTCTTCACTAGTCTGGCGGGGTATGTGGTTACCGATAATCCCGCCACTTTTACAATCTGACTCATCTAACGAATTCTTTCAAACTACTGGGTTTCACTATCCGTCCACTTCACGCCTTAAGTCCTGGCTCACTCCAGATAATAAGGGTATTCTTGATATCAACTCTTCAGGTAAGCTTATATATCTTGCTGAGTTTATTGAAAAAGACTGGCATCTTCATCAGCAAGAGCCAATATGGAGAAAACATCCGACAAACAGACTTAACGGCTATGCATATAACATTATACAGATCCTAATGTATGATAAAATTTCTGATGATTATCCAACTGAATACTATCGTACAATTCAGTATAATCTTTTAGATTCAACATTAAAAAATAAAAATCTCAATAACTGGATTAATGCATATCAAAATAATTCAAAAGACCCGTTTTTTGTTGCCGCATTAGACTTGACTCGGATATCGAATATGAAGTCAACTTTTTTATGGCAAATTACGCTTGAGACGAGAAATGGACTATACACAACCTTATCTATGGAGGCAACACCAGGTTCCTCACATTATTCTTACGCACATCCTATTAGACACAAACGGGTTCATTCATTTATAGGATATGTTTGAAAGTTGAGTTTATTGTGCATAAAAAAGGACTGATTACCTATTTTTTTGCTCTTCCTTTTACATGTGCAAATACTCGACACCGTAACGAGTTGAATATTTAATCCATTTCCTGCATGCAAAAGTCTGCTCCAGGCTCGAAGCAGACTGCTGTAGGGCTAACTATTAATCACCACATTTACAGGAAAGCTATTATTCTGCCAGCAGCGTTGCTGACGGCGGCAACTAATGGCGTCTGACGTCGATGAGTATCAGTCTGTGGCGTGTATGGTACGGATTCGCGCCGGGGATGTCAGCACATTTAAGAGAGTTTAAGCGGCGAAGGATTAAGATAAAAAGCCCGCACCGCGGCGGGCTGGAGAGGTTAGCGGACAACCAGTACGGAGCACACTGCGTGACGCACGACGGCCGCGGCGTTAGAGCCAAGCAGGTAGGTCGTGATATCCGGGCGGTGCGAGGCGATGATGACTAAATCTGCCGGCAGCGACTTCGCCAGTCCCAGAATGTTGTCCTTCGGCGAACCTTCGGCAATATGGAAATGCACCCGGTCTTCAGGGATGGCAAACTGCTTCACCACTTCTTTCAGTCGCGTTTCGGAATCCGCCTTGAACTCATCCATCGGCGGCATCTCGGCGGTATAGGCCATACCCAGCGAGGCATAATAGGGAAGAGAGGGGATCACGGTCAGAAAGTGGACTTCAGCATCATCAATCCGCGCTTCGGCTTCAACGTGGCTGATAACGCGTTGAGTTAATTCTGTATCAGAAATATCTATGGGTACAAGAATTATTCTGGTCATAAAACCTCCTGTTTAATTAACCTTTAAAAGTGTACGACATTCAGGGGCAATATGTACAATGACCAGGGTCACACTTTGGCTTCAGACCGCGGAACGTTCGGTAAATTTACCTTTGATAACCCCATCATAAAAACGACCTTTAGAAACGACCTGCAGAAAGTTGTGAAACACCCGCGGCGGAACGTCGCAGTACTGCAGTGTTTTATTGTCACGAAAGCGTATTTCAAGGATGCCGGAGGCTTCGTCGTAGGCGACAGAGCTAATTCGTGATGATTTTACGGGATGATGATGCATTGCTGGCGTCCTTTATGAGCGGTCTTTTAAGCAATATATCATCCACGGGACGACTATTTTAACGCAACAGGTATATTGTTTTGATTTGGTTAAAATGTCGGCTAAAAGAGGGCCGCGGGATTAGAACTGGTACACCAGGCCCAATGCTACAACGTCATCAGTACCGATGCCGTTGTTTGCGTAGAAGCTATCGTCTTCATCCAGCAGGGTGATTTTGTAATCAACGTAGGTGGACATATTGCGGTTAAAGTAATAGGTCGCGCCGATATCGGCATATTTCATCAGATCTTTGTCGCCGTCGGTGTTGTTCAGGTCTTTTCCTTTCGACATCAGGAAGGAGACCACCGGGCGCAGGCCAAAGTCGAACTGGTATTGAGCGGTGACTTCAACGTTCTGCGTTTTGTTGGCGATCGTGCCGCTCTGATTACCGTAAGGGGTCATATTGTGGGTTTCAGAGTATATGGTGGCCAGATAGATGTTGTTGGCATCATATTTCAGGCCGATGGTCCACGCATCCGCCTTGTCGCCGCCGGCGGTAGAGTGGTTGGTCTGCTCGTTGGTACGGTCGGAGCTGGAGTACGCCGCGCCGAAGCTGACGCCCATGCCCAGATCGTAGGTTGAAGAGATACCGAAGCCGTCGCCGTTGGCGTTTTTAACCGAGCGGTCGCCGCCGTTGCCGGTGCTTTCCTGCTCGTTGGACACCTGGTTTTCGTTCGCGCCCTGATACTGGAGCGCGAAGCTCAGGCCGTCCACCAGACCGAAGAAGTCGCTATTGCGATAGGTTGCCACGCCGTTAGCGCGGTTGGTCATGAAGTTGTCGACCTTTGACCATGCGTCGTCACCGAACTCCGGCAGCATGTCGGTCCAGCCCTCAATGTCGTACAGCACGCCGTAGTTGCGGCCGTAGTCGAACGAACCGTAGGCGCCGAATTTCAGACCGGCGAATGCCAGACGAGTCCAGGCGTTGTTGGTATCGGATTCGCTATTATTGGCCTGAACGTTATATTCCCACTGGCCGTAGCCGGTCAGCAGATCGTTAATCTGAGTTTCGCCTTTGAAGCCAAGGCGGATATAGCTCATATCGCCATCAGAGTTAGTATCATCGGAGAAATAATGTAAACCATCTACTTTATCGTAGAGGTTTAGCTTATTGCTGTCTTTATTATAAATTTAGGCGGAGTGAGCAGCGCCAGCAGCTAATAATGCTGGAATAGCGAGGGCCAGTACTTTTCTTTTCATTTAGATATTCCTTTAATGTTTTTGTTTTGACTTCCTGCGAGGAAGTAAACTCATGCTAAATGAAGGCTGTTAAATTCAGGTCAGTATCAATTGTTACGATATAGATAAGATCTAAAATAAATAATACCGTTGTTACGGTAATAGCTTCGGTGGATATATCAAGAGAATACATATAAAATAAAAATTATACGCCGGGATATTAATGGGGTATTATTCGTGCGTTATATGCCTTTATTGTCAGCCGCATTTTTGCTGCCGCAGTTCGCGGTCCTCTTACGAGCTATTTAAACGGTAAAGTGACAAGCCCGAATATCTATTCGGGCTTTTTTTATACCTGAATGAACACCACCTCCTATGGAGGTGGTCAGCAAAAAGTTGGCTCTGCCAGTAATGCTACTCATGGGAAAATCCGAATCTGTTATCCCCATAACTGATAAGGATTTAACCATGAGTAGATTC
>NZ_CACSIS010000067.1:0-3964 GCF_902705905.1 Klebsiella sp. 18074 | reverse complement strand
TATTGTAGGGCGGCAGCATTTTTGCCAGTATTCCGGTTTTTCGTTCAGGGGAAATACGTTTCATTTGTCACTCCATCACCCTCAAGTTTATTTTCAAAGGGGGTGACAACTATCCTGACACTGAGGGCCGACCCCGAATATGATCCAGCCGTAGTCAGGAATAACCGGCTTCATGTTGGCCGCATATTCTGGCAACCGACAGACTTCTTAGCAAATTCAGATGGCGTCTGGTACTGGAAGCGCTCAGAGACTGCGCCGAATATGCTGGGCACCACCAGGATAGTTCACTGGATGAACCGGCTAAATCCATTGCCACTCCGGGAACATACACCGAAAGAGGGCAGACAATCATCACACAGATGCAGGTAGCATTACCGTGGAAAGAAGCGTCTAACGACATCTATGACGCCTTAACCTGTCGATGAAAGGAATGGGTATTCAAAACGATAATTGCAGCGTATTGACAAAGTGATAAATCATTTAAAAGAGACATAGATATCTGGTATCCAATTACCAATGTCAGATCCTCGCTCATAACCGCCTGATGCTATGCGGGGGATTTAGTGTCAGAATTGGATATTGCTATTCTCATGATATGTTCGTTGACGGAGAACACTTTGAACCAGAGCAAAGATGGATACCCACAGGGCCCGTTAGTACGAGCTGTGTGGGACTGCTGTGATGAGCTTTATCAGAAACTAGGTCGAGCACCCTCGCGACAGGAATTCAATGATGAAATTGGCAAACGCGAACCTCATCGTATAGGTATTAGCACCCATTCCCGCCAGTGGGGAGAATGGATGCGCCATCATAATTTCTCAACGTATGTTGTTGATGTTCCTGGTATAATTCCTGAAGAAATGCATTATCCGCAATATCTCCGCGTATGGTATGCCGTGACACAACTAAATTCCGCTTCTGCTAAAAATATTGTTCAGTGGATCCGTAACAGCAACGCCCCCCTGAAAGAGAGCGAGATTCGTATTCAACTGGATGCATTAACCGTTAATAGCAACTCCCGATATCGATATCTTGGTAGCCGGAAAAGCGCCCGGACTGACCTGGGTAGCCCATACGACTTGTTATTTCGTAGCGGAAACCTACGAAATACACGGTATGAACAGTATGTGCAGGAGCTGCACGGCATATGGGACATTGGCGATGATGGTAGGACGCCAATTCAGATTGCCGCCCCAAGGCCAGGCGATCGGATGGTAGTTGAAGTGAGAGATGAATTATTCAATGAATTGCCTGAAGATGAAGGTGACTTTCGCCTCAAAGCACTACGTGAGGTCATTATTCGAGAAGGGCAACCAGTATTTAGACGAAAACTCATTGAAGCTTATGAGGGTAAATGCGCAGTAACGGGCTGTTCAATCCAAGTGTTGCTTGAAGCTGCACATATCACCCCCTACGCAGGAGCTTGGCATACCCGTGCTCAGCATGGCCTGTTACTGAAAACAGATATCCATACTCTATTTGACCGTGGTTTGCTCTGGATTGATACCGAGTTGAAAATAAGGATATCAGAACAGTTGGCCGGGACAGAATATGCAGAGTTAGATGGCCGATATCTCAGGTTACCTAAAGATAAGCAAAACTGGCCGTTAACAACTCATCTGATAAATCATCGGCAATATTGGATTGAAAATCGTAATTATGTTGAAAGTGCTTAACGCTACTACTGTCTGCATCTCGCTCGCAGCGGACCTTTGGTTCAGATAGCGTGTCCGTTTCGTGCCATTAGCAGACGTTGCTAATGCCGCTGATGTATTAATCAATGGAGAGCGGGTCATATTTATAATATAAATTGACGGACACGCTGAGTTTTACAGGAACATCACCGATGAATATTACTGACTCCATTGCCATTTTGAGCGCTTGCCCATTGGTGAGTCTGGCGGCAGTGCCGGTAACCTTTTCCGAAACTGTCCTGGACGCCGCCGGGCCAAAAGGTCCTTTGAAAGGTACGTTACTCACCCCAAAACCAAAACCAACAGCCGCTGTTCTTATCGTTCCTGGCTCAGGGCCGACCGATCGAGATGGAAACAACCCGCTTGGTGTGTATGCATCGCCTTACCGACTTCTTGCTGAAGGCTTGGCTGCAAAAGGCTTTGCAACGCTTCGTATCGACAAACGTGGAATGTTCGCTAGCGCAATGGCCGTAGAGGATGCCAATGCGGTGACGATTGCTGACTATGTTGACGACGTTCGATCCTGGGTAAAAGTGCTTAGACGTCAGATGTACAACCCCTGTATTTGGGTTTTAGGGCACAGCGAAGGAGGCGTAGTTGCACTTGCCTCGGCTCAAGAAGAGGATGTGTGCGGCGTGGTTCTTATCGCAACGCCAGGGAGGCCGATGGGCGAAGTGTTGAGGAGACAACTTAAAGCTAATCCTGAAAACGAAATGTTATTAAAGCAAGCACTGCCGATAATTGATGCTCTGGAGCATCGGCGACGGGTCGATATTACAAATATGCATCCAGCACTGCAAAATCTCTTTAATCCTGCGGTCCAGGGATTTTTGATCAATGCGTTTTCATATAATCCATGTCAGCTCATTTCGACCATTTCCAAACCCGTGTTAGTGCTACAAGGGCAACGCGATCTCCAGGTGGAAGAAACGGATGCAAAACTGCTTAAAGCAGCGAATCCCCAAGCGTCCCTGGTTATACTGCCCAATATGAACCATGTTATGAAAGAGGTGATTTCGGACGATCGCAATGTGAATATTGCTTCATACGCTGAACCAGCGAGACCCTTAGCACCCGGTTTAATCGATTCGATTGAGCATTTCCTGATCCACAACCCAAATTCTGTCGAAAAATAACAACTGCTCTGCTCCCGGTGCCGTGCCTAAAAAAAGATTTACTTTTAAATAGTTCAGCATGCTTTAAAGCATTCGTCTGCTTTTCGCTCATACCAGCCCTTTCGCGTTACCGTTCACCTTGCTGCCCGCACTCTGACTCGCCCCAGTGTCCTGGGGACGGAAGGAGGCATTCAGCAGTCCGCCGTTCTTGCGAAAGGCATGGGATAGATACCCTCAATGCAGCTACCCGTGGCAAAAGAACCATGTACTCTTATTAATAATGTAACGTTGCATGATTTTATATTCTTTCCTGAATCCCCTTCGCAATAATCAATATTGTCCATGATATATATACTGTGTTTTTATTCAGTACAGTACAATAAATAAAGCCAGATAAGATCCTCACCTGTCATAACGGAAGGATGGAATAAACAGGAAGATTTTTAAAGAGCGCGGTATGAAAGTGTTACCAGCACTTCCACACCGCTAACCACAGACAACTAAACAGGAGTTGAATATGGCTGAGCAGAATTTTAAGCCAGAAAGTGCTATTGCCAAAATAGATTCTGATGAATCAGAAACGAGTGGTAAAAATTGCGAGCTGGAACGTAAAAAATCCGTTAAGCACTTGCAGAATAAATCCACACCGGAGTCACCACTACCGCTTGACCGCACGGAGTTTTATGACCGTATGCGGCATGACTATATCCCGCTCCAGGGTGACTGGCTTTCGCAGGCCGGATTTACGTCGGGTATGCCGATAAAAATCAGAGTGATGCCAGATTGCATTGTGATCACCGCCCAGAACAGCCGGGAGCTGTTCGGCTGTGCCGAAGGGTTAAGCGCGGCTCATTTCAGCAAGAAGAAAATGGACTTGTGGATCAAGACGTTCCCTCTCTGTCAGGATAGATGGCACCCCTATCGAAAATACTAATGACAAGATGGGACCCGATCGTGAAACGTATTTCACCAGAACGTAAATCAGCCGCACTGGCTAAATTACTGCCGCCCTACAACATGACCGTCATCGCAGTTGCACAGATGGAAGGGATATCAGAAGCTACCCTCTATAACTGGCGTAACAAGGCGAAAGCAGAGGGAATACCGGTGCCGGGTGCAGACAAAACCACAGACCAATGGTCAGCCGATGCCCGG
>NZ_CACSIS010000066.1:0-4113 GCF_902705905.1 Klebsiella sp. 18074 | reverse complement strand
GGTTGCCGCGTGGGACCAGCTGTCAGCGGAAGGGGTGAAGGCGCGCGTGGTGTCCATGCCGTCCACCGACGCGTTCGACAAGCAGGATGCGGCGTACCGTGAATCGGTGCTGCCGAAAGCGGTTTCGTCTCGCGTGGCGGTGGAAGCGGGTATCGCTGACTACTGGTTTAAATACGTGGGCCTGAACGGTGCCATCGTCGGCATGACCAGCTTCGGCGAGTCTGCGCCGGCTGAGCTGCTGTTCGAAGAGTTCGGTTTCACCGTTGAGAACGTTGTCGCTAAGGCGAAAGCGCTGCTGGCGTAGGTTCGGATCTGCTATCACCGGGGTGTTTGATAAACGCGGGGCTGGCTTATCGGCTATTCTGGCAACAACAGCGCTGGCAGCTCTGCAACATAAAGGAAGGGATCGGCATGAGTAAACTTGTGATTGGCGTAAATACCGCGATGTTCGACGGCCTTGATACCGACGTCGCCTTTAGCACCATTAAAAAAGCCGGGTTTCATTACGTTGAGCTGGCCTATAACCAGGGCTACGTGGGCAATATGCCGCCCGAGCTCTTTGGCGCGGAAAACGCGGCGCATATTCGCGAGCTGCTGGAAAAACACCAGCTGGGCACGCATTCGCTGGGGGCGACGATGAATATGGGCGCCGCGGATGCCGTGGAGCAGTTCAGCCAGCGCATCCGCTTTGCCAGCATGATCGGTGCAAAATGGATCAACGTCTGCGTCGGCAGAAGCGCCGATCGCACGCGTATTATCGGTAATCTGCGCGAGCTGGCGGCGGTTGCCACCGAGCACGGGTGCACGATCTGTCTGGAGAACGGCGGCGATCCGAATTATGACGTCTTCCGCCTGGCCGACGATGGCTTTGCGCTGCTGGAGGCTATCGCGAGTCCGGCGGTGGCCTTCAACGTTGATGCCGGCAATATTGTTTCGCTGTGCCCGCAGGTCGATCCGGTTGCGGCGGCGATCGCCATGCTGCCGGGGGCTCAGCATTGCCACCTGAAGGATCTGCAGGTCCGCGACGGGGAGGTGCACTTCACGCCGATGGGCTACGGCCAGCTGGACTATGTGCCAATGCTGAAAGAGCTGGAGACGCGCGCCATTCCCTGTAGCCTGGAGATTCCGTTGCGCATGCATCGCCAGCGCGATAGCTATCCGGTGCGAGGGGATTCACCCGTCGACCCGGCGTATAGCCTGGAGGTGCTGATCCAGTCCCGGCAGATGCTGGAAAAATGGTTGGGCTACCCTGTCGGCGCCTGATAAATAAAAATGCGCCGCCGCTGAAATTCCAGGTTAGGGGTATAAGCCGCTGGCGCAATTTATTTTATTTTTAATCCCGCAGTTTATTCTTATTTATCGATGAGAATGAACTGAATGTCATGGCCGATATTTTTCTCTGGGGATTATAAAAATGATTATAAGCACATTTCCATGTTCTGTGATTAAGGTCGCACACGGTTTCTGACATATATGTTGTTATGTGTGTAACATAAGTTCATCAGTCGATCTTTTGTTCACATTAAGAAAAAAAAGTAACTAATGTTCACCGGGTACTTAACGCTCATAGATTAATTTCGTTTTATTTTTTTAACGACTTTTAAAATCGAAGGTTAATTATGTCTGACTCTACACTCACTCCATTACCAAATACAAAGAAGCCCACTAACTACCGCTGGGTTATCTTTGCTACGATGTTCTTCTTATTAGCCGTTAACCTGATGGATCGTATTACCTTATCGATCGGGATGCCGTATATAAAAGAAGAGTTCGATCTTTCACCGACCACTCAGGGTTTGATTCTTAGCAGCTTTTTCTGGTCCTATGCTCTGCTGCAGGTACCGGGAGGCTGGCTGCTCGACCGCTACGGCCCGCGCAAAGTGATCACCGGCGCGCTGTTTGGCTGGGGGTTCTTCCAGGCCATTATCGGCCTGGCGAGCGGCGGGATTAGCCTGATCCTTTCCCGTATCGGTTTAGGCGTCATGGAAGCGCCGGTTTCACCCAGCGGCGCGAAGCTGAGCTCAACCTGGCTGACGCAATCTGAAAGGGGCCGCGGGGCGGTTATCATGGACTCCGGCAGCCCGCTTGGCGTGGCGATCGGCGGGATTCTCGTGGCCCATTTAATCGTGCTGCTGGACTCATGGCGCGTCACCTTCGTGGTGGTCGGCCTCTTCACCATGCTGCTGGGCTTTGTGGCATGGCGAATTCTGCGCGACCGCCCGTCTGAACACCCGAAAGTGGACCCGAAGGAGGTGGCGTATATTGCCGCCGGCAACGTCAGCAGCGCGACCGGTGAGGAGAATGCCGCGCCGACCAAGGGGCTGGGGATCAGCTGGTTTACGATGGCGGCGATCATGATTGGCCGCGCCTCCTGGGGTATGGTGTACTGGGGGCTGCTGACCTGGGGACCGAGCTATCTGGCGCAGGCGCAGGGTCTGCAGCTGGCCTCTATCGGTAACTCGACGTTTATCATCTTTATCATGGGGACGCTGGGATGCCTGTTTAGCGGCTTTTTCGTCGACTTCCTGGTGAAAAAAGGCGTCAGCCATAACGTCTCGCTGAAAAGCCTGCTCTCTATCTCCGGTATCGTCGGACTGAGCGTGCTGTACGCGCTGTCGACGGTGACCGATCCGGACCTCGCCGTTGGCCTGCTCTCCGTCGCCGCCTTCTTCATGATGTTCGGCAGCCTCTACTGGAGCTTCCCGGCCATTCTGGCGCCGAAAGACCGCGTAGGTCTGGTTGGTGGGCTGATGAATATGGCTAACAGCTGCGCCGGGATTCTGGTGCCGATTCTGGTCGGCGTTATTTTACAGGCCACCGGGAGCTTTGAAAGCGTGCTGGTCTATTTCGCCGTCTGCGCCGGGTTCTACACCGTCGGAACGCTGTGCATTAACTTCAATAAATTACCGCTGAAAAACGGCCAGCTCTCGTACCAGAAATAAATAGCCGCTGGGTTATGTGGCTAAATCACTATTAAATACAGGATGCTGATATGTCAGTTATATTACGAGTGGATAAAGTACCGCAGGTGTTAGCGGATGAGTTAGCGCTCGCCCACACGTTGTATGAATACAGTAAATTGTCCGCTGAACAATTGCATGCCATTGCCGGGGAAGTCCAGGTGATATTAGCCAGTGGGGAGTCGAAGGTTGAGGCCGCACTGATTAATCAATTGCCACAATTAAAACTAATCGCCGTATTTGGCGTCGGCTATGACGGCGTGGATATTCGCGCCGCTGCGCAAAAAGGTGTCCGGGTGACCAATACGCCGGATATTTTGACCGATGACGTTGCCGACCTTGGGATCGCCCTGATGCTGAACGTATCAAGGCGCATTACCGGCGCGCAGAAGTTTATTGAGCGCGGCGGCTGGCAGTCCGGCACCTACCCGCAGTCAACCAAAGTTAGCGGTGGGCGGCTGGGCATCGTGGGCTTCGGCCGCATTGGCCGGGCGGTCGCTAAAAGGGCGCAGGGCTTTGCGATGCGCATTGCCTGCTTTGACCGCAATCCCGTGGAAAGCAGCGAGGTGACCTACTATCCCGATTTGCTGGCGCTGGCGAAAAATAGCGACGTGCTGATGGTATGCGCCAGCGCGGGGAAGGAGAGCCAGAAGCTGATTAACCACGATGTACTGGCCGCGCTGGGGCCGCAGGGGATTTTAATCAACATTGCTCGCGGCAGCGTGGTGGATGAGGAGGCGCTGGCACAGGCGCTCACCCTCGGCACCCTCGGCGGCGCGGGCCTGGACGTTTTCGCCAACGAGCCCCAGGTTCCGCAGGCGCTGCTGAACCGTGATGACGTGGTGGTGACGCCGCATATTGGCAGCGCCACCCGCGCCACCCGCGCGGCGATGGCGCAGCTGGTCATCGATAATATTACGGCGTTTTATGCCGGCAAGCCGCTACTGACGCCGGTCTCATTGGCGTGACGTCAGCGTAATGCCGGCGGGCGCAATGTGGTTAATAAAAAGGGGCCTTTATGGCCCCTCAGATTGATGACAAAGTCCTGGCCGTGAGGCCAGGACTTTGATCTAATAAGGTCAGTGCAAAAAATGGACTGACTGCCATGCTTAGAGAACCTTCCCCCCATCAATATCAGTTTGAAACCATTACT
>NZ_CACSIS010000065.1:0-4353 GCF_902705905.1 Klebsiella sp. 18074 | reverse complement strand
TGGCTTAACTTCTTCCTTGCGCTTGCGAGGGCCGGAGGTGCGGAATATCGAACGCTCCATGACTTTAGCGAGAGGGCTGTGCATGCGACGCCCTCCACTCCTGAGCCCATTCAATGCGGCTATTGGACTTCTCGCTGAACTTCACATTGTGCTCGGTACCGAACCAGAAAATAGCTTCGATAACCTCGACCATGTAGCGCTTGCTGGACTGGGATGTACGCACGCCGAAATACACGCGGCCGCCGTTAATCCCTGGCGCAGACTTCTGCTCTTTCTCCGGGGATTGCATCTGGCTCACCAGAACGGTGATGAGGTCTTTCCACTCAGCTGATTCGAGCTTTTCGCCATACCAAACCACCTGATCGCTCAGGTCCTTCAGTAAGGGCCACATCATACGATTCTGCTTGTCTGTACGGCTTTCTTCGTGAGCTTCGATAATGACCGGAAAGCGGCGATCGGCCTGTAATGACCGAATGAAGTTGACGGCGTTTTGCTTAACGCTGTCGTTGATGAGGCAGAATTGTTGCTTCACGCTTCACCTCCGCAGAGGTCAAACGCAGAATGCAGAAAATCGCCGGTGACTTTCGCCATCGGTGACAGGTATTGCTTAGAGGTTTTGTGCGCCATGTGTCCCCACTTGGCGCCGGAAAGTCGTGTCAGTTGTTCAGGCTGACAGTGAAATTATGACGGGGAGTCCAGCTAAATGCAAAATCTATATAGGTGATTATTTTTTCTCGTTCAGACCTGCCATCTCGATGTAACGCGGATCGGATGCGCGGGGCAACTGGATGCTTTGCTCGCGGTAGTAGCGCACTCGCTCCATGAAATACTCTCTGAGATGCTCAGGCTGTTCTCTGGCGACCACTTCGGCGACTACCGGCATGTTCAGGCGCTCTTTGTAGGCGACGCCGGACGCTGCGAGGTCTACATTGACCTTATCGCGCTCTTCCGGGCTTTTAGCTGCAATGTTCCACTTCGACATAAAAAATCCCCTCTGGCGTGGAGGGGATTATATATCACTGGCGGGTTAGCTGCGCGGCTTTGCGTTCTGCGGGGGATTTAGGCATTAGCTTAACTCTCCAACTCGGCCCTCAAAGCAGATGTCATCGTAATATTTAGCTTTTTCCTTAGCGTCGAAATCAGCCTGTGAAACCTCTTCCACGCGGAAAACTATGCCAACGATTCCAGTGCACTGGTTAATATATTCCCCTCCGTCTTCAAGCGAGTGCTCAATTAGCATATCAACCGTATCTTTTAGGCACAGCAGCGCACACTTCAGGTCTTTAAAGTAACGATGCTCTGTCATGCATGAAGTGACGCGGTAAGTCAGCACTTTAGGCCCTTGCTTGCGACGTTCCGGCTCTCTTTCGATCGCGCTGCGCATATCAGCAAGTTCATACTCGTTCAGTTTTGTATAGTCCATCACTTCACCTCCTGCGGGGCGGCTGCGAGCATGGCGGCCCAGCACAAACGAGCCCGGTAAGCAGCCTGTTCACAACCACTCATGTCTTCATACGCTTCCCAAACCTGTAATTCGCTAAAGCCTTCGTCGGGCTCAGATTCAAACCCAGCAATGACCATGCGCTCGGTCGGCTCCTTCGGCACCATCACGTAACCAGGAGGCGCAAAATAGCGAACCTCCACCGAGCGATCAGGTCCAGATGCAGGGTCAATCACCTCTCCCGTTGATGGCATAAGTTCAGCACCATCGCAGCCAGGAATTACCGGAGAGTTGCCAGCCTGGAGAATAGATTTCAGTGCTGCCCTTGGCATTGCCGACCAGGCAAGAAATACATCTGGTCTGTCGATATCTTCGGTCGGGAGAGTGTTTTCTATTTCGTCCAGCGCATCACTTAGTTTCTGAAATGCATCGTCTGGAACAACATGGCAATCTTCGCCATCAACATCTTGCTGACAGCTATCATCCGCGAGTTCAAATGCAGCCCCGCAAACGTTGAGCAGCATTTCAATAACGCGGCGGTGTTCTGCCGTTACGCCACCATCCGGCATAGATGACCGAACGGGGGCAGCCTGCAGCATGGCAGCGCGGCAGGCGTTCCATCCATTTACGGTTGCGTTGGTTTCCTCTTCGGTCATCAGGTAGTTATAAAGCTCCTTGGCCCCCTGATAATCCAGAATCTCTGGCACCAATAGCGCAGAAGGAGATAGCTGAAGCAGTTGTGCAACGTTATTTAGCCTGTCGACAGCGCAACTGATTACGGCTCGCTGATGGTCTGTAACCTCCATGCCTGAAAGGACGTGCGCCAACTGCTCTGCTATTACGCTACTGTGAGCTGTTTTCTGCACTACCGGCGCTGGCTGCGCGTGGCGATAGAGCGGCTCAGTAGTGTACCCTTTACGCTTAATATATTCGGCGTCCCTTGGTGATATTGTTCTATAGGCCGTGTCACCATGAGGGGCGTGAACAATGTACGCCGCAGGCTCGCTGTCCAGTGCAGCCATCAGTTGGCGCATTCCAGTAATAGCCATATCAAGATAAACGGACCGCACACCGCGACCGATTAGCCCCTCCAGACCTTCAATCGTGTCTTCTGCCTGCTCTCTGGTTAATTTGCTGGTCATATATCCGCCCCGCATCTTCCGCAGCGCTCACGGCCGCTCATGTCGTAGTAGGTAGCACCATCGTGCTTGCAGTCTGTCCATTCAGACAGATCAGACTCGAGTTCCTCGATGCGCTTCTTAGCTTCCAGCAAATCCGAAAGACCCTGTTTAGTGTTGAACATAAGTTGAATGGCCAGCGCTTTCCAGGTGACAGACTGAAGCTGCCCACAACCATTTGGGCATGGCTCCGGTTCGCTTTCGACAGTAGTAATTGTGTCTGCGGTAACACTGATGATGTTTTTCGTCAGAACGAACGAGCACTCAGTGCAGCGCAATATGCCGGGAGCGACACCAGAAGACTCCATCTCGTCGATATGCTCCTTGAGCTTATCAGCGCGGAACCGCTCGTTATCAAAGCTGGTACGCCAGTTCTCCCGCTCCTGTTGCGCCGCCTCAAGCTCACCGCGACGAATAGACAGGGACTCATCTTGATTCAGAAGAATTTGCTCCTGACGCGCAATGTGCTGCTGCGCCTTCTCCAGCGCCTCTACCAGCGCCACAAAGTCCAGATAGCTAACGTATGCGCCATCGGTTTGGTTGGTGAAAACGCCTTGAGAGTTTGTACCGTAGCGCGTTGGTTTCTGCTCCAGTTCGGTGATATCAGTCATGCGGCACCTCCTGTTTGTTTTTATCTGCATAACGAACGTCGGCGCTGCGGTAGTCTATGCTGATATCCCACTCATAGCAGCCACAGGAAGCTCTAAGAACCTCATCGACTCCTGTCGGGTTCATGTCGTACAACGCCTCAGCTATGACGTGAAGACGCTTTTCTGCTGGTACTTTTGCCAGCTCTGAGCGAATGCTTGAGATGTGCTCAGCTATCGGTCGCCTGAAGTAATGTCTGCTCATTTATCCCCCTGGCGAATGCCGATGGCGAAGCTATGCAATTCCTGTTGAACCCATGTGGAAAATTGGTCGCTTTTTGCCGCCATCTCCACCCCATCAGCCTTAATCCCGGCCACAATGCGATCGGTGGCGGGGCATGCCTTCCTGATAGCTTCTTCGGCTTCCGCCCTGGTCAAAAATCCGCTTTTCCCGTCATTGCTGATCATCTGGCTGTCGAACCATTCCTGCAGGCCAGCAACAGTAATATCGTCGGGTATCTCGGCTCCTGCTTCGTCTGTAGTACCTTCCAGCCAGTCGCGAGCAGCAGACTCCCTGCCAAGCGAAAGGCAAGCCAGCGCCGCCTGAGCACCCAGCATCGTTTTGTGGAACATCCATGAGGTGTTGAGTTCACGGGCCGCGCCGTTGAGCAGATAAGTATTCTCCGCGGCCAGCTGCAAATACGCCTTAGCCAGCTCCAGATACTTCAGCTCCTTGATTGACAGCTCTCCTGCACTCTCCAGGGAGGTGATGAGTTCGTTTACTGTTTCAATGTTCATTTTCTCACTCCCGCCAGGCACTGGTTAAACAGGTCGGTCATTGGGTTTTTGCAGCCAAAATATGGTGAAAACTCAAACGTGAAATCCCGCACCGGCTCGACAACTTTCTGCCACGACGGTAGCGTGTACGTGTAAGCGCCTTTCGGGCCAGAACGCTTGATTTCCTTGGTATCGGATAACTTACACAGCGCTGAGTTAACGCAGGACTTGAGCAGGTCGGTTCCTTCGATAACCTCGGCAAACGTGCAGCCAGGGTGCTTGCCGATGTAGTTGATAATGCGTTGGCGATTGCTGATGTTTTTCATGACCGATTCTCCCGATAGCTGTCCCAGGTAAACGAAATGGTGCA
>NZ_CACSIS010000064.1:0-4500 GCF_902705905.1 Klebsiella sp. 18074 | reverse complement strand
TGTCATATTCAACGTGGGAAGTGTTGATGGTGATACCACGAGCTTTTTCTTCCGGTGCGTTATCGATCTGGTCGAATGCGCGCGCAGAACCACCGTAGGTTTTAGCCAGAACGGTAGTGATTGCAGCAGTCAGCGTTGTTTTACCATGGTCAACGTGGCCGATAGTACCGACGTTAACGTGCGGTTTTGTACGTTCAAACTTTTCTTTAGACATCGATTGTCCCTCTAAGACACGGATAAATCGGTGATATCACCACATCAACCAGGCAACATGCCCGACTTGTTGAATGCAATAGAATAGAGAGAAACAGGGAAGGAGAGATAAAGAAGTGGTGCTGATACCCAGAGTCGAACTGGGGACCTCACCCTTACCAAGGGTGCGCTCTACCAACTGAGCCATATCAGCACGTCTGGAGCGGGCAGCGGGAATCGAACCCGCATCATCAGCTTGGAAGGCTGAGGTAATAGCCATTATACGATGCCCGCATCCTGAAACTCGGCTACCCAGTTCTTTCTATAACAAAAAAAAGAGAGTTATCTCTTTTCTTTGTTTGAGCTGATTAGCTTAACCAATCAACTCTGGCTCCGCAAAGCGTTGCCGAAAGATGGTGGTGGGGGAAGGATTCGAACCTTCGAAGTCGATGACGGCAGATTTACAGTCTGCTCCCTTTGGCCGCTCGGGAACCCCACCAGGCACTTGATGGTGCCGACTACCGGAATCGAACTGGTGACCTACTGATTACAAGTCAGTTGCTCTACCTACTGAGCTAAGTCGGCATCAAGTAGCGCGCATTTTAGGGAGCCCTGCGGATTCATGCAACTAAAAAATTGCATAAATCGTTCTATCGCTCATATTTTGCTCTCAAACACCAAAAAGCGGTGTAATTTCAATCGATGAAGAACAAAAAAACACCATTACTCTCGCAATATTTCCATTCAAAGCCCGCTGCGGCTAAGCAAGGGACGCATTTTGCGTGCGACGGCATAGCTTTTGCCGCGCCCCCGGCACGATAAAGTCACTTTGCTCTCTGCTATATAGTGGATAGCTGATTGGCCTGAGCGACTCGTTGACTGCATCATCGCCGTTTACAGCCCGCCGCCGTTTGCCCCCGCATCAGCTTTGACGTCCTTTATTCACAAATTTCACTCTTGTGATGTTGGCGTGAGAAAGCATCATTCAATGCGTTTTTTTCTTATTATTCCCTGCAATCTGGTGTTACCCTCCTGCCCATTGTCCTGATTAACTTATGTGAAGCATCTGCGCCTGTCTTTAATTTGGCGATGGTAAGAAAATGCTTATGAGCAAAAAAGAGCAAACGTTAATGACACCTTATCTACAATTTAACCGCAACCAATGGGCTGCACTTCGTGATTCCGTTCCGATGACGCTAACAGAGGAAGAAATCACGCGGTTAAAAGGCATCAACGAAGATCTTTCGCTGGAAGAAGTCGCGGAAATTTATTTGCCGCTGTCGCGTTTGCTTAATTTCTATATCAGTTCCAACCTGCGTCGTCAGGCCGTGCTGGAACAGTTTCTTGGTACCAACGGTCAGCGTATTCCGTATATCATCAGCATCGCCGGTAGCGTCGCAGTAGGTAAAAGTACAACCGCACGCGTGCTGCAGGCGCTGCTTAGCCGCTGGCCAGAGCATCGGCACGTTGAATTGATCACCACCGATGGCTTCCTGCACCCTAATGCCGTATTGAAAGAACGCGGCCTGATGAAGAAGAAGGGCTTCCCGCAGTCTTATGATATGCACCGGTTGGTCAAGTTCGTCTCCGATCTGAAATCAGGTATCGCTAACGCTAAAGCCCCGGTCTATTCACACCTGATTTATGATGTTATTCCCGATGGCGATAAGACGGTTTCCCAGCCAGACATTTTAATTCTTGAAGGATTAAATGTTTTACAAAGCGGGATGGATTATCCGCACGATCCGCATCATGTATTTGTTTCTGATTTCGTTGATTTTTCTATATATGTTGATGCGCCGGAAGAAATGCTGCGGAGCTGGTATATCAATCGTTTTCTAAAATTCCGTGAAGGCGCATTTACCGATCCTGACTCATATTTCCATAATTATGCAAAGCTCTCGAAAGATGAAGCCGTCAATATAGCCACCTCACTGTGGAATGAGATTAACCTTCTGAATCTTAAAGAAAACATCCTACCAACTCGTGAAAGAGCGAGTCTGATAATGACCAAGAGCGCCAACCATTCGGTCGACGAAGTCCGCTTGCGGAAATAAAAAAGGGAGCCTCGGCTCCCTGTTGTTTATTCGGCGCTGCGTAGCGATATTTCACCGCCAACCCATGGTTTAATCACCCCATCTTGCTCAAGTAATAATGCTCCCTGAGTATCGATGCCACGGGAAATCCCGAAGATTTCTTTGTCTCCGATAATAAGCTTAACCGGGCGATTGAGGAAATTATCTAATTTTTCCCAGCGCGACAGGTAAGGAGCCAGCCCTTCCTGTTCAAACAGCTGCAGTCCCGCCCGTAGCTCTTTAATCAGGCGCGCGGCCAGCGCATTACGATCGATAGAGACTCCGGCTTCCTGCAGACTAATCCAGCCCTGATTGACAACATCAGACTCCACGCGTCGCATCGCCAGATTGATCCCTGCACCGCTCACTATCTGCGCCGCATCGCCCGTTTTTCCCGTCAACTCCACCAGAATGCCGGACAGCTTCCGGTCCTGAAGGTACAGATCGTTTGGCCACTTGACGCGTACCTTATCGGCGCCGAGGCTCTGAAGTACTTCAGCAATAACAATGCCAATCACCAGGCTCAAGCCTACCGCTGCGGCAGGTCCCTGCTCCAGTCGCCAGTAGATGGAAAGATAGAGATTCGCACCGAAGGGTGAGAACCACTTGCGCCCGCGGCGACCGCGCCCAGCCTGCTGATATTCCGCAACGCAGGCATCACCAGACTGAAGCTCGTTAAGCCTGTCCAATAAATACTGGTTTGTGGAATCAATCACCGACAGCACGGTGACGCGGCCCTGGTCGATCTGTCCGGCAATCAGCTCTTCATTTAATAATTGCACCGGTTCCGGAAGGCTGTAGCCTTTACCTGGGACGGTAAAGACATCAACTCCCCAGTCGCGCAGCGTCTGAATATGCTTATTGATTGCAGCCCGGCTCATTCCCAGACGTTCGCCGAGCTGCTCTCCGGAATGAAACTCGCCGTCAGCCAGAATAGATATCAGGGTCAGGGGAATGGTGTTGTCCCTCATGCAATCGCCTCCTCAGCGTTAACTTCACCGGTTGCGCCAATAAAACGGACTTCGGGCTGCAGCCAGACGTTAAACATCTCGCCAACCCGCAGGCGGACGTAATGAGCAAGATCGATCACATCGTCGCTGGTTGCATGGTGGTCATTGATTAATACCAGCGCCTGCTGGCGATGTACCGCCGCACCACCGATGGTTTTCCCTTTAAGCTGGCATTGATCGATAAGCCAGCCAGCGGCCAGCTTGATGCTGCCATCCGCCTGCGGATAATGCGGCGCATTTGGGAAAGCGGCCAGCAGTTCCTGCCCTTTCTCCGCGCTAATGACCGGGTTTTTAAAGAAGCTGCCGGCGTTACCATTTACCTTTGGATCGGGAAGCTTGGTCATTCGCATATGGCAAACAGCATCAAATACCTGTCGAGGCGTCACGGTATTTGGGTCAAGACGGGCCAAATCGCCATAGGTCAGCACCGGCTGCCAGACTTTAGGCAACCTGAGGCCAACGGCCACGATGGCATAGCGATCCTGGTATTCATGTTTGAAGATACTATCCCGATAGCCAAAACGGCACTCGTTGGCCGAAAGCCGCTGTTTGTGCCCGGTTGCCAGCTCGATACAGTCAACATACAGGCAGACACGCTGGAGCTCGACGCCATAAGCACCAATATTTTGAATGGGTGAAGAGCCAGCGCAGCCGGGGATCAAGGCAAGGTTTTCCAGGCCCGGCATTTCTTTTTCTAAAGTAAACTGCACCAGATGGTGCCAGTTCTCTCCTGCCCCAACGTGTAGATGCCAGGCTTCAGGCGTTTCTGTAACCTCAATCCCCAGGATGCGGTTGATAATGACCGTACCAGAATAATCCTTTAGAAAGAGCACGTTGCTTCCTTCCCCGAGGATTAAGACCGGCTGTTCCTCTGCGGTGGCATCCTGCCAGGCAGACAGTAGCTGTTGCTCATTTTCGGCGCGCACAATTGCTTTGGCTGTACGATCGATGCCAAAGGTATTCCAGGGTTTAAGGGAGTGATTCATAGTGGCTTCCTGATGCAAAATCTGCACTAGTTTACCGTATATGTCAGGGGAAGGCTTGTTCGGTTTGGTCGCTGGCCGCTGGATATTCCCGGAACGCGGCGCGCAGCGCTCGATCCGGGCGGCGTCCGGCCGCTTTTCATGAACCGCAGACAACAAAAAACCCCATGCCTGCGCATGAGGTTTCTTTGTTTGTTTGATGCCTGACAGTTGTATGGCGGGCCTCCTGCCCGCCACCCT
>NZ_CACSIS010000063.1:0-4682 GCF_902705905.1 Klebsiella sp. 18074 | reverse complement strand
TGGCTTAACTTCTTCTTTGCGCTTGCGAGGGCCGGAGGTGCGGAATATCGAACGCTCCATGACTTTAGCGAGTGGGCTGTGCATGCGACGCCCTCCACTCCTGAGCCCATTCAATGCGGCTATTGGATTTCTCGCTGAACTTCACATTGTTCTCGGTACCGAACCAGAAAATAGCTTCTATAACCTCGACCATGTAGCGCTTGCTGGACTGGGATGTACGCACGCCGAAATACACGCGGCCGCCGTTAATCCCTGGCGCAGACTTCTGCTCTTTCTCCGGGGATTGCATCTGACTTACCAGGACGGTGATGAGGTCTTTCCACTCAGCAGATTCGAGCTTTTCGCCATACCAAACCACCTGATCGCTCAGGTCCTTCAGTAAGGGCCACATCATACGATTCTGCTTGTCGGTACGGCTTTCTTCGCGGGCTTCGATAATGACCGGGAAACGGCGATCGGCCTGCAATGACCGTATGAAGTTGACGGCGTTTTGCTTAACGCTGTCGTTGATGAGGCAGAATTGTTGCTTCACGCGTCACCTCCAAAGAGGTCAAACGCAGAATGCAGAAAAACGCCGGTGGCTTTCGCCATCGGTGACAGGTGTTTCGTTGAGGTTTTGTTTTTGTGCGCCATGTGTCCCCACTTGGCGCCGGAAAGTCGTGTCAGTTGTTCAGGCTGACAGTGAAATTATGACGGGGAGTCTAGCTAAATGCAAAATCTATATAGGTGATTATTTTTTCTCGTTCAGGCCGGCCATCTCGATGTAACGCGGGTCACTGGCGCGCGGTAACTGGATGCTCTGCTCGCGATAGTAGCGAACTCGCTCCATGAAATACTCCCGGAGATGCTCAGGCTGTTCTCTGGCGACGACTTCGGCGACAACCGGCATGTTCAGGCGCTCTTTGTAGGCGACGCCGGACGCGGCGAGGGCAACGTTCACCTTGTCCTGCTCGTCTTTCGATTTGGCTGCAATGTTCCACTTCGACATAAAAAATCCCCTCTGGTGTGGAGGGGATTATATATCACTGGCGGGTAAGCTGCGCGGCTTTGCGTTCTGCGGGGGATTTAGGCATCAGTTTAACTCTCCAACTCGGCCTTCAAAGCAAATGTCATCGTAATATTTAGCTTTTCCCTTAGCGTCAAAATCAGCCTGTGAAATCTCTTCCACGCGGAAAACTATGCCAACGATTCCTGTGCACTTGTTAACATATTCCCCTCCGCCTTCAAGCGAGTGCTCGATTAGCATATCAACCGTATCTTTTAGGCACAGCAGCGCACACTTCAGGTCTTTAAAATAACGATGCTCTGTCATGCATGAAGTGACGCGGTAAGTCAGCACTTTAGGCCCTTGCTTGCGACGTTCCTGCTCTCTTTCGATCGCGCTGCGCATATCAGCAAGTTCATACTCGTTCAGTTTTTTATAGTCCATCACTTCACCTCCCGCTCAACGTCAGGAAGCACTGTTTTAACAGCTTCGCGTACCTCTTTCATTGAACGATCAAACCAGTTTACTGAGGTTGTATAACCGTCGAACTTCGCACCTTTAGCGTTAATTTTTGCCACCGTGATATCTCTGGCGGCATTAATCATCGCTACGGCTACAGCTTCGGGGATTTGGTTACTCACCTTGCACCTCCTGCGGAGCGGCTGCGAGCATGGCTTTGTACGTGCCTTTTGACGAGGGGTTCTTGGTGCCCATGAAGTGCAGCCACCCGGCATCAATCATCTCTTTTGTAGGCTCCTTCGGCACCATCACGTAACCATCCGGAATTACCGGAGAGTTTCCAGCCTGACCGCACGCACAGCGAATGATACCCATTTCGCCAACAACCCACCCTTCATCACCGCACCGTTCACAGTTATGAATACCTTCGATAGCCATAATGCGTTCATCGTCGGTGGGTCCTTCCTTCCGCCATACTTCACGTTCAGCCTTCAAAGACAGAGCAAGATACTGCTCCATCGATGTTTTGGCTCCGGCGATGATTTCATCCAGCACATCGTCGGTCAGTTTTTTGTCTGGTGCTGCTGGCGTTATTGCGGTGCCGGTTGACGTTTCCGCAATTTCCCGAAAATTGTTGGTTGACGAATTCCCGTTTTCCCGACAATTGCCAGCCTGCAGGTCCTGCACCTTTTCGCTTCTCCTGCAGTTATTCGATTCTCCTGCACTTTTTTGGCTCTCCTGCAGCATGGCGGCGCGGCAGGCGTTCCAGCAGCGATTAAACTCGCCTCCCCATCCCCAATCCAATCCACCGATGCGGTGCTTTATTTCATCCGGCACTACCGGCACTACCGGCGCCGGCTGCGCTGGCGACATATCTGGACCTTTGCGAATAGCTTTTGCCAGCTCTATAGGGTCATCGTAAAGCCAGTCTCCGGTTTCAGGGTGATTGGCTTCTGCCAGTTGGGAGGCCCACTCCAGGCCGTCTTTGTGTCCCTGTAAGTAGTCGAGAAGCAAACACCAAGACTCGCTGTCCATTGCGGCCAGCGCCAGCTTGAATGCGGCCAATGTGTTGCTATCAGTAATGCCAACGGCTTCGATTGCTGAAATTTGATGCTGTAACCATTCTTTGGTTAATTTGCTGGTCATTGGTTGGCTCCCCGTGAAATTTTGTGGCCCGGCGCATAGCAGCGCTGGCGGTCTTTGCTGATGCGCCAGCCAGCTTTGCGCGCCTGCTGAGAAATATCGGTCATATTCCGACCAATAAAATCAGCCTGCCCCTGCGGATAGATTTTCCCGGACTGACAACCATCACAGTCGCAATACAGGTCGGCGCAAAAACCTTCAGTGATAGCCATCTACTCAGCCTCCCACTTGATGCCAGCGGCGGTCAGAACGTGTTCAACATCAAACCGATTCAACCAGTCCCCACCGCCAGGGATCATTACCGTTCTTTCGGCTTCGTTAAACGGATGTCCTGAACTAGCTGTGTAGCCCACTGGCAGCTTCACGGTGCGGGACTCGCTATCCAGCGGCGGAAGGTCTGGAGCTGTCACACCAAACAGCGCCGCCAGTGCGCGATAGTTCTGCTCGCTGTGATAGCGACCTTTGCAGCGGACCAGCTTCTCGGCTGCTGCGCGGATAGGTTCCAGCTCGGCGATGCGCTCTCTCAGGTCGATAATTTCGTGAATGCGCGGATCGTTTTCACAGCCCTGCTGGAGTTCGACGATGCGCTGCTGGCGTTCGAATGACTCCTGCGCCAGTCCCGCATTCCACTCCCGCAATTCTTCGATATAGCGTTGCGCCTTCTCCAGCGCCTCTACCAGCGCGATAATGTTGGAAGGGTTAGCCATGCTAATAAGATTGACCTTTGACTTGTGAACGGTGCAAATCTGACGACCAGTCTCGAACCATTCACAGTCGTGATTTTTAATAACGCTCTCTGCTGCCGCCTTCATTCGCTGCGCCAGTTCGGTGATATCAGTTGTCATGCGGCAGTCCCCTTCACGAAAATTACCCAGTGCGTTTTGTCCGCCTTCCCTGTTCGTTGCCAGATGGCTGGCTTCTCGTCGGTCAGCGCCAGAATCTGGCTCACCGGTATCTGGGTTTCGTTCCATTTGAAGATAAGAACGCCGTGTGGCCACAGCACTCTGAACGCTTCTTTGAAGCCAGCGTGCAGGTCATCGCGCCAGGTATCTTTGTTCAGGCGACCGTATTTCTTACCCATCCAGGCGTTTTCACCAACTCGTTCAAGATGCGGCGGGTCAAACACGACAATGGGGAAGGAGGCGTCAGCGAACGGCAGCGCGCGGAAGTCGGCGATAATGTCCGGGCTGATAACCAGGCTGCGACCGTCGCACAGAGTGTGCTGCTCGGAGCGAATGTCGGCGAACACTGCACGCGGGTCCTGTTTGTCGAACCAGAACATGCGGGAGCCGCAGCACATGTCGAGAATGGTTTGCTCGGTCATTTGGCCCCCTCGCGCAGCTGCTTGGCGAACCACAGCGTGCCTTTGTGGAATTGCTGGTTATGCTCTCGCTCCATATTCACGGTGCCAGCGAATAGCGCTGCGTACTCCTCTACCCCATCAGCCTTAATCCAGGATACGATGCGATCGGTGGCGGGGGTTTCGACTTCAGCCATTACCTGGAGAGCCAAGCTGTAGAAGTCGTCTTTTACGCAACCAGCGTATGCGATACCGTCAACAGTGTTCAGGTGCCCGTGGTTGTAACCTGCTGCGTAAACTTCCTCAGACTGTTCACGAATGGCCACATTCTCCGCAGCCAGCTGCTGGTACGCTTTCGCCAGCTTCAGGAACTTCTGCTCTCTGATCGACAGCTCGCCTGCGCTCTCCAGTGAGGCGATGAGCTCGTTTACTGTTTCGATGTTCATTTTCTCACTCCCGCCAGGCACTGGTTAAACAGGTTGGTCATTGGGTTTTTGCAGCCGAAATATGGTGAAAACTCAAACGTGTAATCCCGGATAGGCTCGACAACTTTCTGCCAGGATGGCAGCGTGTATGTGTAAGCGCCTTTCGGGCCAGAACGCTTGATTTCCTTGGTATCCGATAACTTGCACAGCGCTGAGTTAACGCAGGACTTGAGCAGGTCGGTGCCTTCGATAACCTCGGCAAACGTGCAGCCAGGGTGCTTGCCGATGTAGTTGATAATGCGTTGGCGATTGCTGATGTTTTTCATGACCGATTCTCCCGATAGCTGTCCCAGGTAAACGAAATGGTGCA
>NZ_CACSIS010000062.1:0-5836 GCF_902705905.1 Klebsiella sp. 18074 | reverse complement strand
ACATCCTGAGCGCTGGTCAGGGAAGACAAGAAACTGGCAACCGGAAGGCCCGGTAACGTTGAATCCGGAACGGGAAAAACAGGCGGCTTAAATTAACCAAGGGTGCCAACTACCTTGACACTTACCGACTCCGTAACCTGCTCTTTTACGGCGTCAGTGACTTTAGATATCAGCGTGGGCGATACATCCGCGTCGTACATTTCTTTGAACGTGGCGACGATTTCGCGCGTGGTCATACCTTTGGCGTAGAGGGATAAAATCTGGCTGTCCATCTGTGTGATACGCGTCTGGTTCTTCTTAATTAACTGAGGTTCAAAGGTATTTTCACGATCGCGCGGCGTGTTCAGTTCTATCTCGCCGTCATCGCACAGCAACATTTTTGACGAGTAGCCATTGCGGGTATTAGAGCCTTTTTTGGGCGCATTTTTCTCATGCCCGATATGGTCGGTCAGCTCAGCATTGAGTGCTGTTTCGACGGTAAGCTTGGTCAGCATCCGGGAAAACTGGTTAAGATCGGCTTCGGTTTTAAGGCCTTTAGCCAGTTCAGCCGCAAGGGCTTTAAGTTTCTTTTCGTCCATAATTTGCCTGTCTCCGTTGTTGGAGTGAACATATCAATACCAATAAGCGTGACGTTTTGCATGATGGAACCCTCAAGAGAATTACACCCTGCCAGCGTACAGCTCACAGGGTGGAGGTGACCATCTCATTAACAGGCAATTACACAATTTTAATTACAGTCTCCGTCACTCAATCCGGAGCGGGAAAAACAGGCGGCATAAATCAACCAGGGGTGACAACTTCATTGACACTTACCGCCTGCGTACGGGCGTCACGATTTTTTTTAACCCATCAGAAGGCCAGGGAGGGGTAATCGGTGTATCCCTCATCATTTCCACCAAACAGCGTGGCCGGATTACCAATATCTGCCATCGCCAGATTTTCTTTCAGACGTCGCGGGAAGTCCGGGTTTGCAATGAACGGACGACCGAATGCCACCAGGTCGACGACACCCGCCGTCAGAAGTTTTTCTGCTTTATCACGAGTGTAATTCCCTGCCACAACGATCGTGCCGCTAAAGGTCGCCCGCAGGGTTTCCCGGAACTCATACGGCACCTGCGGTGCATCATCCCAGTCCGCTTCGGCCAGGTGAATAAAGGCAATACCTTTTGTTTCGCACCAGGCTGCCAGTGCCAGAATCGCCTCGATGACTTGGGGATCGTCCATTCCACGTTGGGTGATAAAGGGTGCCAGACGAATACCCGTGCGGTCGGCACCAATAACGTCACTGATGGCTGCAAGTACTTCCTGAGCGAAACGCACGCGGTTTGCAAGGCTGCCGCCATACTCATCGGTTCGCTTGTTTGAGGAACGACGCAGGAACTGATCAATCAGATACCCATTGCCTCCGTGTATCTCTACGCCGTCGAATCCAGCTTTCATTGCATTAATTGCGGCGTGGCGATAATCCGCAATCACCTGCTGAATATCGTTAGGCGTCATTTCACGCGGAACCGGGCAGTCAACCATTTCTCCGACGCCGTTGCTGTTGACCACCCAAACCTGTGCGTCAGGAGACAACGCTGACGGAGCAACCGGTTTGTCATCCGGGTGAAAACTCTGATGAGACATCCGTCCAACATGCCATAACTGGGAGAAAATTTTGCCACCCGCTTTATGTACCGCATCTGTCACCAGCTGCCAGCCCGCAACCTGCTCAGCGGAATGAATGCCTGGCGTCCACGAGTACCCCTGACCCTGTGGAGAAATTTGCGTCGCTTCTGTAATGATGAGACCTGCTCCGGCACGTTGCTGATAATATTCAGCCATCAGCGCCGTGGGGATATTGCCTGGCTGTGCGGCACGGGCCCTCGTCATCGGTGCCATAACGACACGATTTTTTAATTCAACAGCACCAACCTGTGTGGCATCAAAAAGAGTACGTTGTTGCATGCTTTCTTCTCCTGGGGGGGTAAGTTATGCCTTGACTTTATGCCCCGCATGCCGATTTGATAATGGCAGTGAAATCTGATTCTATTTTCAGGAAAACGGAATAATGGGAAAGTTCGAAGATATTACCTTACTGGTGCAGGTAGTGGAGGCTGGGGGACTTTCTGCAGCCGGGCGGCGCATGAATCTTTCGCCGGCCACGATGACAGCCCGCTTAAAGGCCCTGGAAGAGCGTTACCAGACACGGCTCTTTAACCGTTCAACCCGCGCTATCGCGCTGACGCGCGCCGGGGAAGAGTTTTACCACGCCGCGCTTCGCGTACTTGAGGAAATGGCGCAGGCGGAGTCCAAACTCACACAGAAAGACGGGGTGCTCAGCGGGAGCCTGCGGATTTCGGCGTCGTCAGATTTTGGGCGACAGTATCTTTCGCCTGCACTCCTCGACTTTTCACGTCTGTACCCGGAAGTAAGAAGCTCGGTTTACCTCAGTGAAAACCTGATGGATTTAATTGCAAACCGGCTGGACATGAGCATCCGCTTTGGCAACCTTCCGGACAGCAATCTGGTGACTAAATTTATCCGGCCTAATTACCGGGTGCTGGTTGCCTCAAAAAATTATCTCGAAATCTACGGGGTTCCTCTCCACCCGGCTGAACTGCATGATCACCGCTGCCTGGTGATGGAACAGCGCGGTACGCTGATGAACGAATGGCGCTTTGAAGAGCTGGGAGAGGTTGCTGTTGTGCAGGTCACACCTGCGATGGTGTGTGACGATGGTGCCCTGCTGCGACAGTGGGTGCTGGCAGGCGCAGGTATCGCCAGTAAATCCTGGTGGGATGTTAAGCGCGATGTGGAGCAGGGACGGCTCATAGTGCTGTTCAGTGACACATTTATCGGCTTCAGCCGCCATGATAAAAAACAGGTTGGCCTTCAGTTTGTCTACCCGCAACGGCGTTTTCAGCCTTTACAGGTGACAGCCTTCAGCGAGTTTTTCATTCACTGGCTGGAGAATGAATAAGGCGATCATAACGTTTTTATTCTGGTTAAGTGAATAATCAATTCTGTTTTATCGTCATTATAAAAATTGAATCTGTGATGCAGAATGAATCCCATCATTCATCTGCCAGAGTCACTCATGAAACCGCAACGTATTCCTTTACAGGTCTGGATTTTGACCTTATCCGCTTTTGCTATCGGTACCGCAGAATTTGTTGTCGCCGGACTGCTAACGACCCTCGCGCATTCACTCGACATTACGGACGGCCAGGCTGGAAACGTTATCACCGCTTACGCTATGGCAATTGTGTTAGGCGGCCCGGTACTGACGCTGTGGCTCGCCCGTTACGAAAAACGTAATGTACTGGCGGGATTAATGGTGATGTTTATTTTCGCAAACCTGGTCAGTGCGATGTCGACAAGCTATTCACTGCTGCTGGTCAGCCGGGTGCTGGCCGGACTGGTTCAGGGGCCGTTTTACGGGATCGGTGCTGTGGTGGCAACGCGACTGGTGACAGAAAGTCTGGCCGGACGTGCCGTCGGGCAGATGTTTGCCGGACTGACGCTGGCTAACGTGCTGGGCGTTCCCTTCGGTGCCTGGATTGGCAATATCTTTGGCTGGAACGTCACGTTTTATGTTGTCTCCGCACTGGGTGCCGTTGCGCTGATTGCCATTGTGCTGACTATTCAGCGTCAGCCTCCCGAGCAGGGAAAAAGCATCCGCCAGCAGCTGGCAGTGTTCCGTCATGGGCCGTTGCTGGCAAGCCTTGCGATAACAGTGTTGTGCTGGACTGGCTTTATGACCCTCTACGGCTACATCGCCCCGCTCGCAGAGCAGGTGGCAGGATACAGCGTACAGGCATTGACCGTACTGCTGTTTGTGGTAGGGATGGGCCTGGTTCTGGGTAACCACGCAGGTGGCATCACTGCTGACCGCAACCTGCGCCATGCGCAGCTTTTATGGCCGGTACTGATGGTCGCTTCTCTGGTGATTGTAGGCCTTGTGAGCAGCAACTACTGGTTGTTTTTGCTGGCAACCTTCCTGTTCGGGGTTGCCTCGTTCGGCAACGTTCCGCCGCTGCAGATGAGCGTGCTTAAGTACGGTAGCGCTGCGCCGGAACTGGCGGGCACCGCAAATATCTCGGCGTTTAACCTGGCCAACGCGCTCGGCGGAATTATCGGGGGGCTGACCGTAGACAGTGCGCTGGGTGCGGTGGGTATTCCCTGGATGGCAACCCTTATTCCGGTTGCGGGGATCCTTTTTGTCCTGTTTAACCGGCGTAATGATAGCCAGAATACTCAGGTGGCGGGGTAATTTATGTACATACACCACGTAACGTTCCGCAGCCACGACATGGAAGCCACGCGCGATTTTTTTATCTCAGTGTTTGATCTACAGGCCGGTGAACGTCCCAGCCTGATCCGTAACAGCATTCCCGGATACTGGTTATATGAGTTTGATAAGCCGATTGTGCATATCATTCCTGCCAGTGCCGAGGGGGTCCGGCTGCCCGCCACGGCATTGAAAGAGAGTATCGACCCTGTGGCTTTTTATCTTGAAGGTTATCAAAACGTTCGTATTAAGCTCGATAGACTTGGCATCCTTTATTCGTTGATGGATCTGGTGGATATAGATGAACGGCGAATTTTTATCCGGGCACCTGGTGACTTGCTCCCCCGTTGTTGGGCATACGACAATGTAAGTAATGCACACTCGGCAGTGAGAACAATTACGTACTTCCTGTCTTCGCTCACTGCGGACCTCCTCCTAAAGTGCTGGTTCGCTTCGTCCCCGGCCTGTGCCAACAGCGGACATTCAAGCATTAATGCTATCGTTGCGTAATGAAACAGTTAACGAACAATGTCTTGTTTAAGCATGGTAAATGCAGGCGCCAACTTTTTCATGTGCGACGCATTATACCCGTTACTTTAAACTGGTATGGTTAATATGGACTTTATATAAGGAACGCATTATGTCAGCTATTTTTTATATTAACCTTCACAAAATCATGGTGATACCTGTGGTAGCGATCATGATGTTTAGTGTGGGAAATTCCTCAACTGAAGCTTGGGTGTATCTGTCGCTTCATGGCACCTACTCATTATTGTGGCTGATGAAGGAGCATTTTTATCCAGACCGGCGTTTTATGGCGCCCGTTCCGGGTTGGGCAGGCTGGTTATTCATTTTCCTCCCTCTGGCCGGATACTATCTTGCGCCATGGTTGCTTATGAGTCGCCATATTTCACTGCCACCACCGCTGCTGGCTCTGGTTATCACCCTGTTTATTGTCGGTGTCTTTTTACATTATGTGGCTGATGCCCAGAAATTTTATACGCTTCAGTACCGCAAGGGTCTTATCAGTGAGGGGTTATTCAGTTTCAGCCGTAATCCTAACTACCTTGGTGAGATTCTGATCTATCTAGCACTGGCTATCATGTCCATGCACTGGATCCCGTTCCTGGTACTTGCTGGCTGGTGTGTGTTCTTTGTAAGAAATATGAAGAAAAAGGATGAATCACTATCCCGGTATCCTGACTATGAAGAATATCGTAAGAAAACAAGAATGTTACTCTGAATGAAAGCCCGCCGGAGGCGCAATGCCGATCAGTTAAGGATCGGTTGACCGATCCTTAAACTGCGGCACTATAACGGCTTCCACTACAGGGAGCCGTTTTCTTATGCCACGTCTCAATGATCTGCTCGATTTCAGCGACCACCCCTTATGCCACCGCCTTCAGCGCAGATGTTTGCGGAACATCTTCCTACTGAGTGGTACAACACTGCCTGACCCTCTCTGAGCATGCAACCGTTCGCCGTCGTCGCCTGCCGGGAGATATGGTTATCTGGATGGTCGTGGCAATGGCCTTTTTCCGTAATGAGCCGATGACCGAT
>NZ_CACSIS010000061.1:0-5977 GCF_902705905.1 Klebsiella sp. 18074 | reverse complement strand
TTTTAGCGCGGCTTTATCATCAGGGTTTTCAGTCTGCATAAAACCCTGTTTCCACTGAATAATCTGTTCAGGATAAAGTCCTTTTTTACGACAGTATTCCGCGATTTCGGCCTCACTGAGTGTGGCGGTTTCGACTATTACGGCAAAGCGCGCTTCTGCTGACCACTGGTCTGTTGTTTTATCCGCTCCGGGCACCGGTTTTCCCTCTGATTTAGCCTGATTACGCCAGTTATAGAGGGTAGCTTCGGATATTCCTTCCATCTGTGCAACAGCGGCCACGGTCATATTGTAGGGCGGCAGCATTTTTGCCAGTATTCCGGTTTTTCGTTCAGGGGAAATACGTTTCATTTGTCACTCCATCACCCTCAAGTTTATTTTCAAAGGGGGTGACAACTATCCTGACACTGAGGGTGGAAGAGACTGGGAAAGTTACAGGGATAGAACTAATCAGTCCTCTTTTGTTGTCTTATAGAAGGTTAATGATCGGTGATCACCGTCAATTACCACCATACCGTTCCATTGAACTAAAAAAAATATTAACTAATAATAAAAAACTAACCAACACCTTCGAAGAAGTTGATAGTATAAACAACTTCAAATTAAAAAATGAACTAATCCGTAATGGCTACTTTTCATCAATCAATGACGAACAGGCAAGAGAAATAGGATTACGAGCAACAAAATATGTAAATTTATTTGAGTCTTTAATTTTAGAAGATGAAGAACAAGATGAAAAGTTTGAACAGTTAGCAGGTAAAGGACAAAAACGAAAAAATAAACTATCTTCTATGTTATCAGTCCAGCACCGTATGCATCCTCACATCGCGGAAGTAATATCTAATGTTTTTTATAAAAAAGCGTTATTTACTGATGCTGATAAAAAATTGAAATATCTTTCAAAAGACTTTGATTCAGTTATAAACATAAAGCAAGAGTCAATATTAAAAGATACACCAGCACTGGTATGGATTAATCAACAAGATGTACAAAAAACAAAGGGAAGTCGAGCCGGAGAACATAAACCAATTTGGTCTAACGAGAGTGAATGCAAAGTAATAATCGACATTTTAAAAGATCTTGATAAAAACACCAATCCTACAAAAAAAATCAAATTAGCCATTCTTTCACCTTATTCCAATCAAGTAAAATTAATTTCCAAGCACATAGAAATTGCAAAGAAAAACAATGAGCTTAAAACTCTTCTAAATAATTACATTCCTCCTGATGATAACGATGGTTACTGTCTTACAGTGGATTCTTTTCAAGGTGGTGAGGCAGATATTGTAATAATATCATTAGTCCGAAATAATGGGAAAAGCACAATAAAAAGTGCCTTAGGTTTTTTATCAGATCAACGTCGCATAAATGTTTTACTCAGTCGAGCCAAGCATAAATTAATTATCATAGGATCATATGAACTTCTTAAATCTTGGTCCAACCGTATAGTAAAAGAGAGCTCACAAGAATATGAATTCATCCCTAAATTAATTAATGAATTAGAAACATCTGCTCAAGTCGGTAATCTTTTATTAATTGAGAGTAACTCAACAAAAAATCAAGGGAAGAAAAATGCAAAATAAAAATATTTATGTAAAAATTCCTTTTCATTATGGCGTACATAAATTCAAAATTTTTAAGGGCCATAGGTGGGGAGCTTTAGATCATTTTTTACTTCAAGAAATTAGCCGCCGTTCTTATCCAATAGAAGAATTATCATTGAAGTCCAATCTTCCGCAGAGACTAATCATTGAAATAATAATACCGTTTATGAAATTGGGTTGGGTCGAATTAGTGGAATTAGACTCAAAATATAATTTCAGAATTACTGATGTTGGATCAATTGTTGCTAACCATGACGAACTTCCTTATGAAAGAGAGCCAATGGAATCTACTAGGAAGTTTTTAATTGATCCTAAAACAGCAAAATGTTATCGAGTAAATGCCAGAAACCAGAACTATCAAATATATAACAAGCAAAGAGCAAATGAATTACTCAAGAATAAAAACTCAATAGCTACAGAGTTAAATATAAAAAACCCGAAATATGCACCATATCCATCAGATATACTAAATTGTGTTGAAGATAGTGATGAAGAGGTTATAGGCTATGAGGAAAGGGCAAATGATCGACCATATTATCAAAACAAACTTTTTGCAATAGCTCAGGTTGATGAGGCCGATAATATAACAGGTGTTCCATCTGATATCTCAAAAGAATTGGCTGAAGATATAATTTCCGCTGCTAATTTAAAACGTAAAGAAAGTAGTACTTCTCAAAATAAGAGTTCTAAACTAAGTATTTTTAGCACAGAGTCTTATGAAAATCATTTTGAAGAACACTTGATTGGCGAAAACGAATTTCAAATAATATCCGGCTCTGAAAATCATAAAGCTCATCTTCTGGACTTGATTGATAACTCTCTCAGCAGGATTATTATCCATTCAACTTTTATTCAATTGAAAAATTTTCAAGGCATCTTTAATAAATTAGTTGAATCAGCTAAACGAGGAGTCCAAGTCGATATATTATGGGGTCAAGAGGAACCTGATGATGAAAAAAGCATCGGCAGTTATAATCAGTTTCTTAGTGGACTTAATGTTTATAAGGAGGAAATAGTACAACTTGGATTAGCTTCACTTTTTACAATACATTCAGATCCAACAGGCTCACATGCGAAAATTATAGTTTGTGATACCCTAAATTATGGTTATTGTGCAACAATAGGTTCATGCAACTGGTTAGCGAGCGGATTTAATCGATATGAATGTTCTGTATTTACGACAAATAATGTCTTAACAACTGAAGTATTAGATATTTTGAGTATATTATCAAAAGGGAAGTCACGGGTATCTAATAATTTAAGCAAATCTATTTCTGCCATAGCTTATGAGTTAAAAAAAGTTACTCAACATTTGGCCAATGAAAATCCTACTGAAAAAAATGTAAAAATTAAAATCATCACAAAAAATGAACATCACGATTACGTTTTAGATGCCAGGGACAAAGCAACAAGCACCATATTTATTGCAAGCCATAGAATTAGTAATAATGCCGAAAGACCTATTTTGACACCATTAATAAGTTCAATAACAGCCAATAATAAGCTGAACATAAAAATGTATTACTCATCTCTAAGTGGGGGGATCAATACCCAACAACTTGAAGAGACAAGTAAGTCTTTAAGTGAAAATGGGATTATTTTAGAGAAGAAGAAAGAACCAATCTCTCATGCAAAAATATTATCATGGGACAATGATAATATTTTAATCACAAGCCTTAATTGGTTATCAGCCTCAGCTTATGGCAACCCATATGATGAACTGGGGGTTTATATTGAGAAAAAAGACATATTCTCTATAATTTCCCCTAACTATTGAGCAGACAGCAGGATATCTTAGAAAGGGTATCCTGTTTCAACCAGTATACCTAATGAGATAAACAATGTGAAAATGACTAAATGAAAGTGACAAAAGGAAGCCAATATTATTTATGATCATCTAATATAATAATATTTGTTGTACTTAACGCGATCTGAACTCAGCAATAATGTCATTGTCAATTAATGTGGTAATTTTTTTATTTCTCTCGTTGTTAAGCTCAATATAGATACAATTAAAGTCTGTTTTTTTATTTAAATCAATCTTATCCCTGGAATACATATTGATATAGAGTTTTGTATTATCAAGAATGTCATATTTTGTAGAAGGTTTATCCTTTTTTAGCTCAGGAATTGTCTTTTTAATTTCAAATACCTGAATTAGTTTATGATCGTACTTAGTAACCTTTATCACATCATTATACTCAACAAAATCCATTTTTCTTTTTATAGTTAAAACATATTTTGCATCAACCTGTGGATCTGTTTTGTAATCCACACAAATATTTTGAGCATTTACATAATATGTCGGCAACATAAGCAGTAATAAAACCATAAATATTCTCATTTTGACACCCCCTTGTTTAATATCTAACAAGGATGCTTTATCAAAAATAGAATTTCAAATTTATTTATTCTTTTTTATTTTCCAATGTAATGACAATCTGCTTATGGTTATTTCTGTGGAATGAAATATAATACGACTTGTTTTTGAAATCAATCACTTCTTTAGTTCCATTAATCATTCTAATTAAGCCGTTTTCAGGAGTTGTAATTTCTAGATAATACTTATTACCAAGGCTATAATCAGTCCTCTTTTCAATATATAGATCAGGCAATAAACGTAGTCGGTCACCACTGACAATATAATTACGGGGGAGTTTATTTTCCTGTTCAACTACTTCCTGCTGGCGTAATAATTCTTGTTTTCTATCCTGTAATTCAACTTTTTCTTTATAATCCTGAGATAGCATATTAAATGCTGTCAAATTACAATTAGACATTCTGATATTTTCAGAGAGTTGATCCTTCCTTTCTACTTTCGGAACTCCTTCCCAATTAGAATAATTGGTGCCTAACTTCGCATTTAACTCCCCTAGATTCAGGCTTTTAAGTTTTTTTAAGTTGACTGCCATATCACCATTAGCTTCTCCATAAATTGTAAATTCAGATCCTGATGCTTCAAAGGCACGACATAACTCTATTGCATTCTGCCTTAACAATGATTGTTGAACCAAAGGAGTATCCGATGCAAAAGAGGAATTACTTAAAATGACAACTACTAAAAGTGAGAGTTTACCAAAATTCATTTTATACCCCAGTGCATAAATTAATACATTATCTGTTCAAACTCTTCATCATATCATTTTATCAATTCAGAAGCATTAAGCAAGGGCTAACTCTCCGAAGCTCCGCTTCTCTGAGTTGCCTTGCTTTTCTGCTCTACGATTGAAAAGGAAATATTTTTCATGCAAATTTATCTAAGTAAATAAAAATATAGTCACCTGCCATCACATATACCCCATCTGTATGCCGCATGAAGATCATGAAAATAATCACATAGATATTTAAGATTTTTATTTAAATCTGGGAATACATCTACATCTATGTCAAATGAGTCAACTATGTTATCCTCGTCATCAACTAATAGCAAAGCCTTCACATACATCCCTTCTTTTTTGTTCATCGAGTTTATAATATCTTCCGTACTTTTTTGTCTTACAGATGACTTTCTCATATCCTGGATGTGATCTCCCGTTTTAGGATAGCGAAAAAAAGTACTCTTAGAATCAATGGAATTTATCTTATTGATCTTATCTAAAACATCCTTTTCAATTACACCTATTCCCAAGTGAAAAAAACAAGGTATTAACTTATTGTGCTGACCGATTAAATATATGGTTAATAATCTGATGTCATGCATGTTTTCTAATTCAAAATCCTTTCCCAACACTTTAATTTTTGGTTTTCCAAGAGTACCACCACTACTGAATGGAATTTTAAAATTTCGGTGCAAAACATAAATTAAAGATTTTAGGTAAAGTTCGATTGCATGTCGTCTAAGATAATTGACTGGCATACCTAAATCCTTAACGGATTCAGAAGCCGATAATAAATCTGCTGATTCTTTAAACTGTTCTGCTGTTGCACCAAAACCATAGTCTATGTGCATATGCAAAGGCATCATTAAATACATTCACTCTCCTTATAATTGATTTCAGCATCACAATTCATTGACTTTTATTTATAACTTATTATAAATAAGTTATTACACATGGAATGAGTAATCAATCTAATAAAAGGAATTTTTATGAATCAATCTAATATCATCCCACGATCATTGCGAACACACTGTGTCAGTGTCCGTCTTAATAACTCGGAACTTCAATTACTCAACACAAAACGAGGTTCTACATCTAAAGGCGAATGGTTACGTATGGCTTCCTTGCAGAAGCTCCCCATGAATGTACCTTGTAGTGGCACACTGAATTTGGCCACCTGAATAGAGGTGATATCATCACCTCACAGTCAAAACAGGTGACATTATGACCGGACGTAACAGACGTAATTTTAGCCCCGAGTTTCGCCTCGAAGCTGCC
>NZ_CACSIS010000060.1:0-6154 GCF_902705905.1 Klebsiella sp. 18074 | reverse complement strand
TCAGCACTCATCACTGGGCCGACCGGTAACGATGGTCTGGAGGGTGTGAGATACAACCCTTATCAGGACGTGGTGGGTGTCTGGACTGTCTGCTATGGCCACACCGGTAAAGATATCATGCTCGGCAAGAAGTACACCGAGGCTGAATGCCGTGCGCTGCTCAATAAAGACCTGAACACCGTCGCCCGCCAGATTAACCCGTACATCCAGAAGCCGATCCCCGAGACGATGCGAGGTGCGCTGTACTCGTTCGCGTATAACGTCGGTGCCGGAAACTTCCAGACTTCTACGCTGCTGCGCAAAATTAACCAGGGTGACCAGAAAGGCGCATGCGACCAACTGCGCCGCTGGACCTACGCCAAAGGAAAGCAGTGGAAAGGGCTGGTAACGCGCCGCGAGATTGAGCGCGAGGTGTGTTTGTGGGGGCAGAAATGAAATACATCCCGTCGGCTATCTGCATAGCTGCTGCTGGGTTTATTGCTGCTAGCGGACATGATGGGTGGGGCTGGTTCCTTTTTGTCGGGGTAATTCTACTATGAGCCGCTTAACCGCCATTATCAGTGCCGTGGTCATCTGCCTGATTGTTTGTCTTGGGTGGCTAGCTAATCACTACCACGACAACGCCACTGAATTCAAAAGGCAGCGTGACGAGAAAGTGAAAGCGCTAAATCTGGCTAACGCCACCATCGCCGACATGCAGGCCCGCCAGCGTGACGTTGCTGCGTTGGATGCGAAGTACACACAGGAGTTATTCGATGCGCAAAACACCATTAGCGATTTGCGTAGGGATGTCGATTCTGGCCAGCGCAGGTTGCAGCTCAACGCAAAATGTCCCGCGAACGGAGCGACCGCAGCCGTCGGCTTGGGCGATGCTGCCGGCCCCCGACTTACTGACTCCGCTGAGCGGGATTATTGGAGTCTCCGAGCCGGAATCGCCACCATCACAGGGCAAGTGAGCTACCTGCAGGAATACATCCGCACGCAGTGCCTGAGGTGACCATGCTTCTACTCTTCATTCTCCTGTCGATATGGCTCTGTCGACTATCGGAGAAGCCGGCCTGGCTAGCAATTAGGCCAAATATCTCAACGCTGGCGCTCGAAGATGAGCATCCGGCGCGCAGTAAGGGGCTGCGCTGAGATAAGAGCCGCTACAAGAAATCGCCTCGCAATAGCGGGGCTTTTTAATGCGCATCGTACGCGCAAATTATCGAGAGTCTTTCAGTCGTGAGCCTGAGGAACGCCGTTAAAGGTGGCGACCTCTCTCGGGCGGCGTTCCTGTACGACAGGCTCACTCCTAAAAGGAAGCGCTATGAAGAGTTTTTTAAATGGTTTTATCAGTAACGCTATATCCTGGTCTCTGCTTGCCTTGCTTGTATACGCGGCGTGGACAGGCAGCGAGGCGCTATCAAGAATCTCAGCAGTGGCTTACTGGATGATAATCATCCTGATGGTGTTCATGTCCCTTATCGTTACGTTTGCTGCGTTCTTAATCAAGCGGGAAGATAGCCCGAAAAAGAAGAATGCAGCAATCGAAAACCTCAGGGTGGTATTCAAACGCTCGGGGGTGTTAAGCAAAATAGTGGGATGGTTACGTCTTATCGCAATAGTGATGCTCCTGGCATATTCCGGCTGGGTATTCACTGCTGTTAGCTATGCGCTCTGCGCGTTATTTTCTCGCTTCATTATCTCTGTAGGGCGTGATGAATACGAGAAACAATCCATCGCACTTCAGGCGTGACCATTGCAGAGCTACTTCCAGAAGTGGCTCGATAATGCTTACCCGACAAGAAGCATAGATCTGGTGTCGACCAAAGAGGTGATCCACATCTTGACGGCTCGCAAAGACGAGAAGTGACTGAGTAACTCTGTGAAGAAGTGGCAATGTCGCGTTTATAAACTTCTGCAAATGGTGCCGGTAAAGTGCCATTGACAGAGGTTTATGTAAGTTTCATGAGTTGCTGTTTAAACAATTCCCCGGTAAGTATCCGAACAACCCAGAGGAATGTTCTGTATGGCTGAAGTTGAAGACCGCCGACCATTCCCTCCCGTCAACTTCACTGGCGAAAACTGGCTACCGTACACGCGGATTATCCCGGCCACTGAAATCGGAGAGTGGGTAAATCAGCACATCCTCTCTGAAGAAGGTCGGCTCCATAACCCTGACCACGAACATCTCGTTAATGCACTCGCTGACGGTGATATTGCGTTTATGTGGGCCTCTGGCGCATTCGCCAAAAGTGGCCGCATTGTGCTGGGTCAGTGTGAGCAGGTGATGATGCGCGCCGGCGGCTGGCAGAAATCCCGCATGGAGCAGCAGATGCATGAATGGTTCGGTCGCATACCGAAGTTCATCATCACTCTGGCTGCCGACTACTGCGAGCAATGCAGCGACGTCGAATTCTGCGCGCTGGTTGAACATGAGCTTTACCATATCGCCCAGGCTACCGACGACTACGGCGCGCCGAAGTTCAACAAAGAGACCGGAATGCCGGTGCTGAAGCTTCGCGGCCACGACGTCGAGGAATTCGTTGGAGTGGTCCGGCGTTACGGCGCCAGCAAAGACGTGCAGGAAATGGTTGATGCGGCGAACAGGCCGGCGGAGGTTGCTCATATCGATGTTGCCAGAGCGTGCGGGACTTGCATGCTGAAGCTGGCATAAATTCAGGACAGGTTAGGACGGATGGTGAATTATGGCGGCATTAAAACCAGAGGTTAAAGCTTTCATAATTCAGTCAGTTGCGTGTTACGAAGCACCCTCGCAAGTCGCTGATGCCGTCCTAAAAGAATTTGGCATAAAAATAACCCGGCAGCAGGTGGATCAAAACGACCCCACCAAGGTTAGCGGAAAGGGCCTCGCTAAAAAGTGGGTCGACCTTTTCAATATTACTCGCGACCGATTCCTGAATGAGATATCCGATATTCCGATCGCCAATAAAGCGTACCGTTTACGCGTTCTCAACCGCATGGCCGTAAATGCCGAAAGCATGAAGAACTATGGCATGACCGCACAACTGCTTGAGCAGGCCGCCAAGGATGTTGGCGACGTCTACACGAACAAGCAAAAAGTAGAGCAAAGCGTGGTTGCGACTCATAACGTTATGCCGGTTCCGTCCTGCGACAACGTTGATGACTGGGAAAAGGCAGCACAAAAACAGCAGGGCGAGGTATTGGGTGGATGAAATACAAAGCTGTATGGAAGCCTCTGCCCGGATCTCAATCTCTATCATTGAGCTGCCCGTGTAACGAGATTCTCTATGAGGGAACTCGCGGGCCAGGAAAAACAGCGGCGCAGTTGGCCCGATTTCGCCGCCTGGTCGGCCTCGGCTATGGCTCGTTCTGGCGTGGCGTAATTTTCGATACCGAGTATAAAAACCTCACCGATATCATCACGCAGTCGAAGCGCATGTATCGCCTGTTTAATGACGGTGCGCGTTATCTCGCTTCCGCCTCGGAATTGCGCTGGGTATGGCCGACTGGTGAAGAGCTTCTCTTCCGGTTCGGGAAAGAAGAAAGCGACTACTGGGACTATCACGGGCAGGAATTCCCGTTCATTGGTTTCAACGAGCTGACAAAGCAGCAGTCCGCTGAATTCTACGAAATGATGTTCTCGTGCCGGCGCTCATCGTTCAGACCTGAGAACTATCCGCTTGCTAACGGCTCTCTGCTTAGGCCGATCCCGCTTGAAACGTTCAGCACTACCAACCCGTTCGGTATCGGCCATACCTGGGTGAAGAAACGCTTCATCGAGCCAGCGCCTCGCGGCACCATCATTCGCGAAACCCAGCGGGTCTTTAACCCTCAGACCGAGAAAGAAGAGGATGTGACGCTTACCCGCGTTGCAATCCACGGCTCGTTCAAAGAGAACCCGTATCTTGATCCGCAGTACATCGCGACGCTGATGGCCATCAAAGACCCAAACCGGCGTAAAGCGTGGGTAGAAGGCTCATGGGATGTCACCAGCGGCGGCCGCTTCGACCATCTGTGGAATGAAGCGCTCCATGTTATTAAGCCGTTCCGCATACCCGATAGCTGGACAGTGGACCGCTCTCACGATTGGGGTGAGTCGAAACCGTTCTCCAACCTGTGGTGGGCGCAAGCTGATGGTACTGCAGCTGAGTTACCTGATGGCCGGCAGTTCTGCCCGCCTGCCGGCTCCCTTATCCTGATCGGCGAGTGGTACGGCTGTCCGCCTGACGAGCTGAACAAAGGCCTGAACATGTCTTCGACGAACGTCGCAAAAGGCGTGGCGTGGATTGATAAGCGGCTGGTAGGTGAAGAGGCAGATGAGCCGGAAGAAATTCAGCTCGGAGGCGTTACTCAGGGGCAATTGCATATCATGCCCGGTATCTGCAGCGAGGTTATTCCCGGCCCGGCTGACGGGGCAATATTCAACACCGGAGATAATGAGTTATCAATCGCTCAGAAGATGGAGAATCAGGCCGTTGAATGGCTGGCAGCCGACAAAAAGCCTGGCTCTCGCATCAATGGCGCGTCGATCTTCGCTGACATGCTGGAAGCCGTTATTGAAGGTGGAAATCTGGAATCAGGCATTCCTGAGAAGCCGGCCTTCTACGTTTTCGACTATTGCCGGGGTTGGATCAGCCGTATCCCTGTACTTGTCCGCGACGATAAAAACCCTGACGACGTAGACACCCAGCAAGAAGACCATGACTGGGATGCTACCCGCTACCGCGTACTTCACTCACCACAAAAAATAACCGGCATGTTGGTGCGTTCGCGCTGACGGAGGAAACCGTGAACGAAAGCGAAATTAAACAACAGCGCGCCAGTAACTCCAGCGTCGAACGTGAGCGCAACAAAAATTTGTCGACGCTCTTTAACGGGACCAGCAACACAAAGCGCCAGCGCCTCTATCAGGAGTTTGGCTACCCGCTTCACCTGACGTTCGATGACTTCTTCAGGGCGTATCGTCGTAACGCGGTGGCCGGTGCCGCCGTCACGCGCATGGTCGATGGCTGCTGGGAGGACTTCCCGGAAGTTTACGAAGGCGACCAGACAAAAGACGCATCGAAACAAACGCCGTGGGATAAGCGCGTTAATAAGCTCATGAAACGCTGCTGGGAGCAGATTAAAGGCGCAGACCGCCGCAATCTTGTGGGCCGGTATTCGGCGCTGCTGCTGCAAATTAAGGACAGCAAAAACTGGGATGAGGAAGTTGATACGGCTGCCGTCGGTCGGCTGCAGGAAAAAGCCCTTGTGAAGCTGATCCCGGTATGGGAAGCGCAAATTGACCCTATCAAGTGGAATGAGGACCAGAATAGCGACGAGTTCGGCGAGGTGACGATGTACTCGTTCACTGAGCTGCCTGTCGACGGTAACTTCGACGCGCGGCCTGGCCGAATCATCAACGTGCACCCAGATCGCGTAATCATCCTGGCGGAAGGGTCAGACGATGGCGTGATGACGTCAGGTAAATCCCTGCTTGAGGCCGGATTCAACAAGCTGCTCGATATTGAGAAGGTCAGCGGCGGCGCTTCTGAGGGATTCCTGAAGAACGCCAGTCGACAGCTCAACTACTCGTTCAGTGAGAAAACAAACTTCTCCGCATTGGCGAAAGCGCTCGGCGTTCCTGAAGGACAGCTTGCTGAAGCATTAGATCAGCAGGTTCGCCGCCTCAACGACAGCACTGACAGCGCCAGCTTTATGCAGGCGGGCACCGCTGAGGTGTTGAGCGTTACTGCATCTGACCCTGAGCCCACGTGGCGTACTGCACTGAGCGAATTCTGCGCGACCGTCCCTATTCCGGTAAAAGAGCTGGTTGGCATGCAGACAGGGGAGCGCGCCAGCACCGAGGATGCGAAAGGATGGGGCCGTACAAGGATGAGCCGCCGTAAGGGGTTCCTTACCGACGTGATCACCGATGTGGTTTCGCGCTTCTGGAAGCTTGGCATTGTCCCTCCTGCAAAAGGCGAGGAAATTTCGGTCGGATGGTCAGATCTGCTGGCGCCGAGCCAGGCAGAGAAGATTGCCAATATGGACAAGCTCGCAGATGTTGCTGTGAAGTCGACGAATGCCTTTGGCCGCTCTGCTATCACAGAGAACGAAATCCGCGCGGCGGGCGAACTCCAGCCATTGCCTGAACTTGACGATGAGATTCCGCCTGATGACCGCAAACCAAAACCTGATCCTCTGG
>NZ_CACSIS010000059.1:0-6819 GCF_902705905.1 Klebsiella sp. 18074 | reverse complement strand
TAGTTTAACTGAGTTTGCAGACACTGATGAGAAAACGGCAGACCGACCCTGTAAAATCCTGGCGTGAGTTCTGGTAGCAACATACCGGTGAGGTGATAAGGAAACAGGGTGCGGATGACATCATGGCACAGGAAACCTCTTTCCATAAATGACGCCGGATATATGGCAGCGAACCGTATCAAATCAGTATTTGCATAACACTGGGCGTCCATATATGACTCATGACAAAACCAGCATCAATTCAAAAAAAACCATAAACAGCACACGCCTGAATTTCGCAACGAAGCCCTGAAGCTTGCGGAACGCATCGGTGTTGCTGCCGCAGCCCGGGAACTCAACCTTTACGAGTCACAGCTTTATGCCTGGCGCAGTAAACAACAGCAAAAAATGACGTCGTCAGAGCGTGAAAGTGAACTGGCTGCTGAAAATGCCCGTCTTAAGCGCCAACTGGCGGAACATGTCAGTCAGGGCTGCAACAGCAGCCCTGTGCCAGAGACGGATGTGGTACACCTCTGTTCGGATGACCAAATTTAATGAGCCACTACACTGGAAACTATTTGAAACCATGCCATCCTGAATGTAAAGATTAAAAATCCAGGAAGGTAACATCATGAAAATAACAGCACTAAAGACACTTTTTGTAGGAATGATCACAACCTCAACAGCCTATGCCGCCGGTGATGCTGCACAGGCGAACAACCCACTTGCCAATATGACTGCATTTAATATGCAGAATTATTATATCGGCGATGTCAGCGGCACGGATAAAGAAGCAAATCAGTTTTGGTTTCGCTATGCGACCCCTTTCTCTCTGGGGGAAAGTAACTGGATTTTACGTGGGTCATTGCCCGTAAACACCTATCCATCCCCCCCAACAGGCGGTCATCAAACAGGACTGGGTGATTTAAATCTGTTCGCATCCTGGTTGGTTGACACCGGTAATCCTGCCGTAAGCTTTGGTTTTGGACCGCAGATTACGGCCCCTACGGCAACAGAAGACGCACTGGGAACCGGTAAACTCTCAGCAGGCCTGGTTAATGTGCTGTTTAATGCCAGCTCTCCCGTATTCCAGTATGGCTATCTTGCATCATGGCAGCACAGTGTTGCCGGAGAAGGCGATCGCAGCGATGTCAATGTGGGGACATTTCAGCCGTTTATGTTTTATCAACTTGGCGGGGGTACCTACCTTCGCAGTGCTCCTATCTGGGTTAAAAACTTCCAGAACGACAGCTACAGTGTCCCCCTTGGGCTTGGTGTCGGTCAGGTCATTAAGCAGGGTAAAACGGTCTACAACTTCTTTGTTGAACCACAGGGCTCAGTCGCCGATCATGGACCTGGTCAACCTCGCTGGCAGATATTTGCAGGGTTGAATCTTCAGTTCCTGTAAAACTACTCATCCGTGTGGAGGAACTCTCTCAAAAATTTTTCTGTACCTCGCGTAGGATTTATTCATTTTTCTAAGCCTCCTTCAAACAAGAGTGGTTTTCGGATTTAACTTCCGCTGTCCGTTCTTGAGTATGAACACGTCACCTGCTGAATATGAAACGAGTATTACCAACGGCTCGAAAGTGTCTAGATTATCCGTGGCGATTTACTTGACGATTCATTCACTTTTAAACCTTTGATTAGTAGCAATATCTATCATTGAGTCTATTATTCTCTTATGGTGATGAAACCGTGGGCTTCATTCATTTAATGTCAAAAAATCAATGAATCACTTTGGAATAATTAGGAGTAAATGGTTTATGTTCAAAAAATCTCCCCTGGCATTGCTTTGTGGCGGATTGCTGCTCTCTGGCTCTGTGCTGGCCGCAGATTATCAGTTTACTGCTGAAAGTAAGCCAGCAACGGATTCAACCGCTACGAAAAACAAAGCTGTCTATAACGAGCTGGATTTTGCTAACAAGACCGACTTCGAAAACACGGATAAAGGCTTCGTTGCTCCGCTGATTAATAACGGTGACATTGACGGTGTTATTGATATTACCGGCCTGAATTTTATGCAGAACAAAGAAGCACCATCTTCTGTTAACCCAAGCCTGTGGCGTCATGCTCAGTTGGTCAACCGCGGTGGTCTGTATAAAGTCTCCGACCACATCTATCAGGTCCGTGGCCAGGATATTTCCAACCTGACCATCATCGAAACCAATACCGGTATCGTTTTATATGATGTGGAGTACTCCACCGACAGCTTCAAACGTTCTATTGAACTGTATGAGAAAGAGCGTGGTAAGAAGCCGCTGAAAGGTGTGATTATCTCTCACAGCCATGCTGACCACTTCGGTGGCTTTGGCGGTATTTACGCCTCCGGCCTGGCAACACCTGAAGATATCAAAAGCGGTAAGATTCCATTCCTGGCACCAGAAGGATTCGTACAGGAAGCGGTGAGCGAAAACGTCATGGCCGGTAACATCATGGCTCGTCGTGCCGGTTATCAGTACGGTAACGTGCTGACAGCAGGTCCAACTGGCGGTATCACCGCTGCGTTGGGTCCGGTTCTGGCGAACGGAAAATCAACGCTGCCACTGCCGAATAAGAGCATCACCAAAGATGGTGAGAAAGTGACCATTGATGGGGTGGACTTTGTCTTCTACCTGACACCTGGTGCAGAAGCCCCGGCAGAGATGGTCATGTACATTCCGCAGTGGAAAGCCCTTTCCATGGCGGAAGAAGTCAACCATTTGCAACACAACATCTACACACTGCGTGGCGCACAGACGCGTGATGCCAGTGAATGGGCGTCTTATATCAACTCTGCGATTGCACGTTGGGGCAATGACGTGGAAGTACAGTTTGGTCCACACACCTGGCCGGTCTGGGGCAACCAGAACGTGGTCGAGTATATGAAAGACCAGCGTGATGCCTATCAGTCCATCTACAACACCACCATTCGTTATGCCAACTACGGCTATCGTCCGGATGACATTGCGGAAAACGCAAAACTGCCAGAAAAAGTATTCAAAAAGTGGGATAACCGTCCTTATTATGGCAACACCCGCAATAACCTGAAATCGACCTATATCAAAAATCTGGGCTGGTTCAGTGGTAATGCGGCAGAACTGGCGAAATACCCTGATGCAGCACGCGGCGAGCGTTACGTGAAGGCCCTGGGTGGCGAGCAGAAAGTGGTTGACCTGGCCGTTCAGAGCTACAAAGAGGGCGATTATCGCTTCACGGCGGACCTGCTGAACAACATTGTTTCCTATGATGCTTCCAACAAAGATGCCAACTATCTGATGGCGGATTCCCTGGAACAGCTGGGTTATCAGGAAGAAACGGCGCTGTACCGTAACCTGTATCTGTCAGCGGCGCATGAACTGCGTGTGGGCGGCAGTGTTCCGAATAAACTGAGCACCGCGTCTCCGGAAGTGATTGCAGCTCTGCCACCGGAAATGCTGCTCTCTTACATCAGCATGGCCTCCGATCAAATCAAAGCAGAAAAACTGGGCAACCATACCATTGCACTGACAATGGATGGCACTAAGTTCCTGCTGGATCTGCACAACGGTGTGCTGAACTACGTCAAACTGGATGCTGATATGCCTGCGCAGAAAGCCGATACCACTTTAGAGATTGCTAAAACCGATCTCATCGCGGTCGTTGCCGGTAAAGTGAAGATGGATGACCTTATCAGCAATGGTAAAGCTAAAATTGAAGGCGATCGTGAAGTCCTCAAACAAATCGCTTCTACGCTTGATCTGAAAATCAAGAACGATATGAACCTGGTGCTGCCGCTGCAAAAGGCTAACCAGATTCAGTAATCGTTTCTGACATGGACAATGGGCAGCGAAAGCTGCCTATTTTTTTGTCTGCAATAAATTACAACTGAGAAAGATATTTTGGAAACAACGTCCGTTCTTCGCTGTGAGTTCAATGGGTCGATGCAACGCTATCCTTGATCAAGGGGGACGTTGCCATGAAACGAAGAACTCGCATTTACTACACGCCAGAACAAAAGGCGATTATCTGGGACAGATACAAGCAAGGTGATTCCCTGCATGACATCGCCAGAATGTTCGACAGATACCATTCTTCTATTATGCCCACTATCCATCAGACTGGTGGATACCGTCCCCCTGTCCGAAAGCGGCACCGGTTAGCGCTTTCGCTTGATGAAAGAGAGGAGATATCCAGAGGGCTGGTAGCAAAACGAAGCATCAGGGACATCACTGACAAACTATCAAGAGCCCCCTCGACGATTAGCCGCGAGATCAAGAGGCACGGAGGTGCAAAACAATACCGGGCAGCAAAAGCGGATACTGCTGCGTGGGAAAGTGCTCTGAGACCAAAACCTTGTAAGCTAATTGAAAGCCCCACGTTGTGTAAAATCATTGCAGAAAAGATGCATCATGACTGGTCGCCGGAACAAATCGCCGGTTGGCTGAAACGCTGTTATCCGGATAATCAGGAAATGCATGTGTCACACGAAACGATTTATAAAACGCTTTTTATACAAACCCGCGGAGCATTAAAAAAAGAACTGCAGCAATGTGCCAGGAGCGGACATTAAAATGATTCAAGAAGCGCTATTCCAGGCTGATTAATATTTTGCCGATAGCCTTACCCTGCTCCATCGCCTCATGACCAACGGCAATATCAGCAAGAGGAAGCGTTAGCGCGATCTCAGGAGTGTATGCGTCCATTTTCAGACAGGCTGTGATATCACGGATGGCTTCGTTTCGTGCTTCTTCCGGCATCGTATAGACAAATACAAAACGAAAGACAAAACCTTCAAACATTGTTTTCAAAAAAGGAATATGCAGCTGAGCCGATGGCTCTTCAGTGGCGTAGGCACTAATAACGCCAGATTTTTTCAGGCAAGTCACATCTGTATTGAGGTTACTCACTAAGTCGACATCGACAATTCGATCAACACCGAACCCACCGGTTGCTTGCTTGACTCGCTCAGCCACATCTTCGGTATGCCGGTTAACAATAATATCGGCGCCAAATTTACGAACGATATCTTCTTGCTCCGGACGACTCACTGTGGTTATAACTCTTGCCCCAGCCCATTTACTCAGAAGAATGGCAGCTGTTCCTACAGCCCCTGCGCCGCCCTGAATAAGTACCCATTTTCCACGTAAATCTCCATCGGCAAACAAACAGCGGTGTGCTGTCATCGCAGGAATACCGAGGCATGCACCTGTTTCAAAAGAAACATTGTCCGGTAATACAACAGCATTTTTTGAAGGGATAACAACATATTGTGCAGCGGTTCCAAAAGCACGCCCTGATTGTGCCTCATAAACCCACACTTTCTGTCCAATGCGCTCTGCCGTAACTCCAGGTCCGACCATATCAATCACGCCGGAACCATCCTGATGCGGAATAATTCGAGGAAATTGCTGCTTTGATCCCGCAAAGCCAGTACGAGATTTGATGTCAGTCGGATTGAGTCCGGAGAAGGTAATTCGGACGCGCACCTCACCTGGTCCAGGGATCGGATCCGGTAACTCGCTTATTAGCAAAACATCATGCGCTGCACCGCACTTTTCATAAAATGCTGCTTTCATTACATTATCTCCATAAATCCTATTAATTATTTCGCCAAAGGGCTATGTGATAATCAGTCCAAGAGTATAAAATCGCAAGTAGGCACATTTTTTATATATAGGTGTATTTTTTACACTAATGGGGTTGGCATGAAATCAAAACCGTTTAACTGCCCGGTAGAAGTGACCATTGCCGTGGCTGGAGGAAAATGGAAACCTCTGATTATTTTCCATTTAATGTCAGGTACTAAACGGTTTGGGGAACTCCGTCGGCTCGCAGGGAATGTATCTCAGCGTTCGCTGACGCTACAGCTTCGGGAACTGGAATCGGATGGCATCATAAACAGGGAAGTCTTCGCCGAAGTACCGCCACGGGTAGAGTATTCTTTGACTCAATACGGAAAAACACTGGAGCCCGTTCTACATGCAATGAAAAATTGGGGGGATTTATATGTGGAACGTAATGGGATTCAATTTGTTCAGCTGGAAACTCGGGACGTTAAGCTGGATAGCTCTGTAAGTTAAGCAGAGTCCACGCTCCATTGGTGACATTGGGCGTGAGTCCTGGCCAGAGGTGCGATGTGTACCACTCGCTATACATCCAATTGTGAATGTCTCATCGGTAAAGTGGTTACTTCAACGGCTCAATACACCGTTAGGCTAACTTCCGCTGTTCGCTCAAAGCTGCCCCTCGCTCTCCACTACGGCAGCTGTGTGCCAGGAGCGGACATTCTGAATATCTAAGTTGATAGTTCACCTAGACGATATGTGTTCAACGAGCTCTCCGGTCAAGGATTATTAGCTCTCAAACCTCATGGTGGGCATGGAAAACCAGTTTAGCCACAGATGTTAAACCAACCCTGAAGTAGATCTGCTAAGGTACGCGTCCGATATTTTTGTGAGATTAGGATATACATGGATTTCAATGATGATTTTGAACAACAATGCCGTGACAAAATGACAGTTATGTTCCTGTCTGAAATCATGAACCGCTTGGGGGTGGTTGAAGCAGGAAAAATTTTTCGTAACGTATCCGAAAATGTGGAAAACGTAGATGATGATGACATTCGATTGAAATTAAAAACATTTATTAGCAATGTAAGAGAAGGATACATGAAGAGCTAAGGTGTCAGGAACCACTTAGTATGATAACAAGGAAGATGGCAACACATAAAATGGATGTTGTGTGACCCCGACCGGTAAGTGTCAAGGTAGTTGGCACCCTTGGTTAATTTAAGCCGCCTGTTTTTCCCGTTCCGGATTCAACGTTACCGGGCCTTCCGGTTGCCAGTTTCTTGTCTTCCCTGACCAGCGCTCAGGATGT
>NZ_CACSIS010000058.1:0-6979 GCF_902705905.1 Klebsiella sp. 18074 | reverse complement strand
GGTTGCCGCGTGGGACCAGCTGTCAGCGGAAGGGGTGAAGGCGCGCGTGGTGTCCATGCCGTCCACCGACGCGTTCGACAAGCAGGATGCGGCGTACCGTGAATCGGTGCTGCCGAAAGCGGTTTCGGCTCGCGTGGCGGTGGAAGCGGGTATCGCTGACTACTGGTTCAAATACGTGGGCCTGAACGGTGCCATCGTCGGCATGACCAGCTTCGGCGAGTCTGCGCCGGCTGAGCTGCTGTTTGAAGAGTTCGGTTTCACCGTTGAGAACGTTGTCGCTAAGGCGAAAGCGCTGCTGTAGTTCTGAGCAACGCGCTCCGCGACGGCAGTAAAAGAATGAGCCGGGCTAACGCCCGGCTTTTTTGTTGCTGTTATTCCCGATGGCTGTCACGAGGCTGCATATTATTCCAGTGAAAATGTGATGTATGTCAGATTACATGCTTCTCATACTGGACAAGCATTCCTTTTATTCCGCGTTTGGCTTATTCTAGCTGAAGCGTTTCAGTCGTCTAAATGTTCGACAATTAATCAATCAGTCGCAGTTTGCGACGGGTAAGGTTTCCCTCCGGGCGTTGCTGGATTACTCTGTCAGCCACCTCACATCAGGGATAACCTTGCAGGAGACCTATGACCATACGCATTGCGATTAATGGCTTCGGTCGCATAGGGCGCAACGTGGTTCGTGCTTTATATGAATCCGGGCGTCGTGCGGAAATTACCGTGGTGGCAATCAACGAGCTGGCGGATGCTGCGGGCATTGCGCACTTATTGAAATATGATACCAGCCATGGGCGCTTTGCCTGGGACGTTCGCCAGGAGCGGGAGCAGCTTTACGTTGGCGATGACGTCATTCGCCTGCTGCACGAAGCTTCGATAGAGGCGCTACCCTGGCAAGAGCTGGCGGTGGATATCGTACTTGATTGTACCGGGGTTTACGGCAGTCGTGAGCATGGCGAAGCCCATCTTCAGGCTGGCGCGAAGAAGGTTATCTTTTCGCATCCCGGCGGTAACGATCTCGATGCCACCGTTGTGTTCGGCGTTAACCATGATGAGCTACGTGCAGAGCACCGTATTGTCTCCAACGCCTCCTGCACCACCAACTGCATTATTCCGGTCATTAAGCTGTTAGATGATGCCTACGGTATTGAGTCAGGGACGGTAACGACGATCCACTCCGCCATGCACGATCAGCAGGTTATAGATGCCTATCATCCGGATTTACGCCGTACGCGTGCGGCCAGTCAGTCAATTATTCCGGTTGATACTAAACTTGCAGCGGGGATCGCACGTATTTTCCCTCAGTTTAACGACCGTTTTGAAGCGATTGCGGTTCGCGTACCGACGATAAATGTGACGGCGATCGACCTGAGCGTGACGGTGAAAAAACCGGTAAAGGCTAATGAAGTCAACCAGTTGCTGCAAAAAGCAGCGCAGGGAACATTTCATGGTATAGTTGACTATACGGAATTACCGTTAGTCTCGACAGATTTTAACCACGATCCGCACAGCGCTATCGTTGATGGCACCCAGACGCGAGTGAGTGGGGCGCATTTGATCAAAACGTTGGTCTGGTGCGATAACGAATGGGGCTTTGCTAACCGGATGCTCGACACGACGTTAGCGATGGCCGCTCAAGGTTTCAGGTAAAGTGCGTGAGCGCTTGCAAAACTTTATGAATCAACGAGAGGATTCACCATGTCTGTAATTAAGATGACCGATCTGGATCTGGCTGGTAAACGCGTTTTTATCCGTGCCGATCTGAACGTACCAGTTAAAGACGGTAAAGTAACCAGCGACGCGCGTATTCGTGCTTCTCTGCCGACCATTGAGCTGGCTCTGAAGCAGGGCGCTAAAGTGATGGTCACTTCTCACCTGGGTCGTCCGACAGAAGGCGAGTACAACGAAGAATTCTCTCTGCTGCCGGTTGTTAATTACCTGAAAGACAAGCTGTCCAACCCGGTTCGCCTGGTTAAAGATTACCTGGACGGCGTTGAAGTTGCCGCCGGTGAACTGGTTGTTCTGGAAAACGTTCGCTTCAACAAAGGCGAAAAGAAAGACGACGAAGCGCTGTCAAAAAAATACGCCGCACTGTGCGACGTATTCGTTATGGATGCATTCGGTACTGCCCACCGTGCCCAGGCTTCTACCCATGGTATCGGTAAATTTGCCGACGTAGCCTGCGCCGGCCCGCTGCTGGCTGAAGAGCTGGACGCGCTGGGTAAAGCGCTGAAAGAGCCGGCTCGCCCGATGGTTGCCATCGTCGGTGGTTCTAAAGTTTCCACTAAGCTGACCGTTCTGGACTCCCTGTCTAAAATCGCTGACCAGCTGATTGTCGGTGGCGGCATTGCCAACACCTTCGTTGCCGCTCAGGGCCACAACGTGGGTAAATCCCTGTACGAAGCTGACCTGGTTGACGAAGCTAAGCGCCTGCTGACTACTTGCGATATCCCGGTACCGACCGACGTTCGCGTAGCGACTGAATTCTCCGAAACGGCGGCAGCAACCCTGAAATCTGTCAACGACATCAAAGATGAAGAGCAGATTCTGGACCTCGGCGACGTTTCTGCCCAGAAGCTGGCTGATATCCTGAAAAATGCTAAAACTATTCTGTGGAACGGCCCGGTTGGTGTGTTTGAGTTCCCGAACTTCCGTAAAGGCACTGAAATCGTGGCTAACGCCATTGCCGACAGCGAAGCGTTCTCCATTGCAGGCGGCGGCGATACCCTGGCTGCAATTGATCTGTTTGGCATCTCGGACAAAATTTCCTACATCTCTACTGGCGGCGGCGCGTTCCTCGAATTCGTGGAAGGCAAAGTACTGCCAGCAGTAGCAATGCTCGAAGAGCGCGCTAAGAAGTAAGTTTGTACAGGCGGGTAACACCGCCTGTTTTTCAAATTCTATTCAATTGTCGCTCTAAATAATTCGCGTTGCCGGAAGGCAGCGACACGGCGAACCCCGGCGGCTTACGCAAGTTAGCGGCGGCGGTAAGCGAGGAAAGCCAACGCACCGGCAGCACGAATTGTGACGAGCAGAAACGGCCGAAGATACAGGACTACGTAACATGTCTAAAATTTTTGATTTTGTAAAACCTGGCGTGATCACGGGTGATGACGTTCAGAAAGTGTTCCAGGTAGCTAAAGAGAATAACTTCGCACTGCCAGCGGTTAACTGTGTGGGTACTGACTCCATCAACGCCGTTCTGGAAGCAGCTGCAAAAGCTAAATCTCCGGTTATCGTTCAGTTCTCTAACGGCGGCGCGGCGTTCATCGCTGGCAAAGCGGTTAAAACCGACGTTCCTCAGGGGGCGGCAATCCTCGGCGCTATCTCCGGTGCACATCACGTTCACCAGATGGCTGAACACTACGGCGTGCCGGTTATTCTGCACACCGACCACTGCGCTAAGAAACTGCTGCCGTGGATCGACGGCCTGCTGGACGCCGGCGAAAAACACTTCGCCGCTCACGGCAAACCGCTGTTCTCTTCTCACATGATTGACCTGTCCGAAGAGTCCCTGCACGAAAACATCGAGATCTGCTCTAAGTATCTGGCGCGCATGGCCAAAATGGACATGACTCTGGAAATCGAACTGGGCTGCACCGGTGGCGAAGAAGACGGCGTGGACAACAGCCACATGGACGCTTCTGCGCTGTACACCCAGCCGGAAGACGTTGATTACGCGTACACTGAACTGAGCAAGATCAGCCCGCGTTTCACCATTGCTGCTTCCTTCGGTAACGTACACGGCGTGTACAAGCCGGGCAACGTGGTTCTGACCCCGACTATCCTGCGCGACTCTCAGGAATATGTTTCTAAGAAACATAACCTGCCGCACAACAGCCTGAACTTCGTCTTCCACGGCGGTTCCGGTTCTTCTGCTCAGGAAATCAAAGACTCCGTAAGCTACGGCGTGATCAAAATGAACATCGATACCGACACCCAATGGGCAACCTGGGACGGTATCCTGCAGTACTACAAAGCTAACGAAGCTTACCTGCAGGCCCAGCTGGGCAACCCGAAAGGCGAAGACCAGCCGAACAAGAAATACTACGATCCGCGTGTATGGCTGCGCGCTGCTCAGACGTCCATGGTGACCCGTCTGGAGCAGGCATTTAAAGAGCTGAACGCGATCGACGTTCTGTAAGAAAATTCTGTTTCTTGCCCTGAAGCCCGCTTAACTGCGGGCTTTTTCGTTTCCAGGCAAAAGGATATACCAGGGGGAAACTGTGATCGACTTGGCAAAACAGGCGCATATTGTTTACCCTTAACCTACCTGCCGTTTTGCAGGCCTGGTTTTTTTATTTCCCGCCCGGGTATTTATAAGGAATGTTAAATGGAAGATTTGAACGTTGCCGATAGCATACACAACGCCAGCTCGTGGCTGGTGCGTAATCAGGAGCTGCTCCTGAGCTATGCCGTCAATATCGTCGCGGCGATCGCGATTATTATCGTCGGGATGATCGTGGCGCGCATGGTGTCGAACACGGTTAATCGTCTGATGCTGGCGCGTAAGATTGATGCCACCGTGGCCGATTTCCTTTCCGCGCTGGTGCGCTACGCTATTATTGCCTTTACCCTGATTGCCGCCTTAGGCCGCGTCGGCGTGCAGACGGCGTCGGTGATTGCCGTACTCGGTGCCGCCGGTTTAGCCGTGGGTCTGGCGCTGCAGGGCTCGCTGTCCAACCTCGCCGCTGGCGTGCTGCTGGTGATGTTCCGCCCGTTCCGCGCGGGTGAATATGTCGATCTCGGCGGCGTGGCCGGTACCGTCCTCAATGTTCAGATTTTCTCCACCACCATGCGCACCGTCGATGGCAAAATTGTGGTGATCCCGAACGGTAAAATTATCGCCGGTAATATCATTAACTTTTCTCGTGAACCGGTTCGCCGCAATGAATTTATTATCGGCGTTGCCTACGATGCCGATATTGATAAAGTGAAGCAACTGCTGACCAATATTATCGAATCAGACGAACGTATTCTGAAAGATCGTGAAAGAACCGTCCGCCTGCATGAGTTGGGCGCTTCTTCGGTGAACTATATTATCCGCGTCTGGAGCCAGAGCAGCGATCTGCAAAACGTTTACTGGGATGTTCTGGAGCGTATCAAGCGCGAGTTTGATGCTAACGGTATCAGCTTCCCGTACCCGCAGATGGACGTGCACGTGATCCGTCCGCAGGAGCAGGCGGAGTAGTTCAGCGCCCGCAATAGCCGAAGGCCAGCGCCTGCTGGCCTTTAGTCATTGTTCATTATTAGCGTCGCTAATTAATGATTAATATTATCAATTTCCTCTAATGATTTGTTCGCGCTATATTCACCTGCGTTAACGACCTCATCGGAAAAACCACTATGTTATCGTATTACTTTCAGGGGCTTGCCCTGGGAGCGGCTATGATTTTGCCGCTTGGCCCGCAGAATGCGTTTGTGATGAATCAGGGCATTCGCCGCCAGTATCATCTGATGATTGCGCTGCTGTGTGCGATTAGCGATCTGCTGCTGATCTGCGCCGGTATTTTTGGCGGCAGCGCATTGCTGATACAGTCGCCGTGGCTGCTGGCGCTGGTCACCTGGGGCGGCGTGGCCTTCCTGCTATGGTATGGTTTCGGCGCGCTGAAAACGGCTTTTAGCGACAATCTGGAACTGGCGAGCGCGGAGGTGATGAAGCAGGGACGCTGGAAAATTATTGTCACCATGCTGGCTGTCACCTGGCTGAACCCGCACGTTTACCTCGATACCTTCGTGGTGCTCGGCAGCCTGGGCGGACAGCTGGCGGTTGAGCCGAAACGCTGGTTTGCACTTGGCACCATCAGCGCCTCGTTCCTGTGGTTCTTCGGCCTGGCCCTGCTGGCGGCCTGGCTGGCGCCGCGTTTACGCACCACCCGGGCGCAGCGGATCATTAACGTGCTGGTTGGCCTGGTGATGTGGCTGATCGCCGTCCAGCTGGCTAAAGATGGCTTTTTACACGTACAGGCGCTGTTCAACCAGGCTTAGTCCGATGGACTTTCCGCATATACGCGTTAAGCTTGCTGGCATGCGTCCGTATATGGGCGACCAATGTAGATGGAGAAACGACAGTGAAGTTAAAGCTCATGGCCCTGGCGGCAGCAATCGGATTCAGCTCAATGGCAGCTCAGGCAAATGAATTGCCAAATGGCCCCCACATTGTGACCTCGGGTACCGCCAGCGTTGCTGCGGCGCCCGATATTGCGACCCTGGCAATTGAAGTTAACGTGACCGCGAAAGACGCCGCATCGGCGAAAAAACAGGCCGACGATCGCGTTGCGCAATACCTCTCTTTCCTGGAAAAGAACGGTATTGCCAAGAAGGATATCAACTCCGCGAACCTGCGCACCCAGCCTGACTATGATTACCAGAACGGTAAAAGCATCCTGAAGGGCTACCGCGCTGTGCGCACCGTCGAAGTGACGTTGCGCCAGCTGGACAAGCTTAACGGCCTGCTGGACGGCGCGCTGAAGGCCGGCCTGAACGAAGTTCGCTCGGTATCGCTGGGCGTTGCGCAACCGGATGCCTATAAAGATAAGGCGCGTAAGGCGGCCATCGATGATGCTGTGCACCAGGCGCAGGAGCTGGCTGCCGGCTTCCACGGCAAGCTGGGCCCGGTTTATAGCGTTCGCTACCACGTCTCGAACTATCAGCCGAGCCCGATGGTGCGCATGATGAAAGCCGCCGATGCCGCGCCGGTTTCCGCCCAGGAAACCTACGAGCAGGCGACGATCCAGTTTGACGATCAGGTGGATGTGGTCTTTGAGCTGCAGCCAACCCAGCCGGCGGCGCCGGAGAAACCGGCCGCCGCGGCGCAGTAAGCCAGATGCAAAAAAACCCTTCAGATGAAGGGTTTCAGATTGATGACAAAGTCCTGGCCGTGAGGCCAGGACTTTGATCTAATAAGGTCAGTGCAAAAAATGGACTGACTGCCATGCTTAGAGAACCTTCCCCCCATCAATATCAGTTTGAAACCATTACT
>NZ_CACSIS010000057.1:0-8048 GCF_902705905.1 Klebsiella sp. 18074 | reverse complement strand
CTAAAGGCCCACCGTGAAAATGGACTTTACGTGCCCTCCCCGACGGAGATTCCTTCTAAAAAGTCGCCTTATTTGTTATATTGTGCTTATTGATCACTCACCTCTGCGGTGCCAAAAAGAATAATATTCACCGCGACCCAGGAAGATGAAATGCTAGATTACCGCTTCCCGACAGCTTTGCAGATGGTTCTCAGCGTAGCGATGGCGGAGCAGTTGGGTGAACGTTCGACCAGCGCGATCCTCGCCTATGGCCTGGAAGCCAATCCGAGCTTTATCCGTAAACTGATGGTTCCCCTCACGCGCGACGGCATTATCGTCTCGACGTTGGGGCGCAACGGATCCATCCACCTTGGCCGCCCAGCTGATAAAATTACCCTGCGCGATATCTACGTCTCCGTTATTGAAGACAAAAAGCTGTGGGCTTCGCGCCCTGACGTCCCGGCCCGCTGCGTGGTCAGCGCCAACGCCTGCTGGTACTTCAAATCCATCGCCGACGAAGCCGAGCAGGCATCGCTGAACGTGCTGGCCCGCCATACCGTGGCAAGCGCGCTGGAAAAGGTCAAAAAAGGCGATATCAGCGGCTGCCTGCCGCTGTTCGAAGCTGACGATCTTGCCAAAAAAGCGCACTAAATCCGGTACTCCGGCCCCCTTAAATAGTAAAAAACCGCCTTCACTGAAGGCGGTTTTTTTATGCTACAAAGGCTGCTCACAACGTCAGGAGGGCTGAACTTCCGCTGCCGGCTTGCCGCGCGCTACGAACTTGCGCAGCGTGACGTAGAACACCGGCGTCAGGAACAGACCGAACAGCGTCACCCCTAACATCCCGGAGAACACCGTGATCCCGGTGACACCGCGAACCTCCGCGCCCGCACCGTGTCCCAGAATCAGCGGAATAGTCCCGGCGATAAAGGCAATCGAGGTCATCACAATTGGACGCAGACGTAGGCGGCAGGCCTCCAGAGCGGCCTCGACGATCCCTTTCCCCTGCATCTCCAGCTCGCGGGCGAACTCGACGATCAGGATGGCGTTCTTACAGGCCAGCCCCATCAGCACCACCAGCCCCACCTGTACGAACACGTTATTATCCCCACCGGTTAGCCAGACGCCGAACAGCGCGGAGAGCAGGGTCATCGGTACAATCAGGATCACCGCCAGCGGCAGCGTCCAGCTCTCATACAGCGCCGCCAGCACCAGGAACGCCAGCAGCACCGCGACCGGGAAGACGATCATAGCCGTATTGCCCTGCGTGGCCTGTTGGTAGCTGAGGTCCGTCCATTCAATATTCATCCCGTTCGGCAGCACCTGCTTAGACATCCCGGCCAGCATCGTCATCGCCTGAGCGGACGACAGCACGCGCGGATCGGCATCACCGATCAGGTCCGCCGCCGGGTAGCCGTTGTAGCGGATCACCGGGTCAGGCCCGTAGGTGGTGGTGATATTCACCATGCTGCCAATCGGCACCATCTCACCCTGACTGTTGCGGGTGCGCAGATTACCGATATCCTCCACGCTCTCGCGGAACGGTCCGTCGGCCTGAGCCATCACGCGCCAGGTGCGGCCAAACTGGTTGAAATCGTTCACGTAGGACGATCCCAGATAGGTCTGCAGCGTCCCGAACAGGTCGGTCAGCGACACGCCCTGGGCCTTGGCCTTATCGCGATCCACCTGCACATCCAGCTGCGGAACATTGGCCTGATAGGTGGAGATCGGGAAGTGCATTCCCGGCGTTTGCATAATCGCACCCGACATGGTGTTAACCGCGGTTTGCAGCGCGCCGTAGCCCAGACCCGCCCGGTCCTGAATATAGAGCGAGTAGCCGGAACCCTGGCCCAGCCCCAGAATCGGCGGCGGCAGGATCGAGAAGCCGAACCCCTGCTGCAGCTGCGCGATCTTAGCGTTAATCTCGGCGTTAATTTCCGCCGCGGTGTGCGTACGCTGATCGAACGGCTTCAGGCCGAAGAAGACCGTACCGGTGTTCGGCGTATTGGTAAACTGCAGCGCGTTGAGCCCCGGGAACGCCACCGCATAATCTACGCCTTCGGTGTTCATGCCGATCTCGCTCATTTTGCGGATCATCGCATCGGTTCGCGCCAGCGAAGCGCCTTCCGGCATCTTCACGCCACCAATCAGGTACAGCTTATCCTGGGTCGGAATAAATCCGCCGGGCACGACTTTAAACATCACCCCAGCGGCGCAAAGCAGCAACAGATAAACCACGAACACCGACCCGCGGCGGCCAAGGGTTTTCGCGACCAGCCCCTGATAACCGTTAGAGCTGCGGTTGAAGAAGCGGTTAAACGGCCGGAACAGCCAGCCGAACAGCCTGTCGATAAGCCGGGTCGGCATATCTTTCGGCGCGCCGTGCGGCTTCAGCAGCAGCGCCGCCAGCGCCGGAGAGAGCGTCAGCGAGTTAATCGCCGAGATCACCGTCGAAATCGCGATGGTTACCGCAAACTGCTTGTAGAACTGCCCGGTCACGCCGGAGAGGAAGGCCATCGGCACGAATACCGCGCACAGCACCAGGGCGATCGCGATAATCGGCCCGGAAACCTCGCGCATCGCCTGGTGCGCCGCCTGCAGCGGCGCCAGCCCCTCTTCAATATTACGCTCGACGTTCTCCACCACCACGATGGCGTCATCCACCACGATCCCGATGGCGAGCACCAGCCCGAACAGGCTCAGGGTATTCAGCGAGAAGCCAAGCAGATAGAGAATGCTGAACGTCCCTACCACCGACACCGGCACGGCAATCAGCGGGATGATTGACGCGCGCCAGGTTTGCAGGAACAGAATCACCACCAGCACAACCAGCACCACCGCTTCCAGCAGGGTTTGCACCACCGCGCGGATGGAGTCGCGCACGAAGACCGTTGGGTCGTACGGCGCCGCCCACTTCATATCCTCCGGGAAGCGCGTCGACAGCTCGTTCATCTTCGCGCGCACGGCGTTAGAGAGGTCGATGGCGTTTGCCCCCGGCGACTGGAAGATACCAATCCCAACCGCGTCTTTATTATTCAACTGGGAGCGCAGCGCGTAGCTGCCGGAACCCATCTCAACGCGCGCCACGTCGTGCAGGCGCACCACCGATCCGTCCTGGGCCGTTTTGAGGATGATATTTCCGAACTCCTCCTCGGTATGCAGGCGTCCCTGGGCGTTAATCGAGATCAGGAAATCGCTCTCTTTCGGCAGCGGCTCGGCGCCGAGCTGGCCGGCGGAAACCTGCACGTTTTGCTCCTGCATCGCCGCGACGACGTCAGACGCGGTCAGGCCGCGCGCCGCCACCTTATTAGGGTCCAGCCAGACGCGCATCGCGTACTCGCCGGAGCCAAAAATCTGAATCTGGCCGACGCCTGGCAGGCGCGCCAGCTCATCCTTCACCTTCAGCGTGGCGTAGTTACGCATATAGAGCGAATCGTACTTGCCATTCGGTGAGAACAGATGCACCACCAGGGTGAGCGTGGGAGACTGCTTCTGAGTGGTGATCCCGAGGCGGCGAACGTCCTCAGGCAGGCGGGCTTCGGCCTGCGATACCCGGTTTTGTACCTGAACCTGCGCCTGGTCGGGATCGGTACCCGGGCGGAAGGTCACCGTGGTCACCAGCACGCCATCTGAGCCGGCGACGGATTTCATGTACATCATGTTTTCAACGCCGTTGATCGCTTCTTCCAGCGGCGTCGCCACGGTTTCCGCGATAACCTTCGGGTTGGCGCCCGGATACTCCGCGCGCACCTGCACGCTCGGCGGCACGACGTCAGGATATTCGCTGACCGGCAGCAGCGGAATCGCGATCAGCCCGGTGACGAAAATCAAAATCGACAGCACCGCGGCAAAAATCGGCCTGTCGATAAAAAAGCGGGAAAAGTCCATACGACGGATTCTCTGGTAAGGGATCAGTTAAGGGCGGTGCTGGCGGTCATGGCAACGGTTTTCGCGTTAACCGGCATGCCCGGCATAAACACTTTTTGTAAGCCGTCTACGATGACTTTATCGCCGGGGTTGAGGCCCTGCTGCACGATGCGCAGGCCCGCCGCCAGGCGGCCAGGCGTGATATCACGACGCTGCGCTTTACCATCTTTATCAACGATATAAACGTATTTACGGTCCTGATCGGTTAATACCGCCTTGTCATCAATCAGCATGGCGCTGAACTCGGCGCTGCCCGGCAGGCGCACGCGGGCGAACAGTCCCGGCGTAAACAGGCGCTGAGCGTTATCCAGCACCGCGCGCATGCGGATCGTACCGGTACTCGGCGTGAGCTGATTGTCGAGGAAATCCACTTTGCCCTGGTGGGGATAGCCCTCCTCTCCGACCAGGCCAATTTCTACCGGCAGGGCCAGATGGCTGCTGGACGCCCCCTGCCCGCTGCGGGCAAGGTTTTGATAGTGAAGATAGGTTGATTCATCCACGTCAAAGTAGACGTACACCGTCTTCTGCGACACCAGCGTGGTGAGCACGCTGGCACTGTCGCCCGCAGTGACGAGGTTGCCGCTGGTGATCAGCGCGCGGCTGGCGCGGCCGTCGATAGGCGCGGTCACTTTGGTAAAATCAAGATTCAGCTGCGCCGCGTCAACCGTCGCCTGCGCTGCCCGCATATCGGCCTGCGCCTGGACGGCGGCCGAGCGCCGCTGCTCCCACTCTTCGCGGGAGACCACGTTGGTGTTTACCAGCTTGTCGGTACGGCCGGCTTCGCTGCGCGCCAGGCTGGCCTGGGTTTTGCTGCGCGAAAGCTCCGCCTGTGCCTGCTCGAGCGCGGCGCGGTAGGTTCTGTCGTCGATGGTGAACAGCACCTCGCCCTTTTTCACTTCCTGGCCATCGGTGTAGTTCACCTTGTCGATATAGCCGGAGACGCGCGGGCGCAGCTGGACGCTCTCTACCGCTTCGATGCGGCCGTTGAAGCTGTCCCACTGGCTGACGGGCTTAACCACGACGTCGGCGGCGCTGACGGCAGGCGCCTGCGGCGCGGCATTTTGCGCGACGCCGTTATCGCATCCGGCAAGCAGCGCCGCGAGCAGCGCCGTCCCCAACAAACGCCGATGAAAGTTAACCCAAGGTTTTTGCAGGCTCATTATTTTTATTCCGCTGGTTGTTGTTGCCGCCGAACAAGACGCCGCGGGGGACGCAGCGCCACTTCCTTTGTTCGGGCTGGCTGGAGGCCATTTGTGTCGCTCATCGCCACAAAATATGTATCAATTACGAATACACTATCGCGGCGATTGTAGGGAGGCACTAAATTAAGTGCAAGAATAATTGTTGCACTTAATGTGCTATTCGCGAGAGTGAAGTATGACCATTTGTTAAGGTCCGTTGTTTTTTCTGGCTTTACCGCAACCGCTCGGCGCCTTCAGGGCCGTTTCGCTGCCCCAACCCCCCACTGAATCTACCACCGGAGAGAGCCGGCGGCATTGGATGAAACCCTAAGAGCCCCACCGCGTATGCCCTGCGGCCATTTTGTACCTGCATTCCTGCGGGACAATTTCCCTGATTCCAGTTAACCTTGTGACCCATTGCAGAAAACATCGCACTTACTGAGCAATGACATGATTTTGACCCGGATGGAACACGATGACTGTCCCGTATTATCAGTACGAAAAGTGTCTGAAATAAGGTATAAAGCCGCATGAAAATCCCAAACAGAATCCAACCTCTGGTCGATGACGGCCTGATAGACGAAGTGCTTCAGCGGCTGAAAAGCGGTAAAGAAGCCGACGTTTACACTGTTTTATGCGGTGATAAGATCCAGTGCGCCAAAGTGTACAAAGAGGCGGCACAGCGCAGCTTTAAGCAGGCCGTGCAGTACCAGGAAGGGCGTAAGGTCCGCAATTCGCGAAATAACCGCGCGATGCAAAAGGGCTCAAAGTTCGGACGCAAGCAGCAGGAGGAGACCTGGCAAATGGCCGAGGTCGACGCCCTGTTCCGGCTGGCTAACGCCGGGGTTCGCGTACCTCAGCCCTATATCTGCATTGACGGCGTATTATTGATGGAGCTTATCACTGACGCCGAGGGCGCGGTGGCCCCGCGCCTGAGCGATGTCGCCCTGACGGAAGAGGAAGCCGTTGCTGATTTCGCGACCATGATCCGCAATATCGTGCGCATGCTGTGCGCCGGTCTTGTTCACGGTGATTTGTCGGAGTTCAACGTCCTGCTCGATGCGCAAGGGCCGGTGATTATCGACCTGCCGCAGGCGGTAGATGCCGCGGCAAACAACCACGCGCAATCCATGTTCGAACGCGACGTGAATAACATCACCGCCTACTACGGCCAGTTCGCCCCTCAGCTCTTAAAAACGCGCTATGCGAAAGAGATATGGATGCTGTATGAAGATGGAAAATTAACGCCGGAAACGCCGCTAACCGGCCTCTTTGTTGAAGAGGTCCACGCGGTCGATATGGACTCACTGATGGATGAAATCATCGCCGCGGAAGATGAGTTCTATGACCGCCAGCGCGCCGCCAAAGAACGCGACGACGAGTAGATGTAGGCCTTTGCGCTGCCGCACGGCAGCCCAGGCTAAGGGGCAGACAGGCGCTTAGCCGCGCATCTCCTCGCAGACGGGCCCGGCAACTGGGTCCGTCTGGCCCTACAAATCCAGCGGCAATCCACCCGCCGCAAGATCCCGACAACACCGTCAGCTTAAACACCGCCCCGAAGATACGCCTTCCCTTTCCACCCCCGGCATACTTTTGAACAGCATAGTAACGCCTGAATGCTGGTTACCGCGCCGAACCGCGCCACCAACGTGCCTGCCTGGCCCCGGATTGCGAAAGATTATCCTCATTAAAATCAATAGCAATATGCGCAGAACCGCCGTTTAAAGCAAAGTGCGATCGGCGTCAAGGTTATGACATTACGCCTGTTCTATGTTTGTTCATATGTTCATATACCATTAAAATGTTCACAGCCAATAAAGCGCTTCCTGCACCTGGCGTAACCGCTTAGTCCACACCTTAACCCCCGCTCTTTGAGGAGGCAGTGATATGACAGCAACGACCGAATTGTATCCTTCGGCGCACATCGCCGAACTTTTCTTCCCGCTGGCCGGCGATGAAAACGCCGTTTTACAGGTCATCCACGAAATCGCCGGCATCGGCTATTATCGGGGTTTTGAAACCGGCATTATCCATCGCCCGGAAATCGCGGCAAACATTCGCAATCTCGCTGAACGGCAGCGCCTGAAGGTCACCCAGTGGCTGACCTTCGAACTGCTCAAGGATCATCTCAACCTCAGCAGCCTCGACCGGGAGCTGCGGGAGAAATCCATTCGTCGCGCCTGCGAGCTGGTGCACCTGGCGGCCGAATGCGGCACCAGCAAACTGTCGCTGGTGAGCGGCGGCGATCCCGGCGACGCGCGCCGGGAAGAGGCCAAAAAGGGCTTTGGCGAAGCGCTGGTACGCATTGGCGAAGTCGTTGGCCAGTATGACAACATGCTTTTACAGGTGGAGCCGCTCGACCGCTTCGCGCATAAATGTCAGCTGATTGGCCCAACGGACGAGACCGTGGAGTGGATGAAAGCGCTGCGCCCTGACTGCCCGAAGCTCTATCTCGCCTGGGACAGCGCCCACGTCTCGCTGAATCAGGAAGATCTGGCGGAATCGCTGGCGCTCGCCGCGCCGCTGATCTCACAGCTGCATCTGGCAAACGCCATCCTCGACCCGCAGGCCGAGGGCTACGGTGATTATCATATGAAGTTTGGCGAACCGGGGTTCCTCACCACCGCGTCAGCGGCGCACATCATCCGAACCGCAATGAGCCTTGCGCTGCCGAAGGAGCTCGGCCCCATCTCCCTTGCCGTCGAAATGCGCACCACCGAGCAGGACGACCTGTGGGATAACGAGCGCCAGTGCCGCGAGTTTCTGCAGAGCGCCTGGCGCGAGGCGCAGCGCTGATAGCGACGCCTGAATAGCAAAGGGGCCATAAAGGCCCCTCAGACTGCTGACTAACCCCACTTTTTTAGGTGGGGTTCTTCTTTTCTAGCGACCGCAGGTCGCGATCGCTATATTTTTCCATGACCTCGCCATTTGAACATTCAGCTCGCTCAAGGCGGTTTTCGG
>NZ_CACSIS010000056.1:0-9096 GCF_902705905.1 Klebsiella sp. 18074 | reverse complement strand
CGAGCGTCTTAGACAACGCGAACGCCCCAACCAGTGCAGCCCCACCGATGATAGCCGCAGCACCAAACGAGCCCACAGACGCAACCAGAGCAGCAGGAAGCCATGCGGCCATAGTTGTACCAGCAGAGGCAGTGCTCGCCGCAGTGGTAGTGGCAAGGCCACCTACCTGCGCCGCAGTAGTGGTAGCTATCGCCGCATTCTGAGCTGTTGCACCCATGATGGCGGATTTGGCTTGTTGGATACCCATTTGCACGAACGTATCAATTACGTCGTTCAGAATGGTATTGCCGATTGAGCGGAGTGCGTCGTTAGCTGACATACTGCCCGTTATTACTCCAGTTAACGCATTGGATGCTTGACTACCAAACGCATCAACCGCAGCGCCCAAAGCTTCATAACCGATGCTTTGCTGAGTGAAGAGCGCCCACTGAGCCGCGATACGCTGCTGCTCGTACTGAGTATTAGCAGCATTCATCAATGCAAGTCCATTAGCAGTGATCTGGCCCTTTTGGGTTTCAAACTGTTGGATGAGCGCTAATTCTTGAGCGTGCTGGTTGGCAAGGCGTCGCACCGGATCTACCTCACCTTGAGCCTGTTGCTGTGGTGTCACCACCTGCCCTGCACGTATTTTTGCTAAAGCGACCTGGTGCTTCTGTTCTAACTCCTCGCTAGCCTGATTATATTGCTCTTGAGAAATTATAAGCTGACCATTGGTATCTTTTTGGTCTTTCAGACTATCAAGCGTCTTTCTCTCAGCGGCGTAATCAGCATTCTCTTTTAGGATTGGGACTGCATTCTGCGCCTTAAGCGCAGCAACTTTATCCCAAGCGGCCGCAGCATCACGCTCAACCTGTGCAATCTGCTGTGGCGTGGCATTTGTTAACTTCTGCTTTGCTGCAAGAATCGCCTGCTCGCGTGAAAGGTCGCTTGTTGAGTCAGCCGATAAATTTGCTTTTTGGCTATATTCTTCAAGAACTTTCACGTTCCGTTGCTCTTGAGTTTCAGCCTTCTTAGCCTCCGCGGTTGCGTCCTTGGTGGCCTTTTTATTGTTTTGCTGCGCCTGTTGAGCATCAAATTCAGCTGCGGCCCTGTCACGGGCAAGGTTAACATCCGCCTCTGATCCACCGAGTTTCCTAATGTCCTGCTCAGCCCTTAATTGCGCTCGCTTCCTGTCATTAATCTCGCTCTGAAGTGTTACCTGATCCTGTAGCTTATCCAGATACTCCTGAACATCTTTCGGGCGTTCAACCATGAGGCTGCTGGAGTTGAATTTGTCTTTTGCCTTGGCAGCAAAATTAATCATATCTCCCAACTTGCTCATCATGCCGGCAGCAATTCCCGCTTCCTGTCCATCCCTGCGGAGCAAATCAATACCTTGCTTCATCGTTCCGTTCAGCGTAGCGCGACCAATGTTAATAGCGTTTTGGGTCTGGCTTAGCCTGTTCTGGGCCTTCTCCAGCTCAAGGGTGGCTATAGCTAGGTTATCCTGTGCGCCGCCAAGCGCCTCGGCAGCCTGCCGCCCTCTCGTTGTATTCGTACCCCAGTTTGCAATTTCTCGCTGTTGTCGCTGGACAGCAGATGTCGCGTCATTGAATTCCTTTTGTGCGTCGGATACCGCGTCACTTAATTCAGGCAGGCTTTGGCTTAGCTTTCCTATCGTTGCCGCCAGCTCTGTATGCGACATCGTCTGGAATTTTGAGCTCAGGTCGTTAACGCTATCTGCAAGGGCATTAGCGTCATTCCTGGCCTCTTTTGCGCGCTGTGAAAAGTAAAGGATTGCACTAGCAGCAAGCATTGCCGCTCCGGCAGGCCCACCAATTAACCCGAGAGCCCTGCTAGCCAGGCTGGCGCCAGTTGAGAGAGCCATTTGAGCGGCCCTGTTTGCCGCCAGTGCTCGATTATAATTATCAACCGCACCAGCGGCCGCAACCCTGGCTACGGACAAGCGCTGCTCAGCTGCCGCAGCGTTGGTTTCGCTGATAGCAGTTAGCCGCATCATTTCTGCAAGCCTCATTTCATCTAAGGCCCGTTCTTTTGCGACCGCCGCAGCCCTGAGGTCTGCCGCTGCTTTATTCGCGGCAGCTTGAGCTGCTAATGATTCTTCTGCTGAAAGCGTACGAGATGCGGCAGCTGCTTTAATTTTGGCCGCAGTGGCCATAGTTAAGGCGCCGACATATCGACTCCCAAGAATAGCCGCGACACCAGTCAGCAACGCGCTCAGTCCGCCAATATTTTCACTGATGGTGACGACTGCATCACTGAAAATTGCCGCGCCTGTTTTAACCGTAGAATTTTCACCGAAGAACTTAGTGATGTTATTGCCAGCAACCTGAAGAGCCTGGCTGATAGTCGTAGTGGTGTTGGCAAATTCAGCACCGATTACACTCCCCTGGGAAAGTAAACCGTTAACCACAACATCTGTCGTTAGCTTGCCCTGTGCCGCCATGTTGCGCATCTGGCCGATGCTGACCCCCATAGAGTCAGCAAGGGCTACGATAAGGCGGTTACCCTGCTCGTTTACAGAGTTGAATTCCTCACCGCGTAACGCGCCAGAGGCTAAGCCCTGAGATAGCTGAATAATGGCATTTTCAGCCTCTTGCGCCGTTGCGCCTGAAACCACAAATCCCTGATTGATAATCGTGGTTAATTTTGCCAGATCCCCAGCGCTGGTTCCGTATTGCCGGGTGGCCCTCTCTAAACGCGCATATAGGGATGCTGTTGCATCCAGGCTGCTTCGGGTTTGCTGCGTGATGTTGAACACACGTTCGGTTACATCAGCAAGTTGTTCAGATGGGCGAAGAGAGTTGGATAATTTGTTATTAACCGTGGCCCATGCGTCAGCATATTCAGCCACCTGCTGGACAGAAAGGGCTGCTGTAAGTGCAACCGCAACACGGGACAAGCTCGACATCGAACGCTCTGTGGTATCAATAGAGCGTGATGTTTTATCAAATCCCCGTTCCATCAGATCAAGGCGCTGATTTACACGCTGCTGCGAAGTCAGCAGACCTTGCACATCCATCTCAATGTCGTAATAAATGCTGCCAGCGTTCTCTGCCATACCTTTCTCCGGGCAATAAAAAACCCCGCCGGAGCGAGGTTGTTATTATTTATCTTTAAGGTGCTCGCTTTACACGGCCATATTGAAAGTTTGCCGTAGAGTCGTACATGACACCATTGGCGAACATGAACACATAAAGCTGATTTCCTGTGTAACCACCATAACTGTTTTTGGCATTGACCTGCACACCAACGACTTGACCATACGTTACACCACCACCCGTTGAAGAAAGGGAGCCATCTTGCGAATAACCTTTGAATGGAGGCTCAAACGTATATCTAGCTGACTCCGGGTCTTTCAGAATGGATGTCATGTGATTTTTAATTTGCTGCTGATAATCAGCCGGCAAGGTGCCGTAATTTGCAGTTGATATTGCCACTTGCGAAGGTGGCTTTGGTGCGCATCCAGCAATAACAAACGACGACGCGGCTAAAACCGCTGCCAATAAAATCTTCCTCATATCCATATCCCCATTGGTTTGTTTTCGACAGATTAGCAGGGATACAAGGGAACGACAAAACCCGCAGTTAAGCGGGTTTAATTGCCAGAGTGCAAATTTGCACTCTGAATTAATTTCAATGCGTTATGCTACATCAGCACCGTGAATCAGGTGGCGAAGTGCCTGAACCCCTTCGGCGTTATAACGGAACGCTTCGACCTGTTTGTCTGAGTGCCTTGACTTATCCAAGAAGAACTTTCCGTACTGCTCTGTTTTCAGGTTGTGTTTATTAGCCACGCGCCCAACCTTGTTTGCAGTGCAACCGATCTGCGCTGCCACCTCGCCAGCTGTTGAGTAATGCTCTTCAATCACCGGCAGCGGCACAACTTCGTGGCCGAGAAGCGGGTTAACAAGAGTGGCAACGATCACCTGGTTAGCCGATTCACCAAGCCGCGGGAACATTGACATCAGCTCGCGGGCCGATGCGATGTTTTTCTCCAAAGCCTGAGCTTTGAGTTGCTCCGCTTTGGCAAGCCGGTACTCAGGAAGACCAGAATTGCTCGTGGTTGGAAGTTGGATAACCTGCATGTCTTCCAGCTTATCAACCAACGAGCGGCGAACGGCTTTTGACTCGCGCGCGGCCACGCGAAGAGCTTGCTTGATGCTCATCTCTGCCACCTCTACCGGGCGCCCTCCGATACCGCCAGAGGGTTTTACAAAAATCTTGTAAAACTCCCCCTCAAGCTCGTCTTTAATGCGATCCATGAAAACATTGTTACGAACATCTTTTTCACCGCATTGCTTACGCGCCTGATTTACCATTTCAAGCAGTGACTGGCTGTCAATGGTTTTATCAGTGACAATGGAGCCTACATTTGCTACATTCTTAGAAGTCATTCGACATTCCTTATGTGGTAGTAAGGGTGTGACATTGAAGCCAGCAGCTGAACCCTGCTGGTTTTTCTTTTTGCATCACTGCAACATCTCCTGTCTCAGGTGTGGTAATACCCTGCTCCAGTTATCATCCTTCCATGGGTGAAATTCGATATGCGCCGTCTCGCGCTTAATGATCGCTCTGGCCTTGTTAATTGTCCGCGGCAACTCCTGCCCGATCGTGTGAAAATGCCCCGCCTGCCGATGCTCGTCCACCTTCAGCAATGGAGTAACGCTCTCACAGGCTGTCAGCATGATGTCACTCGCTCGCCACAGCCAGGCAAGTGAGGAAAGCTCTTCATCAGTGAACTGCTTGGCAATCGGCGAATGTGCCACTTCGCGATCCAGAATATCCAGCACCCAGCGACGGAACTCTTTGGCAACATCCGTGCGGGCAAACATTGCGATCAGATGTGCACCACGCAGTGAGAAAACACGCACTTTTTTTCGGTAATTTCCTGAGGTCACTGATTCGATGACCTGAGTCATTCCGCTAGTAAACTCGTCAGAGTTTTGGTTAAACAGATTCGTTACAGACTTCGAGCTTTTGTATTGAAGAGCATTGGCGATTTCGGCGGAGGTAAGCCAGATACCAGTCATGCCAGCAACCGGAACAATAGCTTTACCGTGGAAGTTGAGATCTGATTTTGCTACAATATTCATGTCGATATTTCCTTTCCTGGATTTGTTCGATAAGAAGCCCAGAGTGTTAGCGCACTTCTGGGCTTCGCTGTTTTTAACGACCATTTGCCACCTCTTCGCGAACCCCTTTAGCCAGCAAACGAACAATCGCAGAATTCAGTGAAATACAATCCATTTCTGCCAACCGGCGAATTTCCTGATCTAAACGAGCGGGAAGCCGCAGGTTCAGTTTGATGTTTTTACGTTCAGTGAAAAGTGTATCTTGCATTATCCAGTCTCCTATTGGGGCCAACTTGACACCTGATACTAAGTTAACACCATTGCTGAATATGTCAAGTTGGCCCCATAATAATTTTATGATTTTCATTAGGTGATTTTATGAGCAAGTACCCCAGCCAGCTGCAAGACAAGTTCAATCTGCGATTTCCAGACGGCATGCGCGACGCCATAGCCGAACGAGCCAAGAGAAACGGCAGATCTATGAACTCAGAAATTGTGCAAATCCTTGAGGATGCCTTAAACAAAGAATCAAGCGAAGAAATCCTATACACGGACAATGATGTCGCAGAGTTATTGGGGGTGTCTGTCGAAACAATACAAAAACTAACGTCAGCACTGAGAGAAAACGCAGAGACGTTAAAAACGGTGAACGTTGCACTAAAAAAAATAACCAAAGGATAACTATCTGAAATCTGCAAATACTCACGTTATCGTGCACCGTTCTGCTGGAGTTTAAAGTGATGTGAAGATACATGGACATCTCCAGATGAAAGCCCACCTGAGTGGGCTATCTGTTCTTCTCTTTCTCCATCATCGCCTGCCAGCGGCGATCGTCCTCGTCCATGACATTGTCGTACTCTTCGCGGGTGAAGCCCTTTTGGTTTGGATACTTAGCATTCAGAAGTAAGATGAACTCCGTCATCGTCAGGTTTTCAGCCTCTTCCCGGCTTATACCGAAGTGATTTCGTGCCGCCATGATGTAGTCAGTGGCGCGAAACTCCGACGTGGTCTCATTGCTTTCATGGCGCTGCAACTGGCGAATCTTCGCCTTACCGACAGCTCCGTGCATCATCAGGTTTTGCGCGACGATGACCATGCTCTCCGGCGGCATGCTGCCAGGGCGCCAGACGAAGCCGCGTTTGCGGCCTTTCCCCGGACGCATCCAGCCGACCAGATCACCTATATCATCGTCGCAGCACGCCGTAAGCACGGTATGCGCCGCCATGATGGCTTTGCGGGTCAGTAGCCCGCTCTGGATATATCTCAGCACGCAATCCGGGAGACGGCTGTACTCGTCGTGGATATAGGCCTGTGCTGCGCGCTGTACCAGTGGCGTCGCCTCATCGTTGCACAGGTCATAGAACGTCTGGACGATTTCAGCAGGCTCGCCGATGCGCGCCATGTTGCGGAATGACGGCCGGAAAAAGAATTCCCGGTCATCGGCACCGATAACGCATTCGCCTAATTCTTTGATGGGGGTCATAGTCGCTCCATAAACAGTATCAAGGGCGCCGTTACGCCCTTTGTACTATTCACGACGTGGTTAGCTGATCGTGACCGTGCACGCCACCGAGGTGATTTTGACCGGTGTCGCTGAGGAATCAGTGACCTCGCAGGTATAAACCCCGGCGTCACCAGATACGGCGCTCGCTTTGTTAAACGTTGCCGTGGTTTGCCCGCTGACGACGGAGCCGTCTTTTTTCCACACGTAGGTGTATGGAGATGTGCCGCCTTCAACCACCACCGGCATGTTAAGAGCGGAGCCGGTAGCAACGGATTTAGTCGGTGCCAGGTTCGCGGTGAACGCCAGCGCCGGCGGAGCAACTTCAAATACCACGGTATCCGCATCGGCAACCTTCCACTCACCGGAGAAGGTCGAAATATCAGAAGTGCCGAAGTCGCCAGACCATGAGGTAGTGTTGAAATACCCCAAGACATAAGTGCCTGCATCTTCACCAGCGAAGTCGAAACGGAGCCACAGCGTCGGCTGGCGGCCAGCCTGCACTTCATCGAAAATATATTTCGAGATAGCGATGGCGCCGATTTCAGTCGTTTTATCTTTTTTGCGGAACTCTCCTTCCCCTGAGATGGTGAGATCCATGTTGTTGACCAGGTTCTCAACCAGACCCTTCGTATCGTCAGCCTCAGAGCTAACGGTATTCATGGAGTAGTCGAAACCTTTCGTGGTTAGTGCGCCCAGGCGTTTCCATTCGGAAAGAGCAGGAAGAGTATCAGCACAGCCCATAGCCGCGCGGAGTACCGCTACTTTGCCAATCAGCTTGCCGGTATCATTAGCACAGCCTTGCATGTGTACCTCTCAAATAAAAAAGGCCGCCTGATGGCAGCCTGATGGGTGATTCTGGCGATTATTCGCCGTATGTGCAGGAGATGAGCAGTCGGGTTACTAACCGACCCTCTTCGGTTGGTATTGCCGCAGGGACATTGCCGACAAGCTGCAGCGCGCCGACGCAGTCATCAGCACCCGATTGCACGCTGATGTATTCGACGATGGCGTTTACCGCGGCATCCGCAGCATCGGGATTTGAGCTCGACGAAATGACATCGACCATTACGTACCAGTCGCCGCCGCGGTCGTATTCGATATTCGTACCGCCAGAAGGCCTGAACACGATGAACTGATCGGCATCCTTTCCGGTGTCGCGCCATAGCCGCCACTGAACCTTAAACCCTGCCGTTAGCCCCTCGGCCATAAACAGGTCTTTCAGGCGCATGTACATCGGAGGTGTCATAGCGAAAGCTCCTTCTTAACCGCGGCGTCTATCTGGCTGCGGGTATCCTCGAAGCCTTTCGTTAAGAACTCTTTCTGCGCAGTCGCGCGCCGGAAGTTCTGCTTCACTTCAGGGTCGTGAACAAACACCGCATAGTTAGCCGTATAGCCAACACGCCCGGTCACCCGCACGCCGTTAGCAGTGATTTCCCGGAACTGGCTATTGATGAGCGTCGACGTATCAATCGGGGTGTAGAGTGCCGCCTGTGCACTACCGATGAGCATTGCCGACTGCAACGCGCGCACAACCTTGCGCCCCTGCACGTCCTTAATGATGCGGTCGAGATTGGCCTTAGCCTGGCGGATGCCGCGAACTTTAGCGCCCATGCCTATACTCCCGTAATTATTGCGAAATCGTCAGCCAGTCGCTCGAATGTATCGGCGAACTGAACGATCTGCCGTATCTCGTCGGCCTCATCCGGCGGCGCAGCAGCTGAAGATGCACCAATCAGGATGTAGTCACCATCCCTCGCCGCGGCGTACTCGCTCCATATCGTGTTTTTAACCACAATTTCCCGGCCGAGGTCGCCAATTTTCGCAGAGAGACCGCCCTGGTAGTCGCAGAGAATGGCGATCGGCGTCTCCCACCCGTACGGCTGACCTCCGCCGTCGGTATCACTACCGTCGGCATCGCGTATGCGCCGCCAGATTGTCGCCGTCGCGGTATAACTCCAATTCGCTACGCTGCTCACTTATACCCTCCGCGTTGACCACCACTACAGACCCTGAGCCGTTTAGTGCACCAGGTATAACCATGCACTTACGCGGCATGACTGTCGTAGTGGGATGCTCTCCAACTATGAACGTGCTTACTGATGCAATCACTCCACCCTTCCGCCTACTCATTCCCGCCACCTCAGCACGATTGCCCCTGTAGCCTGTATGCGCGGGCAGTTAATCATCCACTGCCCGGCGCCGTTAACGTAAGCCGTGGTCTGCTGGCCGGTATCGGTGATCACCCACACCCGGGTGAACGTGCGCGGCAACCGCTGCTGCACTGAAATCCAGGTCATCAGCAGCCACCGACGACCAGAAACAGGCCCACGCTGTTACCGGCGCTTATCGGGAGCTCACTGGTGCAGCCGCTGGTATCAAGCCGGGCCAGCGAGTCACGCAGCCAGGTAATCCCGTCTTCGCCGTAGTCGAACGAGCGCGATGCCCCCGATGGCGCCCCCTGCGATTTGATTCGCCGGGCACCGGAAGACGTCGCCATGAGCGCAGCCGCATACATCA
>NZ_CACSIS010000055.1:0-9534 GCF_902705905.1 Klebsiella sp. 18074 | reverse complement strand
CCGAAAACCGCCTTGAGCGAGCTGAATGTTCAAATGGCGAGGTCATGGAAAAATATAGCGATCGCGACCTGCGGTCGCTAGAAAAGAAGAACCCCACCTAAAAAAGTGGGGTTAGTCAGCAGTCTGAAATGCCGGACCTTAAGGGCCCGGCATTTTTTTATTCAGCGACGGCGGTCAGGCGGTCACGGTGATGCTCTGACCTGAAAAGCTGACCGTCTGGCCGGCAACGATCTTGCAGCGCTTGCGGGTTTCAACCGCGCCGTCAACTTTCACCAGACCGTCGGCAATCACGATTTTTGCCTGCGCGCCGCTTTCGCTCCAGCCTTCCAGCTTCAGCAGATCGCACAGCTCAACGTGCGGGTGTTTACCCAGAGAAAAAGTCGCCATCTTAGGCCTCCTGAATGTCGTGATACTCTTCGCACGCCTGCAGCGTGTTCTGAATGAGGGTGGCTACGGTCATCGGGCCGACGCCGCCGGGAACCGGCGTGATGTATGACGCGCGCGCGGCGGCATCTTCATAGACCACGTCGCCAACCACTTTGCCGCTTTCCAGGCGGTTAATGCCGACATCGACCACAATCGCGCCTTCTTTAATCCATTCGCCCGGAATAAAGCCCGGCTTACCGACCGCGACGATCAGCAGATCGGCATTTTCGACGTGCTGGCGCAGGTTTTTGGTGAAGCGGTGGGTCACGGTGGTGGTGCAGCCTGCCAGCAGCAGCTCCATGCTCATCGGACGGCCGACGATGTTAGAGGCGCCGATCACCACGGCATTCAGGCCGTAGGTGTCGATGTTGTAACGCTCAAGCAGCGTCACGATACCGCGCGGCGTACACGGGCGCAGACGCGGAGCGCGCTGGCACAGGCGGCCGACGTTGTAGGGATGGAAGCCATCGACGTCTTTGTCCGGCGCGATGCGTTCCAGCACTTTCACATTATCGATCCCGGCAGGCAGCGGCAGCTGTACCAGGATACCGTCGATAGCCGAATCGGCATTCAGCGTGTCGATAAGTTCCAGCAGCTCCGCTTCGCTGGTAGTTTCCGGGAGATCGTATGAGCGGGAGATGAACCCCACCTCTTCACATGCCTTGCGCTTGCTGCCGACATAAATCTGCGATGCCGGGTTGCTGCCAACCAGCACGACGGCTAACCCCGGGGCGCGTTTTCCGGCCGCAGTGCGCGCCTTCACTTTTTCCGCGACTTCAGAGCGCACCTGCTGCGCAATCGTTTTACCGTCAATAATTTTTGCTGCCATCAGAGAGAGGATTCCATCTGTATCTTAACGAAAGGGGGTTGCGGATATTTTGTCAGAAGCCAGCCGCTCTGTCAGTCCTCGTTTGATTTTTTATCGCTTTTCGGCGCGTGGAGGGGCGATAAACCCTGCCGTTGCGGCGTGATTAAGATGTATAAACGACGGACCGGCTCGCGTTTAAGCCGATGTTATGCGGGGAAATGACGAAGCGGATTGGAGAATCCTTATGCGTCGCCTGGTGCATAAGTAGACAAGTTGGCCGCAGAAAACAGTTTGATGGCAAAATGCATTGACTCATCAGGCATGCACCGTATAATTCCCGGCGATTGCACATCATGAAGCTCCCGCTTCTCAGTGCGCCCTTAGCTCAGTTGGATAGAGCAACGGCCTTCTAAGCCGTAGGTCACAGGTTCGAGCCCTGTAGGGCGTACCATTTAAAATCAACCACTTATCAACTTCCTCCAGCCGCTGATTTTTCCGTTTGGGACATATTTGGGACATCTTCCTCAAAAATCGAGTCAATTTGCCGCGCATGTTCCGTTAAATGATTAGGTGCCAGGTGAGCATATCGACGCACCATCTCAATGCTCTCCCAGCCTCCCATTTCCTGCAGGACAGAAAGCGGAACGCCCGACTGAATTAACCAGCTGGCCCACGTATGTCTCAGGTCGTGAAACCGGAAATCCTCGATACCCGCTTTTTTCAGCCCGGCGCGCCAGGCGTTATTGTCGTCAACCCGCATTTTCCTTACCGCGGGCGTCAACGTTCCATCCGGGCGATGTTTTGCCTTGGTGTGAACGAACAAAGGTGATGTGCGCTGAGCCCTTCTGAAAGTAGCGTATCGAAAAGTAGTCATCTTCAAACACCGCCGATGTCCGTTGGACATCAATATGCTGCTCCAGCCTGACCCCCAGGTCATTGCGATTCTCTGGTACCGGTTTACCGTCCAGCAGATTCAACATGCGTTCCAGATCTGCAAGCTGATCACGCCGCTTGCCCCAATTGAGCCGAAAACCCCATCGGGAATGATTCACCAGGCCATTGACGATGATCTTCTTACCAAACTTACAGGGCGAGTTCGTTTGTAGTCCCAGCTCAGGTTCTTGAAAACATTAATGACGCCACGTTCAAACACTTCATTCTTGCTGTGGTGCAGTTGCTTAAACGTCGAGAGGATGTTGTTTTCACTGATAGCCGGAATATCATCCCGCTCAAGATTCCGGTACCACTCGTCACGGGCGGCGGCATCCATCAGGCTTTGTTGAATAAATCGGGTTTAGATAAAAACTCTCCCTTTCAGTCATTTCCTCAGACAATCCGTACACTTTCTGGCATGCCTGCTCGCGTCATTTTGTTCAGGGCACGGATCATGGCCATAGCTTCTCCAACCTGTGCATCATAATCCCGCAGCGTAAGATGCCCACCGAACAGTTGTTTAACACGGTACATCACCGTTCCTGCCACCGAACGTCGGTTGTAAGCCGTGTGCCATTTCCAGTACGCATTGCTCCCCGTCAGACGCTGCCTCGCCACCGCCTGATTTCTGTCGGCATACTCCGCCGGCCAGTAATCAGGGCTGCGGAGCGGAACCCTCATCAGGGCAAAAATGGAATCAATAAATCCTTCGGCAGCCCGCAGGGTCAGTCGGAATACGCGTTTAACCACCAGTACAGTGGTGATGGCAAGGTCTGAATACCGGAGGGGGAGCCCCCGGGATGGGGGTACGGCGGACTCATACCATGACGCAATGGCTTCGTCGTCCAGCCAGAAGGTGACGGAGCCACGATTGATAAGGGCTTTGTTGTAAGTGCGCCAGTTGGTGATTCGGAACGTCTGCTTTACCACGGGACTGCCTGCGTTGTCAGGATGATGCGTGATCTGATCCTGCCATTCAGCAAAAGTTCGGTTTATTTAACAAACCCGACTGGATGTGCCGACAAAACTGATCTCCTCAATAATGCCACCGTTCATACCTGCGTATCATGCTCGCGGTATTTGATAGTCTCGAAAAATATCGGGTCACTGCCCTGATATTTTTTTATTCTTCGCCAGAGTGTGGTGCTACTGATACCCAGAAGTTTGGCAGCTTGCTGTCGATTGCCTCTTACCTGCCTTAAGGCGTTCATCAGCAGATGTTTTTCGTCCGGAGGGTCTCTGTCGCTGTCGGGTTGATAATCATTCGAAATCTGCATTGGTGTAACATCCGCAAGTACATCATCCAGTATGGCCTCATCAATTACATTATCCTCTGCCACCACTATAAGTCGTTCAATAATATTGCTTAACTGGCGTATGTTTCCCGGCCACTTTCTCTGACTTAGTTTGTGAAGAGCAACGTTGCTAAATGATAAATCGCCGTGGCCCTGCATTCGTAATAAATGCATAGCCAAAGGTGGGATATCAGTGCGGCGCTGCTGTAACGAAGGTAAAGTTAACCGCAGGACACAAATTCGATAATAAAAGTCTTCCCGAAATTTGCCTTGTTCAATTAATCGCATGAGATTTTTATTGCTGGCTGTGATGATGCGGATATCAACAGGAATGGTTTTATTATCACCGAGACGTATGATTTTTCGCTCTTGCAGGGTTCTCAGTAGTTTTAACTGAATGTCAATAGAAAGCTCGCTTATTTCGTCCAGAAAAATAGTACCGCCATGGGCCTGCTCGAAAACACCTGTTTTCCCTTCCTGTAACGCTCCCGTAAATGCCCCTTTGACATAGCCAAATAATTCACTTTCTATCACGCTGGCGGCGAAGGAAGCACAATTTATCGCCACGAAAGGGCCCGATGCTCGTACCGATGCATTGTGAATGCTTTGTGCAAAGAGTTCTTTACCTGTTCCCGTCTCGCCTTCGATCATTACTGTGCTTTCTACCCGGGCATACTTTTCTGCGAGCGCTTTCGCTGAAAGTAATGCGGGACTGTTACCAATAATGTCTTTGAATTTTTTATCTGCAATATGTGTCTCGCTGTGCTTTAACCTCATCTTTTGTTCTATTTTCTTTATTTCGCTCTGGTTCTGAATGCTGGCTACTGCGCCTACAATACTGTCATGTAACATGACGGGGGCGATATTTATACTCAGGGAATATCGACCTGTTTCGATTAAAACGGCAGAAACTGGTTGGCCAGACTGCAAAACGGCTAAAAAATAATTTCTGAGTGTCTCGTGGCTTATCTCTTCCCCAGGCCCTGCTGGTGTCAGATAACGAGCCGCAAATTCATTGATGTTTGTTATTTTTAATTTTGAATCAATGCTCAACAAACCTTCAGATACACAGTTGAGTATTGCGCTGATCATTTCATAACGTTTTTTCAACTCCATGTTTTTACGTTGTTTATCAGATTCAACTTTTAAAAGGTGCAATGCTTCACTCATTGCATCTTCAATAGAGTCGGGATCTGCTTCGGACATCACATAATGCATGCCATAGGTAATTGCTAAATTTTGTAAAGATAGACCACCAACAACAACATTGATGTTGTTATTGCGCAGTTGTTCGAACACTGAGCTAATCGTCTCGATTTTATCAAAAGCATCGATTTTGCAAATCGATGCTCCCTTTAAAAAGGGTAATGCTTTGCTCAGGATTTTTTCATACGCCTGAGATGTAGCCAGAAATACAACGTTATCCGAGTATTTGCGAGCCTTCTGATAAGCATTAAAACAATCAAGAAAAGTATGCCTGATTTCGATTACAGGGACAGGAACTGATTCTCTTAATAACTCAGCAGTTTTCCCTCTACTGATTAATATCTCTATCCCATTTTCTATTAGTCGGCGGGCAATAATTACAGCTGTAGCTTCTGAAGCCTGCGCCAGAATAATGGGTAAGTCTCGTTCAACAAGTAACGACTCAACAACCATGGTCAGCTGGCTGGACGGAGAAATAACTGCGATTTTTGCCATGTTCGGGAAGATACCTTATGTTTCATTTCCTTTCACCATACCGTCATGTTAATGAAATGCAATGCCAGTGATAACGAATTGTGATCTACATCGGGTGGCGGAACTTTATCTGTCACGGATTTAATGCATTGATTTAAAATAATATTATTTTAAGTGCGATGATTTTTATACTGATTGAATGAATTGGCGCATAGTTTGCAATGCTGTTGCCACTCACTCATTTCGGGATGTTCTTATGAAATTGGTTTTTATTGGTTTTGGTGAAGCGGCTTTCAATTTTTCGATGGGGTTACGTTCCGTTTCTCAACTGGAAATAGGCGCATTTGATTCTTCTGCCGGTGCGGGGGAAGAGGGTGTTGCTATCCGTGAACGAGCGAAAAAAGCGGGTGTGGTTCTCTTAGACTCTTTAGACGAAGTCTGTCAAAAGGCACGCTTTATCGTTTGTCTGACAAGTGCAAGCAGCGCACTGAATATCGCTGAAAAAATTCTTCCCTGTCTCCATGAAGGGCAAATCTATACGGATATGAATTCTGCCGCCCCGGCAATCAAACAGCGAATTGATCTCATCCCCAGAAGGCCGGGCGTGTTGTTTTGTGACGCAGCCGTGATGGGTACAGTACCTGGAAATGCTCTGCGTGTACCCATTCTTTTGGCCGGGGAAGGAGCTCAATCATTCCGGAATGCCTTCATCTCCGAAGGGATGAATCTGACAGATATAGAGGCTAAAGCGGGGGCGGCTTCAGCAATTAAAATGCTGAAAAGTGTCGTGATGAAGGGTATCCCACAATTATTTATCGAGGCATTCATTGCTGCTGATAAATATGGCGCACTGGATACGCTGGTTTCTTCCCTGAGTGATTCTCTGGATGGAAAAAATGTAGAACAACTCGCCAGGATTTTTACTGCCAGAACATTAATACATGCCAAAAGGCGTTGCGCCGAAATGACAGATGTGATTTCCACGCTCGATTCCTTATCCGTTGATGCCAGCATGTCCACTGCGACAAGAAACAGACTTGAAACACTAAGCCAGACGGATTGGGCCAGTGTGCTGGGGCCCAATGGAGCCGATATGGATTACCGAAGTGCAATTACCTGCTTATCCAATATTGAGAGAGATAATCATGAATAACCCATACCACGTGTTACCACCACTTATCCCGGATCATCTGATTGAACGTCTGTTGGTTCTGAGTCCGGCATTACTGTGCGACGGAATGCAAAATCTGGGCATTCCCAGAAATGGCTGTATGGACGCAAACCTGCTGCCAATTGATGAACATAAAACTATGATTGGTACCGCCTGCACAGTTGATACGCAGGATGGTGACAATTTCCCGGTTCACGTGGCGATTTATCAGGGCGCACCTGGGTACGTGTTGGTTGTCGCTGGTAAAGGATATCAGGAGCGGGCTTATATGGGGGATTTGATGGTAGGTGCCGCACAGGCCGTAGGTTTCAATGGCGTAGTGATCGATGGTTGTATCCGGGATAAAACTGCCCTGGCAGAGCTGACTATTCCGGTTTACGCGAAAGGCGTGATGCCACGCAGCCCGGCTAAAAAAGGCCCGGGGAAAATCAACAGCGCTGTGATGTGTGCGGGGATTGATGTTTCACCGGGTGACCTTGTATTCGGCGACGGAGATGGTGTGGTCATTGTCCCGCGAGAGCACATTGAAGCTGTTATCGCTGAAGCAGAGAAGAAACTGGCGTATGAAATCAGACGCCGCGAAGTGATTGCGCAGTATTCGCAGTGCAGGTCGAATCAACAGCCATTACCTGAACTGGCCCCTGACTGGGTAACCCGATTACTGAAAGAAATGTAATCGTAAAATAATCATCGAGGGGGGCAATGCACTCCCTTCACTGAACTATCAATTATAATATGGAGCCTACAGATGTTAACTATTCTGGGATACCTGCTCATCGTTGCATTCTTAGTTCTGGTTATCCGGCAAAAACTATCCCCCTTTACTGGATTAATTATTGTTTCCCTGGTCGTTGGAGTGATTTTATGTCTTTATAGTAACATTCCTCTGGAGTCTATTTTAAACTGGGTAAAGGAAGGTTTGTTTTATAAGCAACAGGCAGACGGAAAAATATCATTAGGCACTATGAATCCGACAGTGATGATATTGTTTGCTATTCTTTATTTTAGCCTGATGATGAATGTAGGTTTATTTGACCCGCTGTGTACTTATCTGATACGCAAAGCCAATGGTGACCCATTAAAAATAATGCTGGTGACGGCGTTCACCTCATCCGTGGTAACACTGGACGGAGACGGCACTACCACCATATTAATTATCACTTCAGCATTTTTGCCCCTGTACAAGCAGATGGGGCTAAAGCTGTCTAATCTGGCAATGTTAATTATTCTGCCCTGCGGACTGGGAAATTGTCTGCCCTGGGGGGGGCCGCTTGCCCGTGCTGCTGCGGTGCTGAATCTGGAAGTGAACGCACTCTTTGTTGCCATTTTGCCTATTCTTGTAGTGTCGTTTATCTATGTCTTTGGTATGGCTTATGTCATGGGTATAAAAGAACGCAAGCGTCTGGGTTATGTTCATGGCAAGCAGTCCATCGTCACACCAGAGCAAATCAATAGCATGATGAATGCGATTAAACATCATGAAAAGGAACTCAAAAGACCCCAGCTGTTCTTGTTCAACTTAGCGCTTACGGTTGCTTTACTGGTTGTTCTGATTATGGGCTGGGCTAGTGGGGCAATTGTCTTCCTGCTGGGCACCGCTCTGGCTCTGACCGTTAATTATACCGCCACGGAGCAACGTGAGCGAATCACCGCCAATGGTGGTGACGCGATTGCTGTGGCTTCCATCATTATGGCCGCAGGTGTTTTCCTTGGAATATTCAACGGTAGTGGAATGGCCGCAGCGGTCGCAAACCACATGGCCAGCCTCATTCCGCCATCGATGGGCTCGCACACAGCACTTATATTTGCTGTTATTGGTGCGATTGCCTGTTTCGCACTGCCTGTGGATGCCTACTACTTTGGCATTTTACCGGTCATCGCCCCTGTAGCTTACTCTTTCGGTATCACCCCAACAGAAATCGGTGTGGCCTCATTTATGGGGCAGGCACTGCGTTACGCAAGTCCAACCGTGGCATGGCTATTCCTCCTAATGAATCGCACGGAAATGACGTTGGGTCAGTATCAGAAAGAATTCTTTAAATGGTCACTGCCGATGTTCTTTATTTTTATTTTCGTGGCCATTGTCACCGGGCAACTACCTACGGGTTTTTAAGCAATGACTAATTGTGAATGTTTGACCCGATGCTCATGATCGTGACCACTGCGGACTGTTGGCATCTGGCTGTGTAAGGGTTGTTCTCGCGAATACCTCCTGCAGGCACTCTCAGTCCTGCGCCGGCTTAAGCCGGTTTCGTTATAGCGCTGTAAATCTGTTCTGACATTCGTTTTCCGCCGTGCCGTAATGGCACGGTCGGGGATGTGCTGTCGTAAAACCGTGCCCGCGACAGATGCGTGAAAATCCTACACGCGTGTTGATCTGGTTTTCGCTCGCAATTTGATTCCCTGCGATGCAGGGTAGGGGACTTTTATTTTTGTGGAGTCTGCTGCTATGTCATACATCAGTACGCCGGAGCAGGAAGCCATCATTCACTGGCAGGGAAAACAGCTGGTTGTCAGGGCCTTCGCCGGCACCGGCTAGACTGGCCCCACAGATCACCAGACACTTCGCCTCTCTTAAAATAAGAGGTAGTCTTAGAACTATGTTTAACACCAGTCAGAATAATAAGATGGTTGAAGTGTTATCAGGACCTGAACGGCGTCGGCGTCGTACACCGCAGGAAAAAATTGCCATTATTCAGCAGACGATGGAACCCGGCATGACCGCGTCTCATGTCGCTCGCCTGCATGGCATCAATGCTAACCAGATCTTCAAATGGCGCAGGCAGTATGAAGACGGTTCTCTGACCGCCGTGGCATTAGGTGAAGAGGTCGTACCCGCGTCTGAACTTGCTGCGGCCAATAAGCAAATCCGCGAACTTCAGCGTCTTCTGGGCAAAAAGACGATGGAAGCTGAGATACTCAAAGAGGGCGTGGAGTTCGGCCGGGCAAAAAAATGAATAGCGCATGCGCCCTTATTGCTCGGGGACGACGACGGCTCTGTCGCATTAGCGTAGACAAGTCAGCAAAAGTTCCGCTGCCGCTTTTTCAGGCAGCCAACAGATAACATTGTTCCGCTGCGGACAATCCATCACCTTACGGATGCTGAAGCTGCCCTTTGCGTATCATGTGGACTAACTCAATGCCTGCCAGTATCGTCTGTGCACGGCGAAATGATTTGAACCCCAGCATCGGCCGTATCCGACGTTTTATATTCCGATGGT
>NZ_CACSIS010000054.1:0-9892 GCF_902705905.1 Klebsiella sp. 18074 | reverse complement strand
GTTTTTCCCGGGAGAAATCCTCATACATAAGCTCCCGAATAATACGGCCATCACGTATTCTGGTCTTAACGTGGATGTATGGCCGTTTCTCTGCTTTTGCCATCTCAATATCCTTTTGGGTCTGCTCTTCATCCCATACGATATTCTCTACCTGTGCCTGCACAAGCGCATCCTGCAGGGCGGCAATGATTTTCTGCTGTGTGCCGTCCTTCAAATAGCCCAACGACGCCATGCCTTCCTGTGTTTCGTTATCGCGAAACCAGATAACCTCGCCGTTTACTTCGATCGCTACTTTCATATTTTCCACCCATTAAAAAACCCGCCGAAGCGGGTTGGTTTAGTAGTCGCCGGTAGCCCTCAGCCGCGAACCTGTTCTGGCTGCTATGGCCCTTGTCGCTGGCCCGGACTGTTGAGCATCACTGACAATGATGTTAATCACATCCTGACCTGTGAGCCCTTTGGAGGCAGATGTCCGTACGTCACTCCCGTTATTGTTCTGAACAATGATCTGAATGTTCGGGGATGAACCTACTCCGCCAGAACCCCGCAAATCCTTATTGCTGATGACGGAACCATTGTCCCCGGGGATCATGTACTGGCTGCCATTGCTGGCCTTGTAGATTTCAGGCATGCCGCCCTCGCCCACCTGATACATCGAGCCGGCCGATACAGGACCACCGTTTTTCCTGCCGCCAGCGAGCGTCTTAGACAACGCGAACGCCCCAACCAGTGCAGCCCCACCGATGATAGCCGCAGCACCAAACGAGCCCACAGACGCAACCAGAGCAGCAGGAAGCCATGCGGCCATAGTTGTACCAGCAGACGCCGTGCTAGCCGCGGTAGTAGTCGCCAAGGAGCCAACCTGCGCCGCGGTTACTGCAGCGATTCCAGCTTCTTGAGCCGCGGTTCCCATAATCGCTGACTTCGCTTGTTGAATGCCCATCTGAACGAAGGTATTGATAACGTCGTTCAGGATGGTGCTTCCGATCGAGCTGAGAGCTTCTGACGATGACATGCTACCGGTGATAATTCCTGTTAGTGCGTTGCTGGCGCTATTTGCCAGCCCATCAAATGCGGCAGCGGCGGCCTGAGTGGCGGCGTTCTGCTGTGCCCATTCCTCCCACATAGCAGCGATGCGTTGGTCACGATATTGCTGTTCAATGGATGCCCGAACGGCCTCAACCTCTGCAATTTTCTGCGGGTAAAGCGTAGCGTACTGGTTAAGTTGCTCCATTTGCTGCTGGAACTGGTTATCAACGCCCGCAACAGGAGAGGCCTGTCCACGTATAGATGTGAAGTTTTGGCTTGATTCTCTTCTCTTTTGTTCCTGTTCTTTCGCTATTTTTGTCGCCTGGGCAACATCATATAACTTCCCTGCTAGCTCTCCCGCGCTTTGTGCCTGCTGCTTTGTGGCGACGGTTCCCAACTGCTGCTGAGCCGCAAGGATTGCGGCCTCCCTCCCCATCCCTCGCTGTTCGAGAACAGCAATTTCGTATTTATCAGATAGTTGATCAAGTTGATTGGCTATCTGTTGCTGCGCCGCAGCTGAACGCTTAGCGGCTGCTTCAGCCTCCGATGCTGCTGCCTTACTATTTCGCTCCCGGTCTTTTAGTGCTTGCTGTTCTTTCTCATAGGCTTCGATTTTGTCATAGCTGAGATCTATTGCTTGGAGTTCGACATTATTTGCGCCTAATAACCCAGCAACATATTTCGTTCGTTCGCGAGCACTAAAACCAACTGTTGCAGCCTCATTTTTGGCAGCATCCACCAACTTATTTAGTTGCTCTGCATTTCCAGAGAGGGCCTGCCTGGATGCTTCAGTGCTGCCAGTAAGATTATCCAAGGCATTCTTAAGGACATTTATCGCATCTGTTGCATTCGCAGCCGAAACATAATTCTGGTTTACAACATTTGTCAGCTCATTAAGCTTAGGATTTGCATATCCGGTTTGTTCACTAAGCGATGATAGAGCTGATGCCGCTGCCTGCATGGTTTCGGCAGTAGGTTCTTTCTGTAAATTTCGGAATACCTTTACTAGCCCTATCGCTTGAGTTTGAGTAATTCCAAACGTCTCGGCCATTGAGTTCGTGACATTATTTAGGATATTTATGCCAACGATATTTCCTTCATAACTCCCTCCAAGCTCTTTAAGCACAGATGATGCATCAACGCCTTTACTTTCAAGGGTTGTAAGCTGACTTTCCGCTGCGGACATGCTATTCCGCCAGCTGCCAAGATCGTTGATCTGCTCTGAGATTACGGCTCCAGCTGCACCAATTGCTTTTTGAGCATCAGTCATCGCTACTGCGATTTGAGCCTTTGCCGCATCAGAGCTAACAGCCGCTAAGCGCTGTATCTTTTCAGATAGCGCACTAACCCCTGAATCGGTCTTGACTACCGTATCAGCAAGAGCCTTTTGGGCTGTCTCCAAATCCTCTGTAGCATCTTTTGAGTTAAATAATGAAGGGAGAAGTGCTCCAGCTAGCGCGCCAGTGATAGCTATGATTGCCCCTGCAATCGCGCCACCAGGACCAAAAATTGAAGCTATCTGCGATCCTTGCTGAGCAAATACCATCATGGCATTTTGCCCCATCTGTAGCTGAACTGCGACGTCCTGTATCTGGTAACCTAATTGCCCGAAAACGCCTCGCATATTCCCCATGCTTCTGGTGGCGGAGCTAACAGATTGAGCTGTAGAGCTTAAAGTTGTTTCTAACTTATTGAATTGTTTTATATTACCATCAAGAGATGCCTCTATATCAGACAGAACTCTATTTACCTGAGCGCCACCTTGCAGCAGAGGTTTAACTTCGGCCCGAACTTCATAAACTACGCTGCCTGCAAGCTCTTCCCCAGCCATACCTTTCTCCTATAAACAAAAAACCCGCCGAAGCGGGATTTATTTACTATGTATACTTAGAAGTAACCATTATCTCTACATACAGATAGTGTGGCCATGGTTTCTGAGTCACCTCCTCCCATACCAATAAAACCGGCATGCGGCTTTCCATTATTTATAAGCATGACCATGAAAGGAGTATCACCCGCATATCCGCCATATGAGTTTTTGGAATTAACCATTCCACAATACGCCCCCTGACCATTACTCACAAATTTTGAGTGCTTAAATCTGGCGCTTTCAGGATCTTTTAACTGGTCCCTTACAGCTACTTCTATCGCAGCTATTTCTGCTTTTGTAAGGGTTCGATATTTCCAGTTAGAAGGCTGTTTCATTGGTGCGACAGACTCGGGTGATGTGTTGCGACAATTCGCCCACTGCTCTGTCGTTTTAGCTATCCTATCAGATACAGCAAACTCTGTTTTTGACGGACTCGCCACGAATATTTTTGTTTTATCATCCTGATATAACATCCCATTTTTCTTATCGGAAAGATTTGGTGAGATAATATAACTGCCATTTGGACGGACAGCTTTGAAGTGTGTGTTTTCCGATTCAATCACTCCCCGCCCTCCACCAACCATTGGAGAGTTCGCTCCGTTAGCTAAATTTGCTTTTGCGTAATCACATTCAAGCTTATCTGCTGAATGAGCTAAAAATGGCATAAATGACACGGTCAATAACGCAATAACCCCTTTCATATCCCTATCCCCATTGGTTTGTTTTCGACAGATTAGCAGGGAAGCGGAGGAACGACAAAACCCGCAGTTAAGCGGGTTTGATTACCAGAATGCAAATTTGCACTCTGCCTTCAATACAATCAGTTACGCCACGTCAGCGCCATGGATCAGGTGGCGCAATGCCTTTACACCTTCTGCATTGTAGCGGAACGCCTCAACCTGCTTGCTGGAGTAGGATGACTTATCCATCACAAAAATCCCAAATTCGTCCGTCTTGAGATTGTTGGCATTGGCGATACGCCCCACCTTTTGCGCCGATACGCCGAGCATTTCTCCCACTTCGCTAGCGCTGTGGTAATGCTCTTCGAGCTTAGGTAATGGCAACAACTCAATACCCGCCGCATCATTTACCGCCCGTGCCATTGCGGTTTGCTTGGCGACATCGCTAAGCTTCGGCATAAAGGAAAGAGCGAGGCTCATCGCCTCAACCTCCATCTTGATTGCGCGGGCGCGCCGGAACTCAGGAAGATGCGACGCTGATTTCTGCGGTAGAACCTCGCCTGACTCCAGTTGACGCCAGCGAGTCGCTACTTTATGACGGAGCGGAATGCTGTACCCCATCATCAGTGTCATGGTCAGGTCCTGATCAAGCCAGTACTCCTGATAAGTGCGTCCTCGGCCATCTTGGTAATCGGCGGAAAAGTCCGCCGATTGAAGATTGAGCGATTCGAACATTTTTCGGCAGTCATGAAGCACATCTTTATGCTGCTTACCTGTCAATTTAGCGATCTCGCGACTTGACATCTTAGTGACAACTGAGCTGCGATTTGCTACATTCATTTTAGTCATATACGTTCCTACACGTTGTTAGACTTCAGTAGACCGCCAGCAGCAACTGGCGGTTTTTCTTTTTGCATCACTGCAACATCTCCTGACGCAGGTGCGGTAATACCCTGCTCCAGTTATCATCCTTCCATGGGTGAAATTCGATATGCGCCGTCTCGCGCTTAATGATCGCTCTGGCCTTGTTAATTGTCCGCGGCAGCTCCTGCCCGATCGTGTGAAAATGTCCCGCCTGCCGATGCTCGGCCACCTTCAGCAATGGAGTAACGCTCTCACAGGCTGTCAACATGATGTCACTCGCTCGCCACAACCAGGCAAGGGATGAAAGCTCATCGTCAGTGAACTGTTTGGCAATCGGCGAATGTGCCACTTCGCGATCCATAATATCCAGCACCCAGCGGCGGAACTCTTTGGCCTTCGTCGTGCGAGCGAACATTGCAACAAGGTGGGCGCCGCGGAGAGAGAAAACACGTGACTCTTGCATTCCGCGAGGGGTGGTCAGCTTGACCACCCCTGTCATTTGCGCTGTAAATTCATCAGCATGACGAGAGTAGATACGTTGCACAGCTTTATCGTCGGCATACTCCAGCGCCTGGCCCACCTCGGCAGCCGTAAGCCAGACCTGGCCACCCATTTCCATATATGCAAAATTGGTATTGTGGAAAGTTAGTTCGTTGTTCTGTACACTATTCATGTCGATATTTCCTTCGCGGGATTTATTCGATAAGGAGCCCTGACTATCGCAAGTAGTTAGGGCTTCGTCGTTTTTATGCTTGAGCAATTTTCTCTCCAATCAGGCCATACGCCTTTCTCAGCTGGTAGATCAGCTCAGTATTGAACTGCCGACACTGATCTTCACCGTTGCGCTCTATCGCTTTACGCACATCTTCAGGGAAGCGAACTTTACGCTGATACATGTCTTTTGCTTTTTCCATTACCCTCTCCATGAATGCCCCACCGTGAGACATACAACAAGTGTCACACCGTGCGTCATTGCTGTCAACCCCACCGTGGGGCATAATTTCTATATTGTGATTTTATTAAAGCGGCAAACCATATGAGCAGAGAAGATCCTCAGTTACGAATCAGGTTACCTATTGAATTAAAAGAAAGAATTGAAGATGCAGCCAAGTCAAATAATCGCTCAATGAATGCCGAGATAGTCAAGCGCCTTGACACCAGCTTCCTTAGTGAAATACAGGATGATGAAGTCATATCAGCTCATGAGGCTATGAAAATGGCGGAGAACGCCAAAGAAGAAATCTCCGGTATTATATTTAAGAGAACATTTGAAGAAATTAATAAAAAAGCCAGAATGGGGCATAAAGAATTCTGCATTGAACTCAATGATTTAGAGCTAGAATACCTCACATTAGCTGACTTTAATGCATCCCTTGAGAAGACCCTTACGCGCCTAAATGAACTCGGGTATGTAGTCCCAGAAAAAACAGTTGATGGAGGGGGATTTCTGGTAAGAATACCTGACAATAAAAATTCATAATGTTAAAGAGCGACCTCCAAGGCCATTAAACCGCCTGCCGTCGCTCTTTCATAGAGTCACCGATGCAGATATTACCCCTAGGGTAATCTGAATAGATATGGTGCGCTCAAGTGGCTATTTTTTGATCAGCTGTTTTCTCTTTGCTGCCTGCTTAGCAAGATATTCATCGGAGATACTTTCATATTCCTCTCTCGTGAACCCTTTTTGATTCGGGTATTTTGCGGCAAGCAATAGCTGAAATGCCGTCATCGTGAGTTTGGAAGCCTCGCTGAGACTCATACTGAAGTGCGTTTGTGCCGAGACTATGTACTCTGCAGCGAGAAACTCAGTTGTCGTTTCCTTTGCTTCATGGCGCTGTAGGCGGCGAACTTTAGCGTTTCCTATAACTCCATGAAGCATTAACTCTTTTGCGAGAGTAACTATGTCATCTTTGGGCATGATGCCCGGAAGGTACACTATTTTACCTTCTCTCTCGCACCACTCACCAATTGCTCCAGTCAAATCATCTTCACAGCAAGCCTGCAAAACTAGCATTGAGGCCGATAATATTTTATCTGAAAGGTTATTCAGTACTGACATCATCCAGCTAGGAATGCCGCTGAAGGCTTCCACGCAGTCGCAAAATAACTGCTGTGCATCGCTCCCGTTAATTTCAGCATAGATCTTTACTATTTCTTCAGGCTCCCCCAGTCTCGACATCGCCTCAAAAGATGGACGTAGCAGATAATCCTTTCCGCCCTCGCGACTATCGCTTATGCCGAGCTCTCCTATGTCTTTCAAGACCGCCATAGCTAACTCCAATAATGGGCATTATCAAGGGCGGCATACCGCCCTTTGGAATGCCCGTTACGTAACAGTAACCGTATGAGTGGCCACAAAGTTACCATCTTCGGTATTGATAATGATCTGCGCGCTACCGGATGCGATGCGGTTAACCGTTACAGTGGTACCGGAAGTAGTGGCAGTGGCTTTAGCTGGATCGGTTGAAGCAACTGTGAAGTTTTTATTGGTGGCGCCAGTCGGTACGATATTCACCGTGAAGGTACTGGTGCCGCCCGATGCGCCAGTACTCGTTGCCGGAGTTACCGTCACGCCAGTCACAGCAACGGAAGTGACCTCATTCACTTCAATGGTACTCGCGTCACCGACTTTGAACTCGGTAGAGAACGTAACGATGTCGTTGGTACCACCGTCAGAGCTCAATGCCGTGATGTTCATGTAACCGATGAATTCAACAGGACCGTAGTCCATACGAACCCAAATACCCGGCTGACGCCTGGCCTTCAGTTCGTCGGCGAAATATTTGATGAACTTGCCGACACCGTACTGATCAAGTTTATCCTTCTTTCTGACTTCCCCCTCAAAGCTCAAGGTAAAATCGCTGTTGGTGATGATGGTCTCAACATAACCGCCACCGTCATCAGCATCAGAAGTGACCGAGTTGGGGTTAAAATCAAAGCCCTTCGAAGTGCCCGCGGCCAGAGACATCCATTCGGACTCATCAGGCCTGACATCCGAGCATCCATCAGCAACCTCAAGCACGACCGCCCCGCCAAAAAGGCGCTCGTTCGAGTTCGGGCAATTAGCCATGAGAAACTCCTCTTTTGCATAAAAGAAAACCCGCCGGAGCGGGTTATTTGTTGGTATTGGCTATTCGCCGTAGGTGCAGGCAAACTGAAGTCTGAAGACTATTCGCCCTTCTTCTGTGAGAACCGGCGCTGGGATTGCGCCAATGTTCTGTATGTAACCAACGCATTCATCAGCCATCGGACTGCCTTGCACATAATCGATGATCCGCTGAACCGCATTTAGCGCGTCTTTGCGCTTATCTTTCGCGCCTACGACATCGACCAAAACGTGATATTCAGCTCCGAGGTCAGTGCGGATATTTGCCCCTCCATTAGGCCTGAATACCATCACAGCCTTCGACATGTCGTCAGGGTCGTCATACATCAGTTGCTGGACGGTAAAACCGGTTGTAAGCCCAGCATCAACGAACATATTTCGTACCCGCTCATGCATCAGTGGAGTCATAGTTCCATCTCCTTTTTGAAGGCCCCATACATCTCACTCTGATTATCAACAGCTGGCCAAAATAAGAATTTCGGGTTACCACCTGGCCCCCAAATCACCCCTCTTGACCCCGGCGCCTCTCCTGCCCTTACTGGACGATCTGTTTGCGTGTTTAGGTATTTCCCCGGAGCTTCATGCACGTAAATTGCGTAGTTAGCAGAATAACCAACCCTGCCGGTGATAAGAGTTCCGTTGAAGTCAATTTCCCGAAACTGGCTATTTATCAATGTGGAAGTATCGCGGGGAACTTCTTTAGCTGATGCAGCGCCAAGAATGATAAGCGCCGATTGAATGCCACGAACTGCTTTTCTACCGGTAATATCTTTAATGAGGCGATCCATACTTGCCTTTGCCTCACGTACGCCGCGGACTCTCCCCGCCATATTTATACTCCCGTCAGAATCGCGAAATCGTCAGCCAGTCGTTCGAAAGTATCGGCATAGCGAATGACCTGTCGCACCTCATCGGCATCAACTGAATATGGATCGGATGATGCTGATTCCCCTATAAGGATGTAATCGCCGTTTTTTGCGATGGCGTACTCTGTCCATATTGTGTTTTTCGCGACAATTTCAGCGCCAATTCCGCCAATTCTTTTGCTAACCCCACCCTCATAATCGCAAAGAATAACTTCTGGAGGGGAAAACCCCAGCGAATCACCATACTCATCAACGCCGAGGTTTCGCCAAATAGTTGCCTTGGCCGTGTATGACCATGAAGCCGCTGATGACATTACACCACCCTCGTATAGGATCGACCCTGCCGGATATGAGCAATAGTCGCTTTTGAAACACCATACTTGCTAGCAATAACAGTGAGTGAATCACCTTCAGAAATGGCGCGACGAATTTCGCGCACCTGCTCATCAGTGAACTTGGCGTGTGGCGGGGTAACACCGAACATAGGGTTACCAGCGTCTGAATTCTTGGCTGATATCTTAGCTTTGACTTCAGGCTGCCTACTCATCCCTGCACAGGACGGAACTTTGCCGAACCAGCAGTTCTTATCTCCGCGCCGGCTTTCCGCCATATTCGCCTTGGATTCTTCGGTGTGTATAACTCCGAGGCTGTTCCCAGCGTTTGGCGCAATGTTGAAAGACGGGTTTAATTCGCGAAAGAATCGCTGCTCGGCTGCAATAAGTTCGGATTTATCACTCACTACTTCCAGAACGGAAAACTCAAAGACACCTTTGCCATGTTTATCCCATGACTCCTGAAGGTTTCTGTTTCCATGCGTGCCTTTTCGGAGCTTGTAGCGATGGCTGGACCACCGGCCAGAAATGTTAACCGTGGAGCCGATATACACCTCGCCAGTGATAGTGTTCGCAATCTGATAAACACCTGAAACCTGATAATAAGATGGCGCGCTATGGCGCTGATGGCTTAATATTTGATGAGCCATGAGTTACCTCCGCAATAGGTAATGATGGTTAGAGCCGGTGGTAATGTTGACGCATTCCCCGGCTCGTTAATTTTACCATTTGCTGGCTTTTTATACACCAATTCTCACTCCCTCCAACGCAGCACGATTGCGCCTGTAGCCTGTATGCGAGGGCAGTTAATCATCCACTGTCCCGCACCGTTAACGTATGCCGTCGTTTGCTCGCCGGTATCGGTCATGACCCACACCCGGGTGAACGTGCGCGGCAGCCGCTGCTGAACTGAAATCCAGGCCATCAGCAGCCACCAACGACCAGAAATAGGCCCACGCTGTTACCGGCGCTTATAGGCAGCTCACTGGTGCAGCCGCTGGTATCAAGCCGGGCCAGTGAGTCACGCAGCCAGGTAATCCCGTCTTCGCCGTAGTCGAACGAGCGCGATGCCCCCGATGGCGCCCCCTGCGATTTGATTCGCCGGGCACCGGAAGACGTCGCCATGAGCGCTGCGGCATACATCA
>NZ_CACSIS010000053.1:0-10154 GCF_902705905.1 Klebsiella sp. 18074 | reverse complement strand
GCTAAATCGATCCCGACAACTTTTATCGAGTTCATGATGTTGTTCCTCTGCGAATAGACATTCAGCATAAGTGTGGCAGAACTTAGGCTGGGAAGGGGCGTCCATCACATCACCTCTGGTTAAGAGTTTACTCACTTAGTCGCATGTCCACTATATCGCGGGTAGGATCACGGAACCCCATCTGAGATAGCGCCATTCATGGCGTTCCCTGGCATCAGCGGCTTCAATAGCGGGGTCAGCGGTTTTTCTTTTCCTGGTCCGGAATTCATCAATTACCCACAGGATGAGAATAACGATAATGAGGGTTTTCTGAAGAAGGGGATTATCCACAAAGAGGGACTCCTGCCTGCTCGCTGATAAAGGCAGAATAGGTGAACCCCCTTCACTTAATCGCCACTAAATGTAGGGGTAAAATTAATTTTCATCCTGAATAATTTTGCAGTAATTCTGTCCATGGCTGGCCAGGCCTTCAGGCGAGCGTAAGTCTGCAGGGTACTCTGAACCTTTCACACACGTCTTTTTGCGTTAGCCCATTCACTTTGCGAAACCAGGGAGCAATGGACGCAATTGGTTGAGCATTGTTACCAGATAAACATTAGAAAGCAGGGGCGCAGATAGCATCCTGGCCGTATACGATGGTGATGGTGTTGAGAGAGTGGCCGGATATACGAACGCAATATCCCCCCGTTACACAACCAAAGAGAGGGGTTGTATAACGGGGGGTATCCATACACGGGCAAGGCGCTGACGTCGCGACCCGGGAAAGCGCTTAGCTCACCAGCTGCTTCAGCAGGGCAAAGGCCTCTTTCATTCGGTCTTCGCTGACCACAAAGGCGCGCAGCCGGTTTTCCGCATCCACGCCTTTAGCCACCAGGCCGTCGTTGGCGGCCACGATATTCCACGTCAGGTCTTCGCGCCGCGTATCTCCGGCCAGATGTAGCGGGAGATCCGGGGTTTTCACCTTCACCAGCATCGGCGGCAGCTTCAGCTCGCCCGTCTGCTCCAGCAGATTTTTGCTCAGGCACATGGCGCTGAGCAAAATAGGCTGCAGGAACGGCAGCACCATGCCGTTAATTTCGGCGCAGTCGCCGAGGGCAAAAATTGCCGGATGGCTGCTGCGCAGGCGGCTATCGACCACCACGCCGCGGTTAATCTCAAGGCCTGCCCGACGCGCCAGGGCGGTTTCCGGGCGCAGGCCGGCGGCGGCAACCACCGCGTCCACGGTCACGCTGCGCTGGCGATCGACGGTTACGCGGATGCCCTCAGCGGTTTGCTCCAGCCCTTCGAGCTGGGTTTTCAGCATCAGGTGCACGCCCATATCGGTTAACCGATGCTGCAGGCGGCTGCTGGCCTCCGGCGGCATCAGCGCCGACAGCACGCTGGCGGAATTGTCGACCACCGTCACCGCTTTGCCGGCGCGGCAGAAATCCATCGCCAGCTCGCAGCCAATCAGCCCGCCGCCGACGATCAGCACGCGCCGCGCGTCGTGGAGACGGGTTTGGGCGGCGCCGTATTCCCGCTGGCTGTTGAGGGTGAGCATCAGCTCGCGTCCCGGCACCGGCGGAATAAACGGCGCGGCGCCGGTCGCCAGCACCAGTTTGTCGTAGCGCCACTCGCGATCCTGACTTTTGACCACCTTGGCCTCGGCGTCGATATCGCTCACCCGGACGTGGGGGAACAGGCGCAGATTATACTGTTCGGCAAACTCCCCGGCGGTTTGCAGGGTCAGATCCTCGGCATTCTGACCGCGGCTGATGACGTGGCTGAGATCCGGTTTGTTGTACTCGTCCATGCTGTCGGCGGCGATCAGCGTCAGCGGGATCTGCGGGTCCTGCTTACGAATATTTTTTACCAGCTGGCGGGCCGCGAAGCCCGAGCCGATGATGACGATGCCATCACTCATATTGCCTCCGTTGCCAGAACGTCAAAGACATCTTTGCCGAGAGAACACTCCGGGCACAGGAAGTTATCCGGTACGTCGCTCCACGGGGTGCCAGGCTGGACGTCCTGGTTCGGTTCGCCTTTCGCCGGATCGTAGATCCACTGGCACACGCTGCACTGCATTGACGGGCCGAGGTCGGCCGCGGCTGTCGCGGCGCAGGCGCTCTGCTCAGCCGACGCTTTTTTATCAGCGCTGGCCGGCAGCGGGGAGAGGGCCCACTGGCGGGCGATTTCGCGACCGTGCTCGCGGCAAATTTCCAGCGCATCCAGGTCCGGGCGCCATTTCGCCTTCAGGCTCAGGGACATTTCAAAGCCGGCATCCTGCAGGCGGGTAGAGAGGCGGTCCACCGCGCCGCCGCTCCAGCCGTGGGAGCCAAAGGCGCTGGCGCGCTTGTTGCGAAAACGCAGGCCGGTCATCTCCTCCACCAGGCCGGCGATTTTCGGCATCATGACGTTGTTCATGGTCGAGGTGCCCACCAGCACGCCTTTTGAGCGGAAGACGTTAGTCAGAATTTCGTTTTTGTCGCTGCGGGCAACGTTAAAGATTTTCACCGCCACGCGCGGGTCGATATCGGTGATGCCCTGGGCGATAGCGTCGGCCATCATGCGGGTGTTGTTGGACATGGTGTCGTAGAAAATGGTGATGCGGTCTTCCTGATAATCCGCCGCCCATTTCAGGTACAGCTCGACGATTTGCGTCGGGTTGTCGCGCCATACCACGCCGTGGGAGGTGGCGATCATATCCACCGGCAGGTTGAATCCGAGGATCTCGGTAATTTTCGGCGTCACCAGGCGGCTGAACGGCGTCAGGATATTGGCGTAGTAGCGTTGGCACTGTTCGAACAGCTCGGTCTGATCCACTTCGTCGTTGAACAGGTGTTCGTCGCAGTAGTGCTGGCCGAAGGCGTCGTTGCTGAACAGTACCGCGTCGCCGGTCATGTAGGTCATCATGCTATCCGGCCAGTGCAGCATCGGGGTTTCCACGAAGATCAGCTGCTTACCGTTGCCGAGATCGAGGCTGTCGCCGGTTTTCACCACGTTGAAGTTCCACTCCGGGTGATGGTGGTGGCCGGTGATGGAGTCGATGGCGTTGGCGGTGCAGTAAATCGGGGTGTCCGGGATCGAGTTCATCAGCTCGGTCAGCGCCCCGGCGTGGTCCTCTTCCGCATGGTTAATCACGATGTAGTCGATATCGGCGAGGTCGATTTCGCTGCGCAGGTTCTGTACGAATTCGCGGCTGAATTTATGATCCACGGTATCAATCAGGACGTTCTTTTCTTCACGAATGAGATAGCTGTTGTAGCTGCTGCCGCGCAGCGTTTTATATTCAGTTCCGTGGAAATCACGCACTTCCCAGTCGCGTTGGCCAACCCAATGAATGTTATTTTTAACCAGAATAGACATAGCAACCTCAATTAATTCAGCGTTTTCAAAATAAGATGTTTTTCTTATATCAAGTTGCGTGCCAACATTTTTAATGTGTTGATTTTACTTTATTTATTATTTTTTGCTAAAAGCATTGATGTCAAAATGACAATGGTTAGAATAGTCGTTATGACTATTTTTATTGTCAAAATGACAGTGAGGCAGCAATGAGCTTTTCCGTAGAGGCGCTGGCGAAAATCGCCATTGATTTGCAAAGCGATATCGGCCACGCCGACCGCTTCCCGCGCCTGATTACCACTCTGCGGCAGATCCTCGGCTGCGATGCCTCGGCGCTGCTGCGCTATGAGGCGCACCAGTTTGTGCCGCTGGCGATCGACGGCCTCGCCCAGGATGTGCTGGGGCGGCGCTTTTCCCTCGAAGGGCATCCGCGCCTGGAGGCGATCGCCCGCGCCGGCGACGTGGTGCGCTTCCCGGCGGATAGCGACCTGCCGGACCCTTATGACGGGCTGATCCCCGGCCAGGAAAGCCTCAAGGTTCACGCCTGCGTAGGGCTGCCGCTGTTCGCCGGGCAGACGCTGATCGGCGCGCTGACCCTCGACGGCATGGACGCCGACCGCTTTGACAGCTTCAGCGATGAGGAGCTGCGGCTGATTGCCGCGCTGGTGGCGGGGGCGCTCAACAATGCGCTGCTGATCGCCCGCCTGGAGAACCAGAACGTGCTGCCGGAGCCGAGTGCGAGCTACCCGGCCGCCGACCGCCAGGAGATTATCGGCCTTTCGGCGCCGATGCTGCAGCTGAAAAAGGAGATTGATATCGTCGCGGCATCGGATCTCAACGTGCTGATTGACGGTGAAACCGGCACCGGCAAGGAGCTGGTGGCGAAAGCGGTGCATCAGGGCTCGCCGCGCGCCGCCAATCCGCTGGTCTATCTTAACTGCGCGGCGCTGCCGGAAAGCGTTGCCGAGAGCGAGCTGTTTGGCCACGTCAAAGGGGCGTTTACCGGGGCTATCAGCAACCGCAGCGGCAAGTTTGAAATGGCCGATAACGGCACGCTGTTCCTCGATGAAATTGGCGAGCTGTCGCTGGCGCTGCAGGCGAAGTTGCTGCGCGTGCTGCAGTACGGCGACATTCAGCGCGTCGGGGACGATCGCAGCCTGCGGGTGGATGTGCGGGTGCTGGCGGCCACCAACCGCGACCTGCGCCAGGAGGTGGTCGAAGGGCGCTTTCGCGCCGATCTCTATCACCGGCTGAGCGTCTTTCCGCTGTCGGTGCCGGCGCTGCGCGAGCGGGACCAGGACGTGGTGCTGCTGGCGGGCTATTTCTGCGAGCAGTGCCGCCTGCGGATGGGGCTGGGGCAGGTGGTGTTAAGTAGCGCCGCGCGGGCAAGGCTGAGCGCCTGGCCGTGGCCGGGCAACGTCCGCGAGCTGGAGCATGCGATTCATCGCGCGGTGGTGCTGGCGCGGGCGACCCAGGCGGGTGATGACATCGTGCTGGAGCCGCAGCACTTCCAGTTTACCGGCGACGCGCCGAACCTGCCGAGCGCCGCGCCGCTGGCGCCGACGCAGGCGATAAACCTGCGCGAGGCGACGGAGGCGTTCCAGCGCGAGGCGATCGCCCGGGCGCTGGCGGAGAATAACCGCAGCTGGGCGGCGGCGGCCCGGGCGCTGGCGCTGGACGTCGCCAACCTGCATCGGCTGGCGAAGCGTCTGGGGCTTAAAGAATCCCGGCCTGATAAAAGTTCTGCAGGTTAATCGCGCCGACCAGCTGGCCGCGCTCATCCACTACCGGGGCGGCGCTGATTTTGTGCTTCATCAGGCGCTCTTTGGCTTCAACCGCGCGGCTTTGGTCCTGCAGCGTCACGCCGTTTCGGGTCATTGCGCGGCTGACGGTATCCTCAAGGGTGCCGCCGCCCACCAGCCAGCGGCGCAGGTCGCCGTCGGTGAATACGCCCTCGACGCGGTTTTGCGCATCGCACACCGCCACCAGCCCCAGCCCGGTGCGGCTGAGTTCGAGCATGGCGGCCATCACGCTGGCGGTGACGTCAACGCGCGGCACCTCCTCGTCGCGACGCATCAGATGGTGGACTTTATTCAGCAGCCGCGCGCCGAGCGCGCCGGCCGGATGCGAGCGGGCAAAATCTTCTTCATTGAAGCCGCGGGCCTGCATGACCGCCATCGCCAGCGCGTCGCCGAGCATCAGCGTGTTGACGGTGCTGGAGGTCGGGGCGAGGTGCATCGGACAGGCTTCGCGCTCTACGGCAATATCCAGCACCGCCCTGGCCGCCAGCGCCAGCGGGGATTTTGATTTGCCGGTCATCGCCAGCAGGGGAATCGATTTTTCTTCCAGCCGGGGCACGATCAGGTCGAGCTCCTTCGCCCCGCCGGAATAGGAGATAAAGAGCATCACGTCGCGGCCGTCGAGCATCCCCAGATCGCCGTGCAGCGCTTCCGCCGGGTGGACAAAAAACGCCGGCGTGCCGGTGCTGGCAAAGGTGGCGGCCAGCTTTTTGCCGATATGACCTGATTTACCGATGCCGGAAACAATCAGTTTACCCTCGCAGTGGATGATGGTTTCCGCCGCGCGAATGAAGTCGTCGCCCAGGCGTTCAGGCAGGCGGCTCGCCTCCTGGAGCTCCAGCAGCAGGGTCTGGCGTCCGGCTTCTAACAGAAAGTTACTCATGATCTTCTCCAGTAATAATCACTTTGATGCCTTGCTCTTCCAGCGCCCGCTGGAACGTCGGGTCGATACCGGCATCGGTAATCAGCATATCCACGCTTTCAAGGCCGCAGACGATGTTTGGGCTCTTACGGCCAAATTTCGATGAGTCGGCCATCAGGATCACTTCCCTGGCGGCATTGCACATCGCTTTGCTGACGGTATAAACCTCGTTGAAGGTGGTAACGCCGGCGTTCAGATCGATGCCATCGGTACCCATAAACAGCTTATCGAAGCTGAACTGCTCGAAGGCATTCTCCGCCAGCTGCCCGTGAAAGGAAGCTGATTTTTTGCGAAAGGTGCCGCCGGGCATCAGGATCGTTTGTTCATTATCAAGCTCAGAGAGGGCGTTGACGATATGCAGGCTGTTGGTCATGACGGTGATGTTATTGAAGCGGCTGAGCAGGGGCACCATCTGCAGCACCGTACTGCCGGCATCGAGGATGATCGAGTCGCCGTCGTGGATGAAGCGCACGGCGGCCTCGGCGATGCGCGCCTTCTTGGTGGTATTGATCAGCGTCTTATGATCGATAGGCGGGTCGCTTTCGTCTTTATTCAACACCACTCCGCCGTAGGTGCGAATGACGGTGCCGGCGTGTTCGAGAGTCACCAGATCCTTGCGGATCGTCGTGCCGGTGGTATCGAAGTGTTGCGCCAGCTCCTCGACCGAGCATTTACCCTGCGACTGCAGATGCTCAAGAATGGCGGCCTGTCGCTGACGTGGTTTCATAGCGGTTACATCCTGCGTTTAAAGTTTCGATATGATAATTTCGCAAGATATTTACTTTTACAACGAAATTATACATGTTTCGGTTTAAGCGCTAATGATAGTGCATTCCGACAGAGCGGATCATGGGGAAAGATCATATCCGGCTGCAATTCTTGCAAAAGTTTGCCGTCAAGCGCCGGGATTTTTTGCGGACGCGCGAAGACGGTCAGGCCCTTCATCAGCAGGGTGCCGCTGATGCGGTCGTGTTCATCAACCGCAATGGCGACGATGGCCCGCGGCTTGAAGCGGCCCGCTGAGCGTCCCACGCCGACGCGGCCCTGCTGACAGAGTTTATCGAACTCGCGGTTAAAGCGGCGGATCTGCCAGCCGCCGAAGGCGAGCTGGGCGATCCAGGCGATGGCGGCGACGGTGATTAATGCGCTAACCATAAAATCTCCTTAAGGCGTGGCGTCGGGAAGAACCCGGATCGCGGCGCGACCCGGGAACCGGCGGTTAAAACATCACCTGCCCGCCGGTGACGTTGATGGACTGCCCGGTGCAGTAAGAGGCCTGCGGGCTGGCGTAAAACATCAGTACGTTGAGAACATCCTGATAATCGCAGCCGCGCTTGAGCGGAACCTTGTCGACGTAGTACTGCTCGACCTGATCTTCGGCAATACCCAGCTTGTGGGCGTACTGCGGTAGCAGAGACTGGAACATCGGCGACTTCAGCAGGTTGCCGAGCATCAGCGCGTGCACGGTAATACCGTACTCCGCCAGATCCAGCGCCAGCGACTGGGTCAGCCCCACGCCGCCAAACTTCGCCGCGCTGTAGCCGGAATTATGCTTGCTGCCGACCTTGCCGGATTTAGAGTTGATCTGAATGATGCGTCCCTGAATGCCGTCGCGGATCATCAGCCGTGAAAACTCGCGGGCGCAGAGGAAGTAGCCCACCAGATTGACCTGCAGCGAGCGGTCGAAGTCGCCCAGCGTAAAGTCGCTGATAAAGGCCGCCCTGGCGATCCCGGCGCTGTAGACCAGCAGGTCCACGCGGGCGAATATCTCGTCCACGCCGCGGGCGAGCGCAACGACGCTGGCCTCGCTGGTCGCATCGGCGCCAAAACCGTACGCCGTCCCTTCGCCATACTCGGCGTTAATCGCTTGCGCCACGCGGGTGGCCTTATCGCTTTGAATATCCACCACCGCCACGCGATACCCCTGCGCGGCGAGGCCACGACACAGAAACTCACCTAAGGTTTGTCCTCCGCCGATGACAACAGCAACCTGACTCATAGTTCTCTCCTTACAGCTTAAGCAAAAAATTTCAGTACACAGCCGGGGGCGATTGCCTCCGGTACCGGGCCGGCCACGTGGACCGTCCCCGGAAACTCCGCCACGCGGTGGCCGTCGAAACGCAGCGTGATATGGCCCAGCTCGCGCAGATTCTGTTCCGCCACGTCGCCCACCGCGGTGACCGGGTAGCGCCGATCGCCCAGCTGGAGCTCCGCCCCCGGCGCCAGCGAGCCGACGAGCTCGCCGTGGTTGTGAATAAAGCAGTACTCTTCAATATCCGCCGGCGCGCCCTCGCGGAAGGTAATCAGCATCCGATCCTCAAGCGCCATCGTCGCGCTGGCGCCGATATGCGTAATGGTGGTCTGGTAAATCACGGTCATCTTCAGGAACCTCTTATTGGTAAATAAATCCGGAAACGAACCACGCGATCAGCACCGTTGGCGCGCCGGTCAGGAAGCGGCTGACCAGCACCGAAGGCACCCCGACGCGCACCGTCTCCTGACGAGCTTCGGCGAGCGACAGGCCGACCGGGATAAAGTCGCAGGCCGCCTGGGCGTTAATCGCAAACAGGGCGGGGAGGGCGAGATGCGGCGGAATATTACCGAGGCCAATCTGCACGCCGATCAGCACGCCGATAACCTGGGCGATAACCGCGCCAGGGCCGAGGAACGGCGACAGCAGCGGGAAGGAGCAGATCAGCGCCAGCGTCACCAGCCCCAGCGGATGGCTGGCGAGCGGCGCCAGGCCGTGGGCAATCCAGTCGCCAATGCCCGAGGCCATGATGATGCCGATCAGCGCCGAGACGAAGGCCATAAACGGCAGGATCGTTTTCAGCACCGTGTCGATGGTGTCGCGCCCGGCCTGGAACAGCACCGCCACCACGGAGCCCATTCCCATACCGACCTTGGCCAGCAGGCCGTCGCTCTGCTCGGTGATTTTTTTACTGGCATCGTAATCGCGACCCGCGGGCTGAAGCGGGGCCGGTTCGCCGGCGCCGTCAACGGGGTGAATATTCTCTTCCTTAACGCCTGAGACGTAGATGTCCTCAAGGATATATTGCGCCAGCGGCCCGGACTTGCCGGTGGCGTGGATATTGATGGTCGGAATACGCCGCTTCGGGTAGATGCCGCAGCGCAGGGTGCCGCCGCAGTCAATAATCGCCACGCCGATCTCGGCTTCCGGCGGTTCCCCCTCTTTAAATCCGTCCACGGCCTGCCAGCCGGTGAGCCGGGCGATCTTGTCGACGATGGCCGGGCGGGTTCCGGCGGTGATATAGACTATTTTTTTGCCTTCGACGGCGTCCAGCTCAAGCGGGCCGCCCCAGCCGCTGGCCCCTTTTTCAATACGAATACGCGTCATGATGCAGCTCCGGACAGATGCACTTTTTGTGCAAGCTGGATGGCCATTTTTTTCTCAAAAATGGAGGTTGTCAGGTCGGTCACCCAGCCGCGGAAGAAGTTGGTCACCAGACCAACCAGCAGATAGCTCACCGCCAGCGGCCCCAGCGGCAGGCCGAGGGTGGTTAAGCCGTTGGCGATCCCGAGATAGACAAATAGCTCGCCGGGGTTGATATGGGGAAACAGGCCGTTCATGGAGTGGCAGCTGTAGGAGGCCGCCGCGTAGTAGCTGGGCTTGTACTTCTCGGGCATAAAGCGCCCCAGGCTCAGGGTCATCGGGTTACAGAAAACGAACGTCCCGATACAAGGCAGCAGCAGGTAGCGGGAGACGGGATTCCCGGCGCAGCGCTGCGCCAGCTTTTCGATCCGTTGCTGGCCGATAAAGTTGATCAGCGCGTTCATGATAACCAGCAGACTGATCAGCAGAGGGAGGATCCCGGTAACCATACCGGTAAAGACCTCGCCCCCCTTCTGAAACAGGCCGATAAACCATTCGGCGCCGTGGGTAATAACTTCAATCATCATTCTCTCCTTTGTAGCGTTATTTTTCTTGCTAACTGGCAGCTGATTTTAATCACTTTGAAAGGTTTAAAAGTGTTAAATTGATCGCAAAACGAAAGATAAATATTTTAATTTGAAAGTTTATTGCCGATGAGATGAAAATTTAACCCTGCAAATTGGCCGGGAAGAGGATCTTCGGGCGGGGAGATAGG
>NZ_CACSIS010000052.1:0-13309 GCF_902705905.1 Klebsiella sp. 18074 | reverse complement strand
GCCAAATCCCCAGCCCCAGCCCCATCAGCGACAGCGCCAGCACGTACCACGCCGGAGCCATCGGCGACACGCCCATTAGCATCGTGACGGCAATCGGCGTCAGACCGCCGAAAATGGCGTAGGAGACGTTGTACGAGAATGAAATACCGGTAAAACGCACCTCCGCCGGGAAGGCGCGAACCATAACGTAAGGCACCGCCCCGACAACTCCAACGCACAGCCCAACGGTGCCGTACAGCAGGAAAAGCTGTTCAGGCGAAGTGCCGGAAAGGTGGTAGAACGCCCAGCTGGAGACTGCCAGCAGAAGGCTGCCGACGATAAAAGTCCGGCTGGCGCCAAAGCGATCGGCCGCCAGGCCTGCCAGCAGGCAGCCGACACACAGCATAATCGTCGCAATACTATTCGCCTGCAGAGTCACCGCTGGGGCAAAGCCGTAATGCTTTTGCAGCCACACCGGCGACATCAAAATGACCACCACCACGCCCGCGGATAAGAGCCAGGTCAGCAGCATTGAAACCACGACGGCCTTCTGATGCTTCAGCACCACCGATTTAACCGGCAGCTCCTGGGCTAATGCTTTGCGCTGCTGCATCTCGAGGAATATCGGCGTTTCCTGCAGCCAGCGACGTAAATACATCGCCACCAGGCCGAATACGCCGCCCAGCAGGAAAGGAATACGCCAGCCACCGTCGTGGATGCCCTGCGGCGTCAGGCTGGTATTAATCAGCGTCGCCACCACCGACCCCAGCAGGATCCCCACCGTTAAGCCAGCCGTCAGCGTGCCGCAGGCGATACCGATTTTTTTCTCCGGCACGTGCTCCGCAACAAACACCCAGGCGCCGGGGACTTCCCCCCCAATCGCCGCCCCCTGCAGCACGCGCATCAGCAGCAGCAGCAGCGGAGCAACGATCCCCATCGATTCATAGGTCGGCAGCAGTCCGATCGCCAGCGTCGGCAGCGCCATCAGTAAAATGCTCAAGGTAAACATTTTCTTGCGCCCGACCAGATCGCCAAAGTGGGCCATGATAATGCCGCCGAGAGGACGCGCCAGATAGCCGGCGGCGAAAATGCCGAAGGTCTGCACCTGGCGCAGCCACTCCGGAATATCGGCCGGGAAGAAGAGCTCACCGACAACGGCGGCAAAGAAGACGAAGATAATGAAGTCGTAAAACTCCAGCGCCCCGCCAAGGGCGGCCAGCGTCAGAGTTTTATAGTCTTGTCGATTCAGAGGTCGGGTATGTTGTGACATAACGAGCTGTTCATCCAGAGGTTTGTAGGTGTTATCACGCAACGTGTAAAGTAAAAAACACTATATCGTAAATAAAACAGCACACCACCAGGATTGCAGGTTATGTCAGGAAAGCATCAAATTCAGGATAAACTTTCGCGTCTCGCGCTTTTTGGGCGAAAAGCCGCTACCACGTCCGGCGCAGTCTCGACATAAGGCCCCTCAAGCAGCTGTACACAATACGGTACACTTGCAAAAACGCCGTGCACCAGCACCTGGCCATCGGCAGCTTTGACCCCTTCAAGGGTTTCCTGAATCGCCTTTGGCTGACCGGGCAGATTGAGGATCAGCGCCTGCTTACGGATCACCCCAACCTGGCGGGAGAGAATGGCCGTCGGGACGAAGTGCAGGCTCACCTGACGCATCTGCTCGCCAAAGCCCGGCATGACGCGATCGGCAACTGCCAGCGTCGCATCCGGCGTCACGTCTCGTCGCGCAGGGCCGGTACCGCCGGTAGTTAACACCAGATGGCAGCCCATTTCGTCAACCAGCTCGCACAGCGTTTGCTCGATAATCACCTGCTCATCGGGGATCAAGCGAGTCTGGAGCTCAAAAGGGGTCGTCAGCGCACGCGCCAGCCACTCTTCAAGTGCCGGGATGCCTTTATCCTGATAAACGCCGCTGGAGGCGCGATCGGAGATGGAAACTAAGCCGATTCGTAAGGTATTCATCGTTGTTCCGTTCAAATAGTGCAGTTAGACGGAATAATACACGCTGGGAGGAGATACAGACAGGGCTCAAAAGAAGTAGCGTGACCGGGAGCCCGGCCACGCGCAATGATTACAGCAGATCGCCGATCATTTTTTCCAGTTTTTCCTGGTCGATAGCAAACTTACGAATGCCTTCCGCCAGTTTATCTACCGCCATCGGATCCTGGTTGTGCTGCCACAGGAACTGAGATTCGGTGATGCGTTCCGGACGGGCTTTCACTTCGCCGCTGAAGGTCAGCTTACGTTCGATAGCACCTTCGCTTTCGGCCAGCTCTTTCAGCAGCGCCGGCGCGATGGTCAGACGGTCACAGCCGGCCAGCTCGAGGATTTCGCCGACGTTACGGAAGCTTGCGCCCATTACGACGGTTTCATAGCCGTGCTGCTTGTAGTATTCGTAGATTTCGCTGACGGAAACCACGCCCGGATCTTCCGCCGGCGCATACTCTTTCTTATCCGTGTTCGCTTTGTACCAGTCGAGGATACGGCCTACGAACGGAGAAATCAGGAATACGCCCGCTTCCGCACAGGCGCGAGCCTGAGCGAAGGAGAACAGCAGGGTCAGGTTACAGTTGATGCCTTCTTTTTCCAGCTGCTCGGCGGCGCAGATACCCTGCCAGGTAGAAGCCAGTTTGATCAGAATGCGATCGTTGCCGATGCCCGCATCGTTGTACAGCTTGATGATGCGTTTAGCTTTAGCGATGGATGCCGTGGTGTCATAGGAGAGACGGGCATCAACTTCGGTAGAAATACGGCCTGGAATCAGCTTAAGGATTTCGAGACCAATGTTCACCGCCAGCTTATCGGAAGCATCGATAATCTGCTGCGCGCGATCGCTGCTCTGAGCGCGGGCCCAGACGATAGCGTCATCAATCAGTTTACGGTACTCAGGGATCTGAGCAGCGCCAAGAATCAAAGAAGGGTTAGTCGTGGCGTCCTGAGGCTGATACAGCTTCATTGCCGCAATATCTCCGGTATCAGCTACGACAGTGGTGTACTGACGCAGAGAAGTCAATTTATCCGTCATGATAGTGTTCTCTTAAACAGCAGTTAAGGGGATGTAACCGGTCTGCCAAGATGATAACACGCTGCCGGGTCAGCGCAACTGCGGACCATGCAAGAGCGCAGAGTGTGATAAACTGAACGAATTAATTCTCTGAATGTTAAAGGATTGTCACTAAAATGGTAACGCTTACACTAGCTTACCAACATGGACAAGAGGATGCTTAATGCCTGACTTTTTCTCATTTATCAATGAAATACTCTGGGGTTCAGTAATGATTTATCTATTACTGGGTGCCGGCGTATGGTTTACCTGGCGGACGAAATGTATTCAGTTCCGTTATGTTAGCCAGTTTGGGAAAAGTTTGCGCAAAAGCCTCCTGCCCCAGCCCGACGGCTTAACCTCTTTTCAGGCCCTGTGCACCAGCCTGGCCGCCCGCGTCGGGAGCGGCAACCTGGCCGGCGTGGCGCTGGCTATCGCCGCCGGCGGGCCGGGCGCCGTATTCTGGATGTGGGTCTCTGCGCTGCTCGGGATGGCCTGCAGCTTCGCCGAATGCTCCCTTGCCCAGCTCTACAAAGAACGCGATGCGCAGGGGCAATTTCGCGGCGGTCCCGCGTGGTATATGTCCCGAGGCTTAGGGATGCGCTGGATGGGCGTGCTGTTTTCAATCCTGCTGCTGCTCGCCTATGGCGTTATTTTTAACACCGTTCAGGCCAACTCGGTGGCTCATGCGATGACCTATGCCTTCGATCTGCCCGGCGTTATCACCGGCGGCGTGCTGGCGGTGCTCACCCTGTTGGTTATCGTTCGCGGCTTGCGCAACGTGGCAAAGATCCTGCAATGGTTCGTCCCGCTGATGGCAGGGCTGTGGGTCGCCGCCAGCCTGCTCATCGGCCTGTGGCATATCACCGCCCTGCCGGCAATTTTTAACACCATTTTCCGCTGCGCGTTCGGCTGGCAGGAAGCCGCCGCCGGCGCGGTGGGCTATACCATCAGCCAGGTGCTAACCAGCGGTTTTCAGCGCGGAATGTTCTCTAACGAAGCGGGAATGGGCTCAACGCCTAACGCCGCAGCCGCCGCAGCCTCCTGGCCTCCGCACCCGGCGGCTCATGGGATCGTCCAGATGATTGGCGTTTTTATTGATACCGTTGTTATCTGCACCGCCAGCGCGGTGATTATCATGCTGGCACCGCGAGCACGCGGAGGAGAGGATGCCGCTAACGGCATTCAGGCCATTCAGCATGCAATGAGCGGGCTTGTCGGCGGCTGGGGCGCCGGCTTTGTCGCCGTCATCGTGCTGCTCTTTGCCTTTAGCTCCATCGTGGCGAACTACATTTATGCTGAAAATAACCTGATTTTTCTGCGCTTTAATAGCCCCCGCTGCATCTGGGCGCTGCGGATTATCACCATCCTGATGGTCTTAACGGGAACGATGATGAGCCTCCCGGTCGTCTGGCGGCTGGCGGATATTATTATGGCGCTGATGGCCATTACCAACCTGACGGCCATCCTCCTGCTGTCACCCACGGTACGCCTGCTTGCCAGCGATTATCTCCACCAGCGACGACTGGGCGTGCAGCCCACGTTTGACGCCACGCGCTATCCGGAAATTCGCCAGCAGCTGGCGCCGGGAACCTGGGACGGGCCGCCGCGCAAATAGCGCAACAATCGCAGCTATCGATCCCTCCGCGGTCTTTTTTTGGTAAAATCGCCGAAAATCTCCTGCAAGGACTGGATATGCTGATTCTGATTTCACCTGCTAAGACGCTCGATTATCAAAGCCCGCTGGCGACGACGCGCTACACCCAGCCCGAGCTACTGGAGTATTCCCAACAGCTTATCGGCGTGGCGCGCCAGCTTTCAGCACCGCAGATAGGCAAGCTGATGGGCATCAGCGATAAGCTGGCGGATCTGAACGCCACCCGTTTTCACGACTGGCATCCCGAATTCACGCCAAAAAACGCCCGCCAGGCCATTCTGGCCTTTAAGGGCGACGTCTACACCGGGCTGCAGGCGGAAACCTTCGACGAGGCGGATTTCGATTTCGCCCAGCAGCACCTGCGTATGCTCTCCGGCCTGTACGGCGTGCTGCGCCCGCTGGATCTGATGCAGCCCTATCGTCTGGAAATGGGAATTAAGCTAGAAAACGCGAAGGGCAAAGATCTCTACCACTTCTGGGATGAGACGATTACCGATACGCTGAATCAGGCGCTGAAAGCCCAGGGTGACGACGTGGTGATTAATCTCGCCTCCGACGAATACTTCCGGTCGGTCAAGACGAAGCGGCTGCAGGGGCAGATTATTAAGCCGGTGTTCCTCGATGAGAAAAACGGCAAGTTCAAAGTGATCAGCTTCTACGCCAAGAAAGCGCGCGGCTTGATGAGCCGCTATATCATTGAGAACCGCTTAACCCAGCCGGAGCAGCTCACGCGCTTCGACAGCGACGGATACTTCTTCGACGCCGATGCTTCCGATAAAGGCGAAATGGTCTTTAAACGCCACGAACGCTAACCCGCTTCCCGGCCGCCAACCTGCCGGCCGGGAGCGTCGCTTAGCGGTGGTGCCAGCCGCGATCCGGACCGCGATCGCGATCGTCGTCATGGCGTTCGCGCGGGTGATAACGACGATCGTCATGCGGATGCCAGCGGTTGTCGCGCCAGTCGTAATGGTGTCCCCACCACTCGCGATCGCGCCAGTGGCCGCCGTCCCAATAGTTGCCGGAGTTATCGCGATCGCCGATCTGCAGTTTTATGGCCGGAACCAGCGTAATTTCAGCGGCGTGGACGGCCGCAGGAGCCACCAGCAGCATCGAAAGCGCAAGGATCACAGATTTCAGCTTTGACATAGGTTTCCCCTTTGTTAACAGTACCCGCAATGGGTCGATAGCCCAAGGTTAGCCCTGCGCAACGGCGCTTGTTATTCTCCGCAATCCTATTCTTCAGCCCCCGGCATTTATTGATAATTCATGCATAATTTCTCCTTTTTTGGGCGTAAAAAAACCGGGCATCCGCCCGGTTTACGTCATAAAAGTCGTCCGTTACCGTCGTTACGCTTTCGCCATCATCAGCTCGCGCAGCGCCGCATAGTCCGCAGGCAGGTTATGCGACAGCAGCGGCAGGTCGGCGCGGTCCGCCAGCTCTTTCGGCAGCGGCAGCGTCTCCTGCAGGATCTCTTCAACGCTCTCCTTGAACTTCGCCGGATGCGCGGTACCGAGGAACAGGCCGTATTCCCCCGGCTGCAGCTGGTCGCGCAGCGCGCGCCAGGCGATGGCCGCATGCGGCTCCGAGGTGTAGCCGATGGCTTTCAGCTCGCGCATCGCCTCTTTGGTCGTCTCGTCGTCTACGGCCGCGTAGCCCAGCTCGTTCAGACGCCAGGTTTTACGGCGGAACAGCTCTTCCACGCGCGGCCAGTTGTTAGGCTGGCTGACATCCATCGCGTTGGACAGTGTCGCCTGGGTGACCTTCGGCGCCCAGTTGCCATCCTGCAGGAAGCGAGGCACGGTATCGTTGGCGTTGGTGGCGGCGATAAAGCGCTTAACCGGCAGGCCCAAAGACTTCGCCAGCAGGCCGGCGGTGAGGTCGCCGAAGTTGCCGCTTGGCACCGAAATCACCAGCTGATTACGCGCTTCCTGAGGCAGTTGCGCGACCGCTTCAAAGTAGTAGCAAATCTGCGCCAGAAGACGGCTGATGTTAATCGAGTTCGCAGAGTTCAGGCCCAGCGCGACTTTCAGCTCTTCGTCGTCGAAGGCCTGTTTAACCAGCGCCTGGCAGGCGTCGAAGTCGCCGTCGATAGCCACGGTTTCAATGTTGCCACCCAGGGTGCAGAACAGCTTCTCCTGCAGCGGGCTAATCTTGCCGCGCGGATAGAGAATCACCACCTTCACGTTTGGCAGACCGTAGAACGCGTGGGCTACCGCCGCGCCGGTATCGCCGGAGGTCGCCGTCAGGATAGTCACCGGCTTGTCGCCCGCGATATGGGTCAGCATCTGGGCCATGAAGCGGCCGCCGAAGTCTTTAAACGCCAGCGTCGGGCCGTGGAACAGCTCGAGGCAGCCGACATCATCCTGCACCTTGCTGACCGGAGCCGGGAAGGTGAAGGCCGCGCCAATGCGCTCCTGCAGGACCGCCTGCGGGATCTCTTCGGCAATAAATGCCGACAGGATCTTCGCGCTGCGGGCGACAAAATCCAGCGCCAGCATGTCATCAATTTCAGTCAGGCTAAATTCCGGCAGATCGTGCGGGAAGAACAGCCCCTGATGCTTGCCAAGCCCCTGCGTGACGGCCTGCGCAAAGCTGACCTGTTCGTTATGATCTTTTAAGTTATAGAGTTTCATTGGTTATCCCACTACTCGTGCGCCCGCCGTGTCCAGCCGGCAAATATGAACAAAGCCTTCATGATTCTGCAGATAATGCGTACCCAGCCAGTCGGCGACACGCTGCGCGGTTTCCGGCTTATCGCACAGCGCAAACAGCGTCGGGCCAGAGCCAGAGATCCCGCAGGCCTGCGCGCCAATCTCCATCGCCGCCTGCCGCGCTTCGTTGAAGCCTGGCAGCAGTTTGGTGCGATAGGGCTCGGCAATCACATCTTTCATCAATTTCGCTGCCAGCTGCGGCTGGCGGGTATAGCAGGCGTGAATAAAGCCCGCCAGGTGGCGGCCGTGCGCAATACAATCCTGCCGACGATACTGGGCCGGCAGGATGGCGCGCGCTTCCGCCGTCGAAACTTTAATTCCAGGGTACGCCAGCACCCACAGCCATTCGTCAAAGCCGGGTACCTGCTGGCTGATGATGTCGTTCTCTTCGATCATCAGCTGCATGCCGCCCAGATAGCACGGGGCGACGTTGTCGTAGTGGATACTGCCGGAGATGCGCCCTTCCATCTCGCCCATCAGCGCCAGCATCCGCGTTTCGTTCAGCGGCTTGCCGCAGAATTCATTCATCGCCACCAGCGCCGCTACCACTGAACAGGCGCTGGAGCCGAGGCCGGAGCCAATCGGCATATTTTTTTCCAGCACCATCGCCACCGGAACCTTTCTGCCAATCTCTTCGCAAAAACGCTCCCAGCACTGATAAACGATATTCTCCTGCGCCGCCGCCGGCAGCTTGCTGGCAAAGCGACCGACGTTTTGCAGGCTGAAGCTTGCGGCCGCCTCAACCGAGACGTTGTCCCCCAGCAGCGTACCGTCAACCGGCGTCACCGCCGCGCCCAGGACATCAAACCCGACGCTCATATTGGCACTGGAAGCCGGGGCATATACTTTGACCATCTTAAACTCCTAACTTCCATGACAGGGTACGCAGCAGGTCGGCGAATACGCCGGCCGCGGTCACATCGTTACCCGCGCCATAGCCGCGCAGCACCAGCGGCAGCGGCTGATAATAGTGGCTGTAAAAGGCCAGCGCGTTCTCACCGTTTTTGACTTTAAACAGCGGATCGTTTCCGTCAACCGCGGCAATTTTCACGCGGCAGGTTCCATCCTCTTCGATGTTACCGACGTAACGCAAGACTTTACCTTCATCGCGCGCTTTCGCCACCCGCGAAGCGAATTCGTTATCCAGCGCTGGCAGGCGCGCTATAAAGCTCTCAACGTCGCCGCTGGCATCAAACGCTTCAGGCAGGGCCGACTCAACGATAATGTCCGACAGCTCCAGCTCACGACCGGTCTCACGGGCCAGGATCAGCAGCTTGCGGGCAACGTCGACGCCGGAAAGATCGTCGCGCGGATCCGGTTCGGTATAGCCCATATCTCGTGCCAGCGTCGTCGCAGCGGACAGCGTCATCCCCTCGTCCAGCTTACCGAAGATAAACGACAGCGAGCCGGAGAGGATACCGGAGAAGTGCAGCAGTTCGTCACCGGCGTTGAGCAGGTTCTGCAGGTTCTCGATAACCGGCAGACCGGCACCGACGTTAGTGTCGTAGAGGAATTTGCGTCGGGAACTGCTCGCCGCGTGACGCAGCTGATGGTAGTAATCCAGCGATGAGGTGTTGGCCTTTTTGTTCGGCGTCACCACGTGGAAACCTTCGCGCAGGAAATCGGCGTACTGATCGGCGACCGCCTGGCTCGAGGTACAGTCAACGATCACCGGGTTCAGCAGATGATACTCTTTCACCAGGCGGATCAGGCGGCCCAGATTAAGCGACTCTTTCGCTTCGGCCAGCTCAGCGCGCCAGTTTTCCAGATTCAGACCGTGGACGCTGGTCAGCAGAGCCTGGGAATTGGCGACGCCGCACACGCGCAGGTCGATATGCTTGTTCTTCAGCCAGCCCTGCTGACGCTTGATTTGCTCAATCAGCGCGCCACCAACGCCGCCAACGCCGATAACAAACACCTCGATGACCTGGTCGGTGTTGAACAGCATCTGGTGGGTGACGCGTACCCCGGTGGTGGCGTCATCATTGCTGACCACTACGGAGATAGAGCGTTCGGAAGAGCCCTGGGCAATCGCCACGATATTGATATTGGCGCGCGCCAGCGCCGCGAAGAACTTGGCCGAAATACCGCGCAGGGTGCGCATACCGTCGCCGACGACGGAAATGATTGCCAGGCGATCCATGATGGAGAGCGGCTCCAGCTGTCCCTCTTTCAGCTCCAGATAGAACTCCTCTTCCATCACCCGTTTTGCCCGGGCGCAGTCGCTTTGCGGCACGCAGAAGCTGATGCTGTACTCAGAAGAGGACTGGGTGATCAGGACCACCGAAATGCCTGCGCGGGACATGGTGGCGAAAACGCGAGCGGCCATGCCGACCATTCCCTTCATCCCCGGACCGGAGACGTTGAACATCGCCATATTATTGAGGTTGGAGATCCCCTTAACCGGTAGGCCGTCTTCATCAAGGCTGGCGCCGATAAGCGTACCTGGCGCCTGCGGATTGCCGGTATTTTTGATCAGGCAAGGGATCTGGAACTGAGCGATAGGCGCAATGGTGCGCGGGTGCAGAACCTTAGCGCCAAAGTAGGAGAGCTCCATCGCTTCCTGATAGGACATCGACTTCAGCAGCCGGGCGTCCGGTACCTGACGCGGATCGCAGGTGTAAACGCCGTCGACGTCAGTCCAGATTTCACAACAGTCGGCGCGCAGGCAGGCGGCGAGTACGGCGGCAGAATAGTCGGAGCCGTTACGGCCCAGAACCACCAGCTCGCCCTTTTCGTTACCGGCAGTAAAACCGGCCATCAGCACCATATGGTCCGCTGGGATCTGGCTGGCGGCAATGCGGCGGGTTGATTCGGTAATATCGACGGTGGATTCGAGGTAGTGGCCCACGGCCAGCAGTTTTTCGACGGGGTTAATCACGCTGACCTTATGGCCACGCGCTTCAAGAAGGCCGGCCATGATCGCGATGGAGAGCTTCTCTCCGCGGCAAATCAGCGCAGCGTTAACGCTATCCGGGCACTGACCAAGCAGGCTGATGCCGTGCAGCACGTGCTTTATCTGGGAAAACTCCTGCTCGACGAAGGTTTTCAGCTGCGCCAGCGCAAAGCCCGGCTGAGCATCGGCGAGACCCTGCAGCAGTTCAGCAAAAATGCGTTCAGCGTCAGCGATATTGGTGAGCGCATCCTGGCCGCCGATGGTTTTTTCAATCATCGCGACCAGATGGTTGGTAATTTTCGCCGGGGCAGACAGTACGGTCGCTACCTGCCCCTGCCTGGCATTGCTCTCCAGAATATCGGCAACACGCAGAAAACGTTCTGCATTTGCCACTGATGTACCGCCGAACTTCAACACGCGCATGGTTGTTACCCCTAGATTTTTTGTCGAAAAAAAAGCCCGCACTGTTCAGGTGCGGGCTTTTTTCTGTGTTTCCTGTACGCGTCAGCCCGCACCGTTACCTGTGGTAATAGTGGTGGTGATAATCGTTGTAATCATGCCGATGCGTTTCATGGATGTTGTGTACTCTGTAATTTTTATCTGTCTGTGTCCTGTGCCTATATTGGTTAAAGTATCTGCCGAGTTAAGTCAATGAATTTCTGTTTTTCGCCGGTTTTGACGCACCTGGGCAATGCGCCAGAATGCACCGGTCATTCATCCCTGTTCACGCAGTCTCACGCCATCAATCAGCATAAAAAACCATACATAAAACTTATGGCAGAACTTTACTCCTGTAGGTTTTTTTCAATATCGTGCAGCAAACGATGGAGCATTGCCGTATCTCGCTGCTGCAAAAGTCCAATCCGCTGCTGTAGCCAGTCGGTGAGTTTGACGTCTTCAGCGACGCCAAGCCGGGTCAACAATTCGAGGGTTCGCAAACGCAGCGCCTGCAGCTGGTTTTCATCGACGCTGGCGCAAACGGCCGACGCCTGCTGAACCAGCGAGGTCAGCTGATAGCAGTAAACCATCACCGACTGGCCGAGGTTGAGCGACGGATAGTCGGCGACCATCGGCACGCCGGTCAACACGTCGGCAAGGGCCAGCTCCTCGTTGGTCAGGCCGGAATCTTCCCGACCAAACACCAGCGCCGCGTGGTTCATCCACTGCGCCTTTTCCTCCATCAGCGGCAGGAGCTGCTGCGGGGTGGCGTAGTAGTGGAAGCGCGCCCGGCTGCGGGCCGTGGTGGCGACCGTAAAATCGACATCGTACAGCGCCTGCTCCAGCGTTGAATAAGTGCTTATATTATCGAGAATATCTCCGGATCCATGGGCGACCCAGCGCGCGGCAGGCTGCAAATGGGCATCGCTTTCGACGATCCGCAGATCGCTAAAACCCATCGTTTTCATCGCTCGCGCGGCCGCGCCAACGTTTTCTGCCCGAGCCGGGGATACTAATACAATAGATACGCGCATTGTGGTTCTCTTCTACTCTCTCAGGGGGCGAAAATGAAAGTTACCCCTCATTTTACGCGGCGAAAATTTACAAATTTGCAACAAATATCACTAAAATTGCGTTCGATCACCCATAAAAAAAACTAAACTATTTCCAACTAACCGCGACACGAGGTATGTTAACAGAACGCTTTTATCCATATGTTTGCCAATGATATTTCGCTTCGGATACCGTTTCAGGCATTGGATTCAGCATATTTATCAGTTTCCCCACGCAACCATTTGAGCTGCGTAAGATTTGTAACTACAAATAGCATTTCAATACGATGATTTCACAAGACTGTTAACGTGCTACAATTGAACTTGATATATGTCAACGAAGCGTAGTTTTATTGGGTGTTCAGCCTCTCTTAGCCTGTTATATTGCTGTTAAAATGGTTAGGATGACAGCCGTTTTTGACACCGTCGGGTCCAGAGGGAAAGTACCCACGACCAAGCTAATGATGTTGTTGACGTTGATGGAAAGTGCATCAAGAACGCAATTACGTACTTTAGTCATGTTACGCCGGACATGTTAATTTGCGACATGTACCAGGCAGGTCAGGGACTTTGGTACTTCCTGTTTCGATTTAGTTGGCAATTTAGGTAGCAAACATGCAGACCCCGCACATTCTTATCGTTGAAGACGAGTTGGTAACACGCAACACGTTAAAAAGTATTTTCGAAGCAGAAGGTTATGATGTGTTCGAAGCGACCGATGGCGCGGAAATGCATCAGATCCTGTCTGAAAATGATATCAACCTGGTAATCATGGATATTAACCTGCCGGGTAAAAATGGTCTCCTGCTGGCGCGTGAACTGCGCGAACAGGCGGACGTCGCGCTGATGTTCCTTACCGGCCGCGATAATGAAGTTGATAAGATTTTGGGCCTCGAAATTGGCGCAGATGACTATATCACCAAGCCATTCAACCCACGTGAACTGACTATTCGCGCGCGCAACCTGCTCTCACGTACCATGAATCTCGGTACCGTTAGCGAAGAGCGTCGCAGCGTAGAAAGCTACAAGTTCAACGGCTGGGAACTGGATATCAACAGCCGTTCTCTGGTCAGCCCGAACGGTGAGCAGTACAAGCTGCCGCGCAGTGAATTCCGCGCAATGCTGCACTTCTGCGAAAACCCGGGCAAAATCCAGTCACGCGCTGAACTGCTGAAGAAAATGACCGGCCGTGAGCTTAAGCCGCACGACCGTACCGTAGACGTGACCATCCGTCGCATTCGTAAGCATTTTGAATCTACTCCGGATACGCCGGAAATCATCGCTACCATTCACGGTGAAGGTTACCGCTTCTGTGGCGATCTGCAGGAATAATTAACTATTCCCGCAGCAGTAACGTAAAACGGCGCCAGAGGCGCCGTTTTTTTATACCTGAATGAACACCACCTCCTATGGAGGTGGTCAGCAAAAAGTTGGCTCTGCCAGTAATGCTACTCATGGGAAAATCCGAATCTGTTATCCCCATAACTGATAAGGATTTAACCATGAGTAGATTC
>NZ_CACSIS010000051.1:0-14699 GCF_902705905.1 Klebsiella sp. 18074 | reverse complement strand
TAACCGGTCGGCGCGCTTGACGTTATCCATAAAAATATCGGGATCGGTGGTCTCTCCCACGGGTGGAACATAGGACATGTTTTTTGCTCCAAAAAATAGCGTTCGCGCAAACGAGGGTTTGTGCGAATGTTCATGGCTTTTTACAATCAGCTATTTCAAAGGGTTACATAATGCTGATTGGCTATGCTCGGGTATCAACCGGGGATCAAAACCTCGATTTACAGAAAAATGCGCTGATTCGCGCAGAATGTGAGCTGATTTACGAGGATACGGCGAGCGGAAAGAATGCCCGGCGGCCTGGGCTAAGGCGCGCGCTGCGGCAGCTAAAGCCGGGTGATGTGCTGGTGGTCTGGAAACTGGATAGGTTGGGGCGCAGCGTGCGGGATTTGATCACGTTGGTGTCAGAGCTGCAGGCGCGTGGGGTTAACTTTCGAAGCCTGACTGACTCGATCGATACCAGCACGGCCGCCGGCCGCTTTTTCTTTCACGTCATGAGCGCGCTGGCGGAAATGGAACGAGAGCTGATTGTGGAGCGCACGCGGGCAGGTTTAGCCGCGGCCAGGGAGCAGGGGAGAGTTGGCGGCCGCCGGCGGGTGATGACCCTGGAGGTTGTCGAGCGGGCGGGACGAATGCTGGATAATGGCGCCACCCGGCAGCAGGTCGCGGACGTGATCGGCGTGGGTGTGAAGACCATTTACAAGTATTTCCCTGCGGGATAAGGATGATCACCTGCGCGCCGTATGCAAGAGTGCGTAGGTGATCAAGGCTGCATAGGCAGTGAACAGCCTTTGATATTTTACTCGCGCTTCGTTTACTGACGTAGCCCGGAAAGCTCTTAAATGTGGAAACTACTGCCAAACTTTTTCACCGATTTTCACCGCTGCCATGATGGCCTGTTCAGTTTCTTTGTAAAAATTTGGCGTGGCCAGTTCCCAGCGTCCATTCCTGTGCACCATAAGCAGGTAGTCAGAGATAAGTCCTGGATCCTTAACAACGGCAAAAGTCAGCATATCCGTTGAGGGCTTGGGCAAAACGTTATCTGGAGGGAGGTAGATCCGTACCCCGGAGACAATCACATTCGCAATTTCCATCACTCCTCCATCATCCACATATCCGCCTCTTCAAACATCTCCTGGACAACCCGGCTGATTTGCTCTTTTTCGTGCTTACTGGCATCGGTATTGATCGCCGGCAAAGTCATCATCGGCTTTACACGGACCTCGGCATCGGGAAAAATCCTGTGGACTCGCTTAGTTAATTCAGCCGTAATTGTCTCCCTTGCACCGGCCATCCCCTCAAAGTTTCTCTTGTCGTAAATCAGTTCCACAAACATTTCGCACTCCTCTTTACTGGATATAATTACAGTATATATACTGTATGCATGAACAGTGTCAACATGAGGAAGTGCGTTATGAAGTTTTACACACCAACTGAGCTCCGAGAGGTCCTATTGATACCGCTATTCAGTGACCCGGTGCAGTGCGGATTTCCCAGCCCGGCTCAGGATTATGTTGAACAGCGAATTGATCTCAACGAGTTGTTGATTAATCACCCCAGCGCTACATATTTCGTTAAGGCCGCCGGAGACAGCATGATCGAGGGCGGTATCAGTGAGGGCGATCTCCTGGTCGTCGATAGCTCGCGTAAGGCTGAGCATGGCGATATCGTGATTGCTTCTGTCGAGGGGGATTTCACCGTTAAAAAATTGCAGCTGCGACCGACAGTTCAGCTTAACCCTATGAACAGCGCTTATTCCCCGATCGTCGTCGGGAGTGAAGACACGCTCGATATTTTTGGCGTCGTTACCTACATAATTAAAGCGGCGGGCTGAGATGTTCGCGCTCTGTGATGTGAACTCATTTTATGCGAGCTGCGAGACCGTGTTTCGGCCCGACTTGAAAGGGCGGCCGGTGGTCGTCCTGTCGAATAACGACGGTTGTGTGATTGCGCGCTCTGCGGAAGCAAAGCCGTTCGTGAAGATGGGAGAGCCGTACTTTAAACAAAAAGATCAGTTCCGCCGGCAGGGCGTGATCTGCTTCAGCAGTAATTACGAGCTTTATGCGGACATGTCGAACCGGGTGATGACAACGTTAGAAGAGCTTTCACCGCGGTGCGAAATTTACAGTATCGATGAAGCCTTTTGTGATCTCACCGGCGTTCGTAACTGCCGGGACCTTACCGATTTTGGCCGGGAGATACGTGAGACAGTGTTACGCAGGACACACCTAACCGTAGGTGTGGGAATCGCCCAAACAAAAACACTCGCGAAGCTGGCTAATCATGCGGCAAAGAGGTGGCAGCGGCAAACCGGCGGGGTGGTTGACCTGTCAAATATCGACAAACAACGTAAGTTGATGGCCGCACTGCCAATTGATGAGGTTTGGGGAGTCGGGCGCCGCATCAGTAAAAAGCTGGAAGCTATGGGCATCAAAACCGTGCTGCAGCTGGCTGATACTGATATCCGTTTTATCAGGAAGCATTTTAATGTGGTGCTGGAGCGAACCGTGCGGGAGCTACGCGGGGAACCTTGCCTCGGTCTGGAGGAGTTCGCGCCGGTAAAACAGGAAATTGTCTGCAGTCGGTCGTTCGGTGGGCGTATCACGGAATACCATGAGATGAGGCAGGCGATATGCAGTTACGCTTCGCGCGCAGCTGAGAAACTTCGTGGTGAGCACCAGTATTGCCGGTTTATCTCCGCATTTGTCAAAACGAGCCCGTTTGCGCTGAACGAGCCGTATTACGGCAACAGCGCATCGGTCAAGCTGCTGACCCCGACCCAGGACAGCCGGGATATAATCGCCGCGGCGACCAGGTGCCTGGATGCTGTCTGGAAAGATGGGCATAGGTATCAGAAAGCCGGCGTGATGCTTGGTGACTTCTACAGCCAGGGCGTCGCCCAATTAAACCTGTTCGATGACAACGCTCCGCGGCAGAACAGCGAAAAGTTAATGGAGGTCCTGGATCATCTCAATGCCAAAAATGGGAGAGGGGCGTTGTACTTTGCAGGGCAGGGGATACAGGCCGACTGGCAGATGAGAAGGGAAATGCTTTCACCACGATACACAACAAGGTATGCTGACCTTTTAATTGTGCAGTGATTATAATCTTAAAAAAACGCAAAAACGTAAGGTGAATATGATTATAAAAATATTTATTTTATTTGTATTTGGTCTTTTAATGTTTGTAATCGGTTTTTTTGTCGGAGGGATGCGCTGGGATTGGGCAAGTAAGGATTATTCATCACTTGTTGCATTCTGGTCCATGATCGGTGGTTGGGTATCGGGAGTCGCCACATTATCCGCAGTGTTAGTATCTCTTATACTAGCTCGGCAGGCTATGGAGAAAGAGTTAGAAAAAATCTCAGTAAAAGTTCTATCTTTCAAAAAAGACACAATAGGAGATTCCTATAGAGCGAGAGTTAACGTTATGAATATGAACAATAATTATGCAAAAGTAAAAGGGGTATCATTGTTTTTGGATAAAATCACACCAGGCATTCGTGTTAATCATATATTAGATGCTGGTATCTTCCCAAAGGTTTTGAACAGAAAGGGGGAGTGCATAAATTTTTCTATTTCATTCGATTCCGGTAATAATTGGTGGCATATATTTGAACGCTTAAGTCAAGATGAGAATTTGAAATTTAAAGAGTGCAAGATTGCAATTCAGACAGAAATTGGCTTGCATTACTGTAAGTTAGAACCAGTGATTCTTAAAAAAATGAAGTATTATTATGATAAGTACGAAGAGAGAAAAAGAATATAGTTATATTAATCCTCTAGGTTAAATACACTTTTGATAAATTTTTATTAATTCTATTAGTTAATTTATAACCATTATTATTCACGTTGCAAATAAGACATCATACAGGATGCCAGATAAAATGGTCCGCTGACAAAGTGCAAAATCCATTCCCCAAAACGAAGAATAGCATTAGCTAAATCAATGGTTTGAAAAATGGTGATTAGGGTAAGAATGAAGCTTTAAATCCAGATAATAAATAATAAAAACAATTGGTTATATGAATATTGAGGAAATACTGCTGCGCCACCTGCAGTGGTTCGAAGCCGCAGACCTGATCGTTAAAGGCACCGAAGGCGCAATCGCCGCTAAGACCGTGACCTATGACTTTGAACGTCTGATGGAAGACGCTAAGCTGCTGAAATGTAGCGAGTTTGGCGACGCGATTATCGCGAACATGTAATCCAGCCTCTGGGTTAAATAATAACGGGAGCTTAACAGTTCCCGTTTTTTATTATTAGCTTTCGAAGGGTTATCAAAACATTATCAAAACAAGTTATCAAAACCCCCGCCACAAAAACCTCAAATAGCCACCTTGGTCCATCCTTTCCCACGGTCATCATGGTATCTGTCCGTTTGTTGTTGAGTCTTATGCCCCAGTAAATCTTTTGTGTTTATACCCCGTGCCTTATAAAGGCGTTCGGAAAGTGATCTTTGCTCATGGAACGTTGCCGGCGTACCTTCACCCCAGTCGATATTTGCACAATCCCTTGCCTTGCTAAAATTCATCGTCAGCGTTCTGGCTTTAACCTGAGCGCCACGTTCTGCCTGAGATGTTGTTCTGAAAAAATGCACCAAAAATGGACTAACCGCATAATCCCGGCAACGGCCTATTACGTCTCGAAGGCTCCAGTTTATCGCGTTGCATCGCAATGACAGAGGAATGGCTATCTTGCTACCGGTTTTCTCCTGCTCGATGTGAAGATGTTCATCCCAGATATCTGAAAATTTCATTCGGGAAATATCCCCCAGTCTCTGTCCTGTTAGTGGAGCGAACGCGGGCAGGTTTAGCCGCGGCGAGAGAGCAGGGGCGTATTGGCGGGCGCCGGCGAGTGATGACACCGGGGGTTGTCGATCGTGCGCGCCGAATGCTGGAGAATGGCGCTACCCGGCAGCAGGTGGCCGACGTGATCGGGGTAGGGGTAAAGACGATCTACAAATATTTCCCTGCGGAAAAATAATAAAGATTCATCCGTCGTATGATTTACCATCCACTTTTTCTGCGCCAGCGGTAGCTGTTAACCAGGGCTAAATCGGCAAGCCCTGTTTTATCAACGGCAGGGAGGCCGCAAAAAACAAGGAGAGCCAGCAGAAATCCGCTGGCTCTCCTTCACATGGTAAAATTATTCAATACCGTATTTCTTTTCAGCCACAAACTTGGGTTCTTTCCAGTTAGGCCCTTTTTTAACCAGCATTTTTTCACCCCATTCAACTATTCTGTTTTGGCGCAACTGTTCAAATGTCCTCATAAACTCACCATTTTCGATTACTGAAAACTTGTAACGACTAAAAAAACGGTCCATTTGAGGGTAACCAAAACCTTTCTTATTTCTTACCAGGAAGAGAATAACATCAGCAGTACTTTCTCCTGCAACCAATTGTTCAAAATTAATCATTCCAACTCCCTCAGTTCCTGTTCTTCAGCTGCTTTCAGGGCATCTGATATATATAAAAGAGTCTCACTGTTACCTAATTTATAGTCTTCAAGAGTAGCTGTGTGGGTATTATTCCATACCTCAGCCTCATTCGGTGGAAGAGTCCCATCTTTAACACTAAGATTCCGGTAACGCTCCAGTTCTCTTATTTCATGCGTGTAAAATCTTTTATCGATATCAGTAGCTTTCAGTTGTCCATTCAGTATTTTCTCCAACCTGTCAATCATTACCTTATTGGCATCTCTTCTTCGGGAGCGATCACGGTGGCGAGCGTGGTGCACTACTGTACGGTCTGATCGGTACATGCAGACTGAATGGCATCGATCCGGAAGCTTACCTTCGCCATATCCTGAGCGTGCTACCGGAGTGGCCGTCGAACAAAGTGGCCGAACTCCTGCCATGGAATGTAGCTCTCACCAATAAATAGCCGTCAATACGGCGCTCACTTAACGCTTACGCGGATGGTCAGTCTGGGGAGAAAAAACTGGCTGTTCTTCGGCTCGGACCACGGTGGTGAGCGTGGAGCGTTGCTGTACAGCCTGATCGGTACATGCAAACTGAATGGAGTGGATCCAGAAAGGTACCTCCGTCATGTGCTTGACGTCATAGCTGACTGGCCAGTCAACCGGGTCAGCTAACTCACTGCCAACTGAATAACACATCCCCGTCAATACGGTTCTCGCTGGACGCTTACGGGAAATCACAGAGCGCTGGCTGGCTGAATATAACAGTGAGCGGCCTCATGAATCCCTGAATAACCTGACGCCGGAAGAATACAGGCTGATGGCCGGAAACACGGAAATCTCAAAAAGTGCGTGGAACTAAAACGGGTGTGCTTACACTGGCACTGGCACATAACAAGGAGCTGGAGGTGCGAGTGTCTGCACTGGAAGAAAAAATACATAACTTTTAAGTCGGCTGATGGTTTCCTGTCCTCCCTGGTCCAGGAATATAATACAAAAAGGTAAGCCTACATCCATGTGGGCTTACTATTAAGTGCTCAATCTTTAGTTCAGTAGCGTAAAAGTCTGTTTGGGCTAGGGTTAATAGCTTAATGTGACAACAACGGTGTCTGTATATGTTCCTGCAACCGGCCAGTTCTGCGGCGGAATGTCGCCATACACGGTTAACGCCTGGTCAGTGCCGGTGGCAGAAATTTGGGTCTGGATACTGTCGCTGTCGTTCCATGGCGTATTATGTCCGGCATCCTGATACAGACTGTAGTTTACGCAACTTGCCCCCTGACAGACCCGTCTGCTGCTGCCGTCGCTATTCATTCCCATCCCCAATGCAACTGTAAACGTGGTATTCACCGGACAGCGGACGGTCACATTTGCTGTGGCATCAGCACTCAACTGGTTATTCGCCGCCGGGCTTTTGCTGCCAAAATCGAGTGGGTTGACGCTCACCAGTTCACAGCCGTTTTTCACTGTCCCCATAGACTCGAAGCTGGATGATATAACCGTACCGGTCATCGCCGGGCATGACGGCAGCGTATTGAGCTCCTGGCTATCGGTGTACTTAATAGTCGCCGGGGTATCATAGTCGTAGTAATCTCCTGCCTGCAGACCGGTTTGCCCGGCGGGTATTTTCGCCACCAGATTAAAGTGGAAGGTGTAATTGGTTTGCCCGGCGCCCAGATATAGATTTCGTTCAGCATAGACACCACTGTTGGTTCCGATCCCCGTACTCAGGTCATCCGCTGAGTAAATAATATAGTTCAACGGGGTATTTGGTGGGTTGGTATTCATCTCAGGAATGTCGGTACTGGTCAGATTCATGCACAGTCGTACATATTTAGGTGTCGAGTCATAGTTATTACACTGATACTCCAGGTCGAGGTTAGTTTGTGCCGCTTCTCCGGCAGTTACCGTACCAAAACTAAATTGTGCCGGGCTCAGCGGCCAGCATTCCGCCGCCTGGGCCTGGGGACTGAAACGTAACAATATAAACAGCCCCAGGCAGACCAGCAAACCATAACGTACTATTCGCATACGACATTCCTCCTGATTATCGTCTGGCTGGCAACGGCATCAGGCAAGTGAATCGTACATTGTCCGTTATCCCAACGCACTATCGCTTGCCCGCCCCGTGGGGGATCTTCCAAATAAATATTGCCGTCATAACCCACCAGAGTGTCGGTGGTTCCTCGGTCAGGTGTTCGTGCCTCATGGTTTTGCACCACGACGTGCGCGGAAAACGGGATCGGCTGTCCCTGTGGATCCTGGGCGACCAGCAACAGCGATGTGGTCTGGTAGACTGCGAATGCTGACAGCGCCCCGCCGCTGCGACGCGGGATCGCCACCTGGCTGGTATAAGGTGCCCGATAGTCGGCAGGAAGATTGAGGATATCGATATCAACACTGTTTTTCTGATACGGCAGGAGGTTGGTCAGGAATAACCGCCCGTTTTGATCCGTTTTACCCACCACACGATGCTCGAGACGCACCGGTATATCAGCCACACCATCGGTATCAACCAGCAAGAACGCGTCGCCAAGATAACGGGTAGCATACAGATTGCCCATAAATAACCCGACGGAGCCAGACATCGATGCGTAATAGTCGGTCTCATTGCTGTAATTATTGATACCGAGATCCATATCGCTCCAGTTGTTACGCCGTTGAATGCTGGCGTGCTGGCTGTCATTTTGACCACCGCGGGCAGAAGCATTCCAGCCCCACCCCGGTCGGTTTGACTCCAGACTACGGCTTAAGCTTATTTGCTCGTTACTGCCGTTGGTATCATGGTTGTGCTGCAGGGTCAGATAATCCCGGTTACTGAAAAGCGGGATCGTGACGTTGACATAAAACGTCTGGTCGCGTTCGTCCTCAAGCGATTGCGTAAAGCTGGTCGACAGCAAGACCCGTTCAGAAAACGATTTTGACCAGGAGATGCCCACGTACTGCGTCTCAATGCCGGGGTAACGTTGATTAATCCAGCTGGCACCAAGCGTGCCGAACTGTGACAGCGCCCAACTGACAAACGCGCTGTCCTGCCGGGTTGGCAACGTGCTGTCTGCCAGCGCTGTGATATCGCGGAAAGTATCGTTGCGCTGGGTATGGTTGAGGGCGACGTTAAAATAGCGGTTATTCCACTGCCAACCGGTGCCCCACTGCAGGCCATTATCATCACGATAACGTCCCCATGAGAGATCCAGGTGCACAAGGCCCAGCGCCGGCGATAATAAATAGTTGGCGCCAGCCCCCAGGTTATTCAGATTTGCGCCCTGTTCGGTATGGGATTCCAGCGTCAGTTGATTGGTCGCGCCGTAGCGCCAGTCGCCGACGCCCACAAATTCGGAATCGTAGCTGAATGAGCGATAGCTATAATCTTTGCGGACCCAGCCGGCATTCAGGCCCCAGGTGTTCAGGCCCTGGGTCAGTAAACGGTTGGTGCCGTACAGGGCTAAATCCACGGTACGCTGCTGACCATTGATATCGGTTATCACCACCTGGGCGCTCCCGCTCCCGGAGAGAATCGGTGCGGTATTCAGGGTAAACTGTCCGGGCGTAACCTGTTGAGAGGAGGTTTTAATCCCCTGAATGTACAGGTCCACGGTAGAGGGCATGGTGACGCTGTCGGTCAAGATATCCCGTGTGGAAGTATTGACGCCCGGTTGTAAGCTGTAGCTCCTGGCCAGACTCAGTCCACCAAAACGGACGCTACTGGTCCACGACTGGCGACCGGTGTAATTATCACCGACGGTTAGTGTGAGAAGTTTATCGATGTCCTCCCAGTTCCAGTTGGTCATTAAGCGCGTGGTACCGGTATTTTCCCCAGGATAGCTCTGGTCAGAAAAGCGGCTGTTGAATGAACTTGAAAAATGGCCCGGGCCGAGGCCAAAGGTTCGCAGTTCCGTATAGGCGGTTAAATATTGGCTGTCTGAACTGTGGCTGGCAAATAAATTATAATTGACCGCGACACCGCTGACTGGCGGTGAAAGTTGACCTTCATGAATAAACTGCGCCTCTTGCCTGGCCGTTAATTTTTGACTGCCCGTCAGACGAGCGCTGTCCGCGGTAATCAACAGCGCCTGGTTTAAATCGTCATAGCGAAAGCTGAATCCTTTCTTCGGAGCAAGTTCAATATATTTTCCTGACACCGGCAGATCGTCAGTGCGGATATTTAATTTTTGCGCGTCAGACGCCAGCAGACTGAAATGGTCTCCTTGTTTTTTAACCTGTGATAACCCTGTCGTCGGTGAGCCATTAATACTTACCGCCAGATAGAGTAAGCCATCATCTGTCGGCGTATCTCCCCAGGCGTGAGTAGTAAAGAACAAAACAGACAGGCAAACATTAATTTGTAAGGCTAATCGTTTTATTTTTCTCATTGTCATTAATGGTCACGGATAAAGACGTCCCTGCGTTCATACCTTTAGGCAGGAACCACGACATTTCGCTTCCAGGTAAGACATATCCCATCAGGCCCTTGTTAATGGCGACACTTTTCCCTGCAGAAACCAGGGAAACATTGCTTAGTTTTATATGATGCGTATCGTTATTTTTGATGATGAGGCGAGGCGCTGCTCCATGAGTGTCAAGGGTGGCACGAATGTTATTCAGATTGACCCTGGAATCCTGACAGGAAAAAAATACCGGAACGGAATAACGCAGCAGAAATTTAACCTGGCTTCCGGCATTGTTGTTCTTACTGTCCGGGAGTTCATCCACGATGAGTCGATAGGTCTGCTCTTTCCCCTGGATCCCTGCAGGTGCAATAATGCGTACCAGCTGCTGTTTTCCGGCCGGGATAGCGGCTATGGGCGGGCTGCTGATCACCGTTTGAGTCGGTGTCAGGACGTCCTTACCCTCTTTTTGTTGCCATTGATACAGGCGCATCTGGGTGCCGATCGGCGCATTTCCGGTATTTTTGATATATATCGGTCGCGCCGTTTCACCGTCGCAAAAATTCACAGTGATGGGATACATCTGCAAGCTAGCAGCATATGAACAGAAACTCAATGACCCGCCAATGACAACAGCAACTGAAGAAAAAACAGAATGTTTCATATGCTTAGCCATTAGAAATTAGTAGGTAACTTGTAGGGTGACGGTATCGGTATAGGTGCCAGCCGCAACATCACTGAGGAAAGCGTTATTCACTTTGCCGTAAATCGGAATCACCTGCGCCGCACCGGTACCGGTATCAGAAGATGCCGCGACCTGGGTATCATCAGGTAATGCCTCCGCAAGCGGTTCAGTGCCGGCATTATCCAGATACAGAGTGTAGTCAATAGTATTAGTCCCAGCCGTGCCGGATGCGTTGGTCATTTGATAGGTGTGGGTACTGTCTGACGTCAGAATATACGGCGTACCTGCGGTACAGGTCACGGTGGCAGAAGTCTGCTCGGCAATGCCGGCATCACCAATGGCATGAGTACCGAAATCCAGGGGATCGACAGCCAGCACACAAGAAGCTTCAACTCTCAGAGTCACATCAAGATTAGCAGTGGCGGTGGTCGCTGCATTGACCAAACTGCTGATTAACATTCCAGCCGAACCTAACGCAAAGACAACTTTGCTTTTACGAATCATATCGACCTCTTGGCATAGTTAAGTAAAAAGGTGTTTGTCTAAAAGAACGAATAAACCTTATAAAAATAGTGCCTACTTTTAACCAGAAACCATACTTTTATATCTGATGAAAGACAAAACCACCCTCCATGCACTCACAAAGAGAGCACAAGTGATGAAAGATGCCTGCTCTCAGAAATAATATATTACACAAAATCATGACATTTCCATACTATCTGCAAATTTTTTTATGGCTGGAAGTGATATGATATAACATACTTTTTTTTGGGCGCATAAAGAAACAAAGTTCTATATTTTTTTCTTATGTATTAGGAGTGATTTGCGAGCAATTAACTTATTAATCAATGTAATATGGATATAATTATTCAGACTAATAAGAAAACACTTTCGACATGTGGTTTTATTTGGTGTAAGTAGGATTGTCATATTTAAAATGGGATAAGGATACACCTACCTGTGTGGTGACTTTTGTCGGGTCATCATCCGATTTTTCCTTTCTAATAGAGCTATTTGAGCGAAAACAATACAGGTAACTAACCTCCATCAACAGTGACGAACTTTTATTCATCGAGGACACATCCTCTTCCAAGTTAAATTCGCCCCTTCAGGTATTAGAAAGTAACCAGCATTGTAACTATAGACGAATGATGAAATTTATTTTCGGAGCCATGCGAAATCGACATAGCGAATAATTAGAATCGGAAGGAAAAGTGAGAGTCACTAAAAAAGACATGGGTAAATCACTTTTGCATTGACGTCGATCTGCAATTTAGCGTCTGTTTATGGCTGTGAGTTCAACCGTCAGGGATAATATTGATCCTACCCACGTAATGTGGACACAGCCCTAAGCGAGGTTCTGGTTTTCAAACTGTTCCGGACTGAGGCCGCCACAGGCACTATGGCGGTGCCAGCGATTGTAATCACACTCGATATAATTAAACACCGTCGTCCGCATCATTTCCCGGCTGATAAATTGTTCGCCGTGGATGTATTCGACTTTCAGTAAGTGGAAGAAGCTTTCCGCACAGGCATTATCGTAACAACAACCCTTTGCACTCATGCTACCGCGCAGGTTACCCTCAGTGTCAGCATAGTTGTCACCCCCTTCTAAAAATGAATACAGAGGGCAACGGAGTGACAAATGAAACGTATTTCCCCGGAGCGTAAAGCCAGCACGCTGGCAAAACTGCTGCCTCCCTACAACATGACCGTCGTGGCTGTTGCACAGATGGAAGGGATATCGGAAGCTACCCTCTACAACTGGCGTAATCAGGCTAAAACAGAGGGAAAACCGGTGCCCGGTGCAGAGAAAAACAGTGAACAGTGGCCCGCCGAAGCGCGACTGGCGGTTATCGTCGAAACCGCTACGTTGAGTGAAGCGGAAATCGCCGAATACTGCCGTAAAAAGGGACTCTACCCCGTCCAGCTAATCCAGTGGAAACAGGCTTTTTTACAGGTGACTTCCGGTGATGATAAAGCAGCCCTCAGGCAAAGCCAGAAAGAAAACAAACAACTGAAAAAAGAGTTGCTCCGTAAGGAAAAGGCCCTGGCAGAGGCGGCAGCGATACTGGTACTGCGAAAAAAGCTCAGGGACTACTACGGGGAAACGGACGAGGACGACTGACCCCGGGGGATGCACGTCAGCAACTTATTCAGTGGATAAATGAGACCATCGCAGGCGGTGCGCGCCGGGCAGTGGCCTGCCGCGAAGTTGAGCTCAGCGTACGAACCTGGAGGCGCTGGCAAAAATTCCCGGAAGACCGAAGAGCGACAGCGATACGCCCGATACCTGCAAACCGCCTGAGTGAGGAAGAAGTGCAGCAGATACGGGCTATCTGCCATCAGCCGGAATATGCCAGCCTGCCACCGTCCCAAATCGTGCCGCGACTGGCAGATAAAGGCATTTATCTGGCGAGCGAATCGAGCTTTTATCGGGTGTTGCGGCGCTATGGGGAAGTGCATCAGCGTGGTCGCCAGATGAAGGCGACACGGGTAAAAGCGCCGACCACGTTCACGGCCTCCGAACCCTATCAGGTGTGGACCTGGGACATCACCTGGCTACCTTCGGTGGTACGGGGTCGCTGGTATTATCTGTACCTGGTGGAGGATGTGTTCAGCCGTAAAATCGTTGGAGCAGAAGTCCACGAAACCGAGAGTGGTGAGCTGGCGGCAGCCCTGATGCAACGCACGGTCCTGCGGGAGCGCTGTTACCGTCAGCCACTGGTGCTGCACGCGGATAATGGTGCAGCGATGAAGTCGCAGACCCTGCAGGTGAAGCTGGCAGAACTGAATATCTCGTCTTCACACAGTCGACCTCGTGTGAGCAATGATAATGCGTATGTGGAGTCGTTGTTCCGCACGTTGAAATATGTTCCTCAGTGGCCCTCTTCAGGCTTCAAAACGCAGGAAGAAGCGCGGCGCTGGGTAGATAAGTTTACCCATTGGTATAACGAAGAGCACCGGCACAGTGGGATCGGTTATGTGACGCCGCTGGAGCGGCATACAGGTGAGGACAAGGCGTTGTTGGCGCACCGGCACGAGGTGTATCAGGCAGCAAAAGCAGCGAACCCCGGACGCTGGTCACGGCAGACAAGGAACTGGCAACGGCAGGAAAGCGTGACGCTCAACCGAGAGCGGGAAAAACAGGCCGCATAAATCGACCTGGGGTGACAACTTCATTGACACTTACCGGTTATGCCGCTTCAGTAGCGCCTGATAATCCGCTGAGCAGTACTGCCCACCACGATCTGTGTGAACGATGACATTTTCCGGGCGCTTACGTCGCCACAACGCCATCTGTAGCGCATCGCAGGCCAGCTGTGCAGTCATCCGCGATGACATTGACCAGCCGATAACAGCACGTGACCACAGAGCGATGACGACAGCCAGATATAGCCAGCCTTCATCAGTACGTAAGTCGGTGATGTCACCTGACCATTTCTGGTTTGGACCACTGGCGTAAAAATCCTGCTTCAGCAGGTTCTCCGATACCGGCAGGCCATGCTCGCGGTAACTGACCGGGCTGAACTTCCGTGACGCTTTCGCCCGTAGCGCCTGACGACGCAGGCTGGCTGCCACCGTTTTCACGTTGAAGCGGTAACCCTGAGCATGCAGTTCATCGGTCAGGCGCGGTGCGCCGTAGCGCCGTTTTGCCCGGTGAAAAGCCTCGTACACGGCGTTATCACAACCCAGACGGAACTGCTGGCGTGAGTTTAGCCTCGCCCGCCGCTGGCACCGTGCATACCGGCCACTGCGGGCCACCCCGGAGTACGCGACACATGGCTTTGATACTGAACTCAGCCTGATGTTTTTCAATAAAGACATACTTCACTTCAGGCGCTTCGCGAAGTATGTCGCGGCCTTTTGGAGGATAGCCAGCTCCTCAGCCTGTTCCGCCAGCTGGCGTTTGAGACGGGCATTTTCAGCAGCGAGTTCATTTTCACGCTCAGAGGATGAGAGCTGTTGCTGCTGTTTACTGCGCCAGTTATAAAGCAGCGATTCATCCAGGCTGAGCTCGCGGGCGGCAGCGGCAACACCAATGCGCTCAGCCAGTTTAAGGGCTTCCTGACGGAATTCAGGTGAGTGCTGCTTGCGGATCTTTTTGATGGTTGATGCGGGTTTTGTCATGTGAGTCATATATGGACGCCCAGTGTTATGCAAATACTGATTTGATACGGTTCGCTGTCATATATCCGGCGTCATT
>NZ_CACSIS010000050.1:0-21302 GCF_902705905.1 Klebsiella sp. 18074 | reverse complement strand
TCAACGAGAATACCGCGCTCAGCCATCATCTCTTCCAGGTTGCGCAGGCTCAGAGCATCAACCAGATACCAGCGAACACACTGGGCGATAACATCGACGGGATAATGCAGCCGAATGAAGGCTTTTCGGATCAGAGACATGCTCAGGCAACATTACAAAAAAACAGTATCCTACCTGACGCCGCCTTAATGCGACAAAACCATGTATCACGCCTCTCATTCAGCCTTATCCCAGAGCCAGGTGGGGAGATTCAGGCTTTGTTTTGTCGCGAGCATACCCGTCGGGCAGTTCGCCAGTTCACAGGGCTGGGGGTGTATGGGGGTGGTAAACCAGACGCCGGTCTCAATATTCAGCGCCTGCTCCAGGTGCGCCGCAACCTTTTCTTTCGGTTCATCCAGCCAGATAGGAAAACGCAGCCAGGTATTTTCGGCATCAGGGCGTACCTGCGGCTGGCGAAAACCGTGCTTCTGTGCCCAGCGTTGCCAGAACATTGCCCCCTGACGGCGCTTTATCAGGATCCTGTCCAGTCGGCAAAGCTGCATTATCAGTAATTCGGCCACAGGCTCAGCCATCTTCCAGGCATATTGTGGGGTGAACAATCCTGCAAGCTCTGTGGGATGCATCTGTGGCAGCACATCACCGGGACCCGGATGGGCGACTCCTTGCCGGGAAGCAAAGGCATGGCACAGGGTTATCAACAATCGCCGTATAAAATCCGCATCGGGGGCCGGGCTTTGCGCATAGATTTCCATCAGACGTTTCCCCAGCACAGGATCGGCAGTGACTACCCAGCCACCATGGATCGTATTCACGACTTTTGAACGTTCACTGCTGAAAAAAGCAATATCCCCCAGCGTTCCCAGCATCTTTCCCTGCCATTTTCCCCCAGTGGCGTGTGCACAGTCTTCAATGATCCGGAGTTTGTGAGCCCGGGCGAAAGCAAGGAGGGAGTCAATGTCACGGCAGACGAGGCCAAAGGTGTACTGGATCATAATGGCACGGGTTCGTGGGGTCACGACCCGCTGTAATGCCTGCGCTGACATACCGTAGGTGTCTGATTCAATATCAGCAAAAACAATTTCCACGCCATTAAAGGTAATGGCATTGGCGACACACTGGCAGGTAAACGCGGGGATGACAATCTGATCGCCGGGTTTCAGCCCCAGTGTGCGGATCACTGCATATAGCGACGCTCTCCCTCCCATAAAGCTCGCCACCCATGGTGTGTTCCACATGAGTGAAATATGCGTATGAAGCCGGGAAATATGATCCACCGGTGAGTCAGGAGCTGATAGCCAGCGGGCGGCACAATGCGTGTCCTCTTCCGTGAGGCTCATATTCAGTAAGGGGACGCGACGTTGAAACGGTAAATTTGACAAGGCTCATACCTCCACATAAAAGCGTTGATGGTTTTTAACTCACCTGTTATAAACTTATATAACACAAATATAACAGTCTGTAATTGCAAACAACGACCAACACAACCATGACAGGGGAAAAGATGGATATACTATCTAACTGTTTTGAAAAGAAATGGTTCGCCATTTTTATGGCGATGTATTTATTGATAATGTTGCCATTGCCGTTTTTCTTTAACACAGAATATGTGCCGGGCTGGCTGGGCGTGCCGACATTTATCTACGGCTGGCTGATTCACGGTATAACAGTCTTTCTGTTGGTTGTGCTGTATGCGCGCCAGTGTCTCAAACGTCCGGAATATCAGGACAATGCACTGGAGGAACAGTCATGACTGATCTGTCAACGATGCTGCAACCTGAACCCGTACCGTTTTACACCACACTGGTCTTGTTTTTGCTGTTGCTGGGTTTTATCGGCTGGCGGGCTGCCCGTTCAACCAAATCGCTGAGTGATTTTCTGGTGATGGGCGGTAAGGCCGGGGCTCTCGTCGGGGGCTTTGCCTATTTTGCCAGCCAGTACAGTATGAGTACTTTTATGGGCGTACCGGCGATGACCTACAGCACGGGCTTTGCAGGGATGAGCGTATCGGTGCCGGGACTGGCGTTTTCGATGATTATTCCGGTGCTGTTTGTCGGGCGAAAACTGATGCTGCTCGGGCGTCGTCATAACATGCTGACGATGAGTGATTACCTCTCTGACCGTTATGAGTCGAAGGGGATCCGCGGTCTTCATGCAGTAATGTCGATCATTTTCCTGCTGGCGATGATGGGTGCGCAGACAGTAGGTGCAGGGGTCATCATTCATACCTTTACGGGGTTACCTGAATGGGTCGGTGTGGTGGCGATGGGGGTGATCGTCGTCCTGTACTGCATGACCGGCGGCATGACTGGCGCCATGATGACTGACGTGTTGCAGGGGGCGTTAATGATTGCAACCGCGGTCGTGACTTTTCTGGTTTCCGTTCATGCCGGCGGGGGGATGGAGGCAATTACCGGCAAACTGGCGCAGACTCTTCCCGGGCACCTGACGCATCCGGGCACAAAGGGCAACTTCCCGTGGCAGACCTATGCTTCAATGATTGTGATGTGGAGTTTCTTTACTATCGGCCAGCCTACGCTGTTCACGAAGTTCTTCACGATGAACAGCTACCGTACTATGTTCAAAGCGGTGATTCTGGGGACGATGGGCATGCTGTTTTCGGCCACATTGATTGAGTGGTCCGGTGTGAATGCCTCGACATTCATCCCCGGACTGAGTGGTAAAGATGCTGACTTCATTGTGCCGCTGATCCTTGAAAAGAATGTCTCTCCCTGGATCTCTGCACTGTTGATCACCGGGATTGTTTCGGCGGGGATGTCCACTATTTCTGCATTACTGGTGGTGTGTACCGGGGGGATCACCCGTGATATCTATCAAAATATGTTTAACCCGGCAGCCACCCAGAAGCAGATCCTCAGTCTGTCGCGCTGGTTTACCATTCTGGTCGGCATTGCAGCGGTTATCATCGGGATCGCAAAACCCGCGGGTATTTTTGCGCTGATCCGCTTTGCGTTTGGTGGGCTGGGGATCTGGGTTGCGCCAGTCATTCTGGGAATGTACTGGAAGCGAGCGACCCGTACCGGGGCGATAAGCTCGGTCATTCTGGGTGAAATCGCTTACGTAGTGATGAAACTCTGGTGGCCTGAAATGGCGTTTGGGTTTGATCCACTGATTGTTTGCTGGGTCTTTACCATGCTGGTGATGATTGCTGTGAGCCTGGTGACCGCACCCGCCAGTGCAGCAACACTACATCGCCATTTTGACGCACTGAAAACGGCGACCCGCAAATCCGCAAACCTGGAAGCGGGCCAGCCAGTACATTAACCCTGACTGAGGAATGGATGAAGATTTCAATCGACAAGACACTGCCTGTCTCGTTACAGGCACAAATCGTGGGTGCGATTGAGTATGGCATCATGGCGGGAACCTTTCACCATGATGCTGCGCTCCCGTCTGTGCGGGCATTAGGCAAAGAACTGGGGGTGGCACAACTGACGGTCAGTCATGCCTATAATGTACTGAAGGAGATGGGTCTGATTGAAACCATTCCGGGGAAAGGTACTTATGTGATGCGTGAGCGTCAGGCGCTGCGCCTCGATCACCAGGTTGCAGAGCTGCGTCAGCGTTTTCAGGCGTTGCTGGCGGATGCAGAAAATCTGGGACTGTCTCCGTCATTTTTTGTGGGGCAGCTGAACAGAGAATCGGCCGGGATGATGAGCCTGCCGTACGCTGTGGCGTTTGTCGGTAACTCAAATCGTATCAACCAAAGTTACCTGGCGACCATTCAGGAAACGCTGAATCTTACCCTGAAGGTGGATAGCTATACCTTCCATGAATTTGATGCATTGCCGGAAAGTACGCTGCAAAACTACCGGCTCTGTATCACTATCCCTCACTGTATTCCGCGACTGAAACAGCGTCTTCCTTCGTCTGTTCCGGTGTATGCCCCGTACCTGATCCCGTCAGAAGAAACCCGAACGAAACTGGCATCGCTGGCCACTGACAGCCCGGTGTTGCTGGTTTCCCGCTTCGAAAACTTCATTCCGGCGATGCTTGAAGGGGTCAAGTCCTATGCCCCACATCTGGGGAGTCTCCGGGTCATTACGCTTGATGATGACGGGCTGGAACAGGCCCTGCTGGCGCAGGATGTGGTGATTTACAGCACGGGTTGTCACAGTTTTCTCCAGCAATTTCCACCACGAAAGGTGATGTTTGAATACCGTCATACGCCAGAACCCCGTTATCTGCGCGACATTCTCTCTCCTGCGTTGCATCAGTGTGCACAGGCGAACGTTGAACTGAAAGGATAACAGTATGTTAATTCAGAATATGAACTGGTTTCAGATAGAACACCAAAGCCAGCAGGATGACAGAGCGATTCTGCCGCTGGGCAGTACGGAACAACATGCCTGGCTCAGCGTGTGTACCGACCATATTCTGGCCTCACGGCTGGCAAAAGAAGTGGGTGAACAACTCAGTCTGCCGGTTTTTCCGGGCCTGCCATTTGGTATGGCACCGTATTTCACGGCATTTCCAGGGACGATCAATTTACAACCTGCCACCTATAATGCCCTGATCAGTGATGTACTGGACAGTCTGTATCAAAGCGGCTTCCGGCGACTCTTTTTGATTAACGGACATGGTGGGAACAGCCCTGTACAGCCCCAAATCCATAACTGGCTGAACCGCCACCCAGATGCGCGCGTACAACTCCACAACTGGTGGGCGGCACCGGAGACGATGGGACAGGTCAGGCAGTATTCCACCAATGCCAGCCATGCGTCCTGGATGGAGAATTTTCCCTGGACACGACTGGCCGGTGTCAGTCTCCCTGACGCAGAGAAAGCGGCATTACACATTGCCCGTCTGGCTCAATTACCGGCAAGTGAAGTCAAAAAATACATCGGTGACGGTAACTATGGCGGTGCGTACCAGCGAAGCGATGAAGAAATGCTGCACATCTGGGATATTGCGAAACGTGAAACCGTTGCTTTACTGGAAAACGGATGGGTATAGCAATGGAAAGTATCAATTATGCTCTGCTTAAAAATGCGCGTTTGCTGACCCCCCGTGGTATTGAGTCTGGCTCTTTATTGATGGGGGGCGGAAAAATCCTGGCGACGGGTCATGACCTGTCCGCTCCGCGCAATGCGCCGTGTCACATTGTCGATGCCAGAAAACAGTTGTTGCTGCCGGGGATCGTTGATCAACATGTTCATTTAACGGGGGGGGGTGGAGAAGATGGCTTCCATACACGAACGCCGGAAGTGATGCTCAGCCAGTTGCTGAAAGCCGGCATTACCAGTGTGATGGGGCTGCTGGGCACGGATGGGGCGACCCGCCACGTAGCATCACTGTTTGCGAAGGTGCAGGGATTGCGTAACGAAGGGATTAGTGCCTGGATGTTGACCGGCTCCTATGAAGTGCCGACCGTGACACTCACGGGCTCTGTTCGGGATGACATTGCGTTTCTGGAGCCTGTTCTTGGTGTGAAAACCGCTATCTCCGATCACCGTTCGTCATTTCCGACCTGTCAGGAACTGATCCGTCTTGCATCGCAGGCGCGTTCCGCGGCTTTATTGTCCCGTAAGGCCGGGCTGGTTGTGATGCATCTGGGAAATGCCGGCAGTGCGCTTGAACCGCTGGAAGAGGTACTGAATCACTGCGATGTGCCGATCAGCCATTTTTTGCCCACGCATGTTAACCGACAGCAACCGCTGTGGGAACATGCTCTCATGCTTGCCGGTACCCGGCATATTAACCTGGATATCACCTCCGGGATCAATCCGGAGCTGGGCGCGCGCGGTGCCGTCAAACCGTCACAGGCCATCCTTGAAGCCAGGGAACGAAACATCCTCCTGGCACAACTGACGCTCAGTTCTGATGGTAATGGCAGTATTCCTGCCTTCGATGAACAGGGAAATCTTGATGGGCTGACGGTGGCCGGGTTTAGCAGTCTGTTGAGTGAAGTCCGGGATTTGCTCGCAGATTTGCCACTGGAGGCTGTATGGCCGTTGGTCAGTTCAAATGTGGCGCAGCGCCTTAAACTTCACCATAAGGGAGCATTGCACACGGGTAATGATGCCGATATTTTGCTGATGAACGACAGCATGGAGATTGAATCGGTTTGGGCAAACGGGCGTCTGATGTTGGACAACAGAACCGTGCTGGTGAAAGGGACATTCGAATAACATGAACGCAGGCTTCCGGTGGGTTTTGTCGCATTAAGGCGGTGTCAGGTAAGATACTGTTTTTTGTGATATTGCCTGACCATGTCTCTGATCCGAAAAGCCTTCATTCGGCTGCATTATCCCGTCGATGTTATCGCCCAGTGTGTTCGCTGGTATCTGGCTTACTCACTGAGTTTGCGTAACCTCGAAGAGATGATGGCTGAGCGGTGTATTGTCGTTGACCATTCTACACTTCATCGCTGGGTTATCCTCCTCGTCCCCTTGCTGGATAAGGCGTTTCGCCGTCGTAAACGCCCCGTGGGCTGCAGGTGGCGGATGGATGAAACTTACATCAAAGTCAAAGGTCAGTGGAAATATCTGTACCGGGCAGTAGACAGCAACGGCCAGACTATCGACTTTCTGCTGACCGCTAAACGGGACGCTGCAGCCGCGCCACTACAGCGGGTTATAGGGGTGGCGTTGAAGATCCAGATATCCTGAGTACGCCAGTCGTACAGAGGGTAGCAGGTATAGCTTTTGCCTCCCGGCAGCGCTGTCGTCCAGGGTTTGTCATCAGCAAAACGCGATTTTGTCTGCGATGTCAGCGCCATATAGCGGTGTAGCGACTCGTCGGTGCGAATGCCGATCAGCGAGGCCAGTCTGCGCGTGGCGGCCAGCCACTGAATGAACGCCGGTACAAAGGATTCAAAGGTCATCGGATACTGATAGAAAGGGAGGTCGGCGGCGTGGGTGACTGCCTCCGCTGGCGGCTGGCGCACCCATTCGACGCCGAGCTCCCAGCAGGTCCGCTCCGGCTGGTGCTGCGATACGCCGCTTACCGTGGTCAGCGGCAGGGCAATCCAGTAAAAGTGGCTGATGACGTCCTGATAGAGGGCCCGCATTTTTGTGACATGCTCAATGGTTAATAAATACTGCGCCTCCCAGTCGATAAACAGGACCACGAACTTTTTGCGCTTCTTACGCGCAACGGTTGCCGCCAGGTGAAACAGGACGGTTGAGTCCTTGCCTCCAGAGAAAGATAAACAAACCTGCTCAAATGATTCAAACACCCAGTCGAGGCGAAGCAGCGCCGCATCAAGAACATCTATGTCGAGATTTATCTTTTTCACCAGCCCTCCTGGTTATTAAAAGTAGGTTTAAGGGGGCAGGCCCACGCCGGCTAAGGGAATAGCCAACCGATATAGTTGAGCATAGCGATTTTATTATTTACGCCGAGCTTGTCTTTTATTCTAAGATAGTAATGGGATACCTGCTTATTGCTCATGGAGAGCATCCGTTCGACGCCACCGCTATATGCGGTGCGCATAACGTCATACTCTCTTTTTGTTAAGAGACCGCCGCTGCGCAGTTCGCCATAATATCTCAGTAGCTTACCAATGCTGGCGGCGTTATTGCCCTTGAGCTTTCTGCGCCACTCGCGTAATCCGGCCTGCTTAGAGATAAAGAAATCGGCCATGCCGTCTTTTATTTTTCGGTCGCTGATAATTAATATCGATGCGTTACCGCGAATAATCAGCACCTGAATAACCGTGAGGAGAGCGTGGATATTAGGGAAGTAGCTTTCTTCAAGAACAAAGAGATCCCCGGCGCAGCTGGGTCGTATCGAGTCTTTTAGCGTCTCAAGGCCGTCGCTTAGATACTGGTTTGCCATATATGAGTATGCAGAGATCGCCGTTGCCGGTGGGATATCCGTAAGGCTGCCGCCGCTATAGCTTTTCAATAATAGCTCAAGATCTAAGTAAGCGTAGTGTTCCGTATCGGGTTTAAGTATCTTACTCTGTTGACCGGGTGCGCTTATTTGTTCATGCATAGAAAATGCCCGCAATTTTAATTGTTCTCAGAGATCGTCTGAACTCATGGGGAAAAATCATAAGGCGGATTATATTGTTTTGGGTAGTTAATTTATCTTAAGTAATCTTTAGTGAGAAAAATTGTTATTTTAATCACTGAAGCTCAGATCTTTTTATTTCTTATTTTTCTTTAGGTGCTGATTTACATCATTGACATTTTTAATTGTTTTTAATGCGGGTTACGATCGCACGCGATCTTAAGGTCTGGCGCTCTCTGTTTTGGCGCGAGGGGCAGAGGAATAGACCGTTTACTTTCACCGTTGCCGCCAGGGGGGGTATAATTAAGGGATCCTCTATCAGGCCGAAGATGAAGTCAATCCTATTTATGCCTTATTGAGCGCTTATTTAAAATGCTCTGCCGCGATAAATTAAAATAAAGCGAGGTGATGAATGATGCTGGTAAATCATAGGCGGCAGAGGGGAGGTGCTCATCCGCCGTTTTATCCCTGCGTTGTCCCTGCTTTGTCCCTTCACTGCTCCCGCTTTGTCCCGGTTTTGACTCGGCCTTTTCTCCACTCTTTTTCTGCGTTGTCTTGGTTTTGCCCCTCATGACTTCTCATGAGGGGATTTTGCGCCGAGAAAAGGCAGCAGGCCGCCGCGGCTCAGGCATGGGATAGCGTCGGGAACATCAGCCTGTTGCCTTTAAAAATGTTCTCTTTGGCCGTAGAGATAAATAAGAAGTCGTCGCCCTCTATTTTTTCATACTCGCCGATGCGACCTTCGACGGGAGTGAAACCTAAAATCGCCAGCTGGGTGCGTTGGTCGGCGAGTTCATTGACGATAGCCGACATCGAACTGCTGGCGTCGCAGAAAATATCAAAGCAGATCAGCGCGCGATCGTTTTGCATCGCGATGGCCACGGCACTATTTTTTTCCGAATAGTAGACGAAGTGCTTCATAAACGCCGAGCAGTAGAACATCAGCAGGCCGAAGTTATTGTGCGCCGAGAGCTGAGAGAAGGGATTGGATTTCTGATAATAGTGCCTGAGGATTGCCACATCGCTCTCTATATCCATATCAAGCCGGCGGAAGTCGCCCTGGGCTGGGGTTACCGGCAGGGTATACTGATACTCATCGTACTGCTCGAAGCCAAATCTCGGATAGAAATCGACGGTGGTAGAGTTAGCAAACAGAAAAATCGCGTCGGCCTTATCCTTCCAGTCATCGAGAATATGATTAATCAACTGTGTCGCAAGGCCTTTATCGCGATGGTCGGTATCGGTCATCACGGTGCCTATCTGAATATAGTGAACGAGCTTCCCTTGCCACTTGAGGTCGATGACGTTGGCGGAGGCGTTAGCAATCACCTTATTATTATCAACGAAAGCGTAGGGAATGTATGACTCGGTCCAGTAGCCTTTTTTGTACCAGTCCTTGAATGAGAGATCAAAGGTCTTAATAGCCAGGTCAATGAAGCTGTTCCTCAGAGCATCATTATCCATAACCTGTTTGACTAATTTGTATTTCATTGGCCGGTCTTCCTTTTTATTTATTCTGCTACACGACAGTGCTGATGCTAATTTAATATTAAAAATCAATGACTCATCTATACCGGTAAGTATGAACGGTTCAGGATATTTGTACACCCCGCGGCCGACGGTCATTTCTCAGGACGTTGGCTCGGTCACAGTAAATACGAGGGAAGCGGGCGCTTTGCCGACTCAGAGGAGGCTGCTGCGCGCGGGGAAGGCGGGTAGGGCGGCGGCCAGCCGGCCTGATGCGGCGTTTTTGACCGCAATTACCGGTCGCGGTCCCAGTCGCAGATAATAAGCTTATCAAGGTCATGGCACCGAGGAAGCCTGCTTGCTTCAGAAGAGCGGCTCAAAGCCTCCGGCGCCGTTCCCGGCGCGCTCCCCATGCGCGAGGTCAGAAGCAGTACCGCGCTGAGTGTAAGCATTTTAACCATGGTAGAGCCCGTCAGCAGAATAAAATAGCCTGCCTGGTACCCCTCCTGTTCGCTGAAATTGCAAACGGGTTGTTTAATTTTGGATAATAAATCGCTGGTAAAATTAAATAGATAATGCGCTTTGTTAATTTCTAATGCTATTTCATGTAGATATCCTCGCAATCCCATTTCGCTATTGCTATAAAATCCGAGGTTATTTGGTTAATAATAAATTTGTTGCCGGGATTAAGTCATTTTATGGCAGTGAAAGACCTATAATCCCCGGCAGAAAATGGCGCGCGGCCTCTCCGGAAATAAACTTCCGCACGATGAATTCGCGACCTGTTTATAGCTAAACGGTATGCCCGATCTCTGACCTTATAAATCGAAGTGTCTATATATTTGACTGAATTAACAGGAATAATATGACCCAGTTACCGAAGTTTTCCGCATCCCTGCTGCATCCTCGTTACGGCTTGATATGGCTGGGGGCCGGCCTGCTGTGGCTGGTTGTGCAGCTGCCGTATCCGCTTATTTACCGTCTCGGGACCTTGATTGGCCGCCTGGCGATGCGCTTTATGACGCGTCGTGCGCGCATTGCCCGGCGTAACGTCGAACTCTGCTTCCCGGAAATGAGCGCCGCACAGCGCCACGAGATGGTGGTGCAGAATTTTGAATCGCTGGGTATGGGGGTAATGGAAACCGGCATGGCGTGGTTCTGGCCGGAGCGACGGATTGCCCGCTGGACCGAGACCAGCGGGCTTGAGGCGGTCATCGATTTACAGGCGCAAAAGCAGGGAGTGCTGCTTATCGGCGTCCATTTTCTGACCCTTGAGCTCGGGGCGCGGATGTTCGGCATGCATACGCCGGGGATCGGCGTGTACCGCCCCAATGACAACCCGGTGCTTGACTGGCTGCAGACCTGCGGGCGGCTACGTTCCAATAAGACGATGCTCGATCGCAAAAACCTGAAGGGAATGGTGCGGGTGCTGAAGGAGGGCGAAATTCTGTGGTACGCGCCCGATCATGACTACGGGCCAGGCAGCAGCGTGTTTGCGCCATTTTTTGGCGTGGAGCAGGCGGCAACGACAACCGGTACCTGGGTGCTGGCCAAAATGTCGAAGGCGACGATCGTTCCCTTCGTCCCGCGGCGTAAGCCAAACGGCGGAGGATACGAGCTCATCTCTATGATCCCTGAGTCGAGGCCGCCGCTGGAGAGTCCGCAAACCACGGCGACGTGGATGAACAAGATCGTCGAGAAGTGCATCCTGATGGCACCGGAGCAATATATGTGGCTCCATCGCCGCTTTAAAACCTGCCCCGACGGCGTCGCTTCGCGCTATTGAACGCCGGTTGAGCGTTTCCGGCTTATGATATGCCCTGACCAACAGGACATATTAACGCGGAAGGAATGCCCCCATGACCGACAAACACTGGTCGAGAACCGAACGTCTGCACCAGACGGTGACCAATCCGAATATCATTATTAAAGGCACCCACAGCTACTACAGCGACTGCTGGGACAACGGCTTTGAGCGCTCCGTGGTGCGCTATCTGCACGGGGATGCGGTTAGCCAGCAGTGGCAGCCCTTAGGGCAGTTGGATAAGCTCATCATCGGCAATTTCGTCTGCATCGGCGCGGAAACGGCGATCCTGATGGGCGGCAACAGCACCCATCGGATCGACTGGATCAGCCTCTATCCGTTTATGGAGTCCATTGCCGCATCGTACCAGCACCGCGGCGATACGGTGCTCCACGATGGCTGCTGGCTTGGCATGCGGGCGATGATTATGCCCGGAGTGACGATAGGCGAAGGGGCGGTGGTTGCCGCAGGCGCGGTGGTGACTAAAGACGTGCCGCCGTATGCGGTGGTGGGCGGTAACCCGGCCAAATTTATCAAATACCGCTTTGCCGAGTCGGATATTCAGCGCCTGCTTGCGCTGAACCTCTACGCTTTGCCGGAGGACGACCTGCTGGCGCTGCAGCTGCAGCTGTCCGGGGAGGATATTACGGCGCTGGAGCAGGCGGTGCGGCGCTGTCGCTAACGCGTGAAAGTCCCGCAGCAAAAGGGCTGCGATCGAGTGCCGCTTTACTTCGCCGCGACGGTGGGGTCGTCAGGATAGCCTGCCTGATCCCCGCCGAAGAACGCTCGGGGGCATAACGATACGATTTTTCAGCGTCAGCACCGGTAAAGAGCAGGAATTAAATAGCATGATGCGTCTCCGTGGAGCCCGTTCGCTATCGGCGCGTAAAGCATCGCGCCTGAGGGAATGAACTCTGAATAAATGATGGATGCAGAGCAGTCCCCGGCTATTTTTAATGAAATGGCAAAAGTGTTAATAGACTATTACTGATTTTGTATAAAAACAAAAAATGGCTAAACTTAATAAACGCAGAGCGATATAACGTGTTCAAGGTCATGACCCCTATCATAAATAGCCAGGGTAAATGTGGTATCATCGCGCCTTTCCCTTTTCGTTTGGGCCCTTTTTATGCAACAACCTGTTGTTCGCGTTGGAGAATGGCTGGTTACCCCCTCTGTTAACCAAATTAGCCGGAAGGGACGCCAGCTCACTCTTGAACCGCGCTTAATCGATCTTCTGGTTTTCTTTTCCCGCCATCCTGGCGAAGTGCTCAGCAGGGACGAGCTGATTGATAATGTCTGGACGCGCAACGTTGTGACCAGCCACGTCGTCACCCAGAGCATTTCTGAACTGCGCAAGTCGTTGAAGGACGGCGACGATAGCAGTCTCGAATATATCGCAACGGTACCGAAACGCGGTTATAAGCTGACGGTGCCGGTCATCTGGTGTACGGAGGAGGGGGAAGAGCTGACGCCGCTCGCGCCGCAGGCGATGCCGGAAGCCGCTGCGCCATCCGCGCCCGTCGCGCCCGGCGTTCAGCTCCCGGCCAGGCCGGAGAGACGCAAGCGGATCAGCACCTTTATCGTCTGGGGGCTGTTCCTGCTGGCGCTGGGAACCTGCGTGGCGCTGGTGGCGCTGTCGAGCATCGAATCGCGCCCGCCGGTCAATAAAGCCCGCCTGCTGTTAAACCCGCGCGACATCGATATCCACCTGCTTAACGGTAACTCCTGCACCAACTGGGCGTCTCAGCACTCTTACGCGGTGGGGCTTGGCAGCCTGGTCACCACCTCGCTGAATACCTTCTCCACCTTTATGGTGCATGACAAAACCAACTACAACATCAACGAGCCGAGCAGCTCGGGTAAAACGCTGACCATCGAGTTCGTCAACCAGCGCCACTATCGCGCCCAGCAGTGCTTTATGTCGGTGCAGATGGTGGATAACGCTGACGGTTCCACCATGATGGACAAGCGCTACTTCATTACCAGCGACAACCAGCTGTCGATTCAAACCGATCTGCTCAATAGCCTGTCGGAAGCGCTCAAGCAGCCGTGGCCGGAACGCATGCAGACCATGCTTAAGCAGTACCAGCCGTCGCAAAGCGTCGCGCTGACCCACTTCTACCAGTCGCATCAGCTATTAATGAATGGTGATGTCGAATCATTGGGAAAAGCCAGCGCGCTGCTTGATGACGTTATTAAACAGGCCCCAGACTTTACCTATGCGTATGCGGAAAAGGCGCTGGTGGACGTATTACGTCATTCGCAACAGCCGCTGGATGAACAGCAGCTCGCGGCGCTGTATGCGGAAATAAACCGGGTTGGCGATATGCCGGGTATTAAAGATCTGGCGGTGTTTTATCAAATTAAAGCCGTGGATATGTTGGGACAGGGGAAAGTAGACGAAGCGTACCATGCGATTAATACCGGCATTGACCTTGAAATGTCGTGGATGAATTACGTGCTGCTGGGTAAAGTCTACGAGATGAAGGGCGAGAACCGGGAAGCGGCCGATGCTTACCTGACCGCTTTTAATTTGCGCCCTGGCGAAAACACCTTTTACTGGATTGAAAACGCGGTATTCCAGACCTCGGTTACCCGGGTGGTGCCGTATCTCGATAACTTCCTCTCTTCAGAATAAGTAAACCCTCACCACGCGAATGGTTTTGGGCATGGTGAGGTTAAACTTATGTTTCTCATGAGGCCGGCGATTGTTATATTTATGGAGTGATTTAACTGCCGCTTGCAACACATTTCCAACATAAAAATATTCTCGTAACTAGCTGTAATTTAATGATGTTTATCTTTTTATGATATCAACATGTCATCCTGATATGTTAATCAAAAAAGGTCAAAATATCATTTGTCTGATGTTTGCCGTTATTTCACTTTATCTTTAGGACTTATCTTTTTTGAATCAGTAATCTGGTTGGCAGTTGGTCGGGTCAATAAAAGGTTCACTATCATGATCTGTACCTCCAAAATAAACTTAGGAGAAAAGCAAACATGAGTTCTGCCAAGAAGATCGGGCTATTTGCCTGTACCGGCGTGGTTGCCGGTAATATGATGGGGAGCGGTATTGCATTATTACCTGCGAACCTCGCCAGTATTGGTTCAATTGCAATCTGGGGGTGGGTGATTTCTATTATTGGTGCAATGTCTCTGGCTTATGTTTATGCCCGACTAGCGACCAAGAATCCGCAGCAGGGCGGCCCAATTGCGTACGCTGGTGAAATATCTCCGGCGTTCGGTTTCCAGACCGGGGTCCTTTATTATCATGCCAACTGGATTGGTAATCTGGCTATCGGGATTACCGCCGTATCCTACCTGTCGACATTCTTCCCGATATTAAATAACCCGGTTCCAGCCGGTATCGCCTGTATTGCAATCGTCTGGATATTTACCTTCGTTAATATGCTCGGGGGGACCTGGGTAAGCCGCCTGACCACCATTGGTCTGGTGCTGGTATTAATTCCGGTGGTGATGACGGCGGTTGTCGGCTGGCACTGGTTTGACGCTGCCACCTATCAGGCCAACTGGAACACCTCCACCACCACCGACAGCCACGCGGTCGTGAAAAGTATCCTGCTGTGCCTGTGGGCTTTCGTCGGCGTAGAATCCGCCGCCGTCAGTACCGGGATGGTGAAAAACCCGAAACGTACCGTGCCGCTCGCTACCATGCTGGGTACCGCGTTGGCAGGTATCGTCTATATCGCCGCGACTCAGGTTATTGCCGGGATGTACCCTGCTGCGCAGATGGCCGCATCGGGCGCACCGTTCGCCATCAGTGCTTCAACTATCCTCGGCGGCTGGGCGGCTCCGATGGTTTCCGCCTTCACCGCCTTTGCCTGCCTGACCTCCCTCGGTTCCTGGATGATGCTGGTTGGCCAGGCCGGCGTACGTGCCGCCAACGACGGTAACTTCCCGAAAATCTACGGCGAGCTTGATAGCAACGGTAACCCGAAAAAAGGTCTGCTGCTGGCGGCGGTGAAAATGACCGTGCTGATGGTGCTGATTACCCTGATGAACTCCAGCGGCGGTAAAGCCTCTGACCTGTTCGGTGAGCTGACCGGTATCGCCGTACTGCTGACCATGCTGCCTTACTTCTACTCCTGCGTTGACCTGATCCGCTTCGAAGGCATCAACATTCGTAACCTGGTCAGCCTGATTTGCTCGGTGCTGGGCTGCGGCTTCTGCTTCATCGCCCTGATGGGGGCAAGCTCCTTCGAACTGGCCGGGACCTTTATCGTTAGCCTGATAATCCTGATGTTCTACGGCCGCAAAATGCACCAGCGCCAGCACGCAAATGACTCCGCTGACAACTCTACCGCCGGCGCACATTAATCAGTAACCCCTTTTCCTGGAGCTCCTTCCTGCACCTGTCACCACGTGGCGGGAGGGGCTTTCTATATCTGGAGATTTGACTATGAACGTTATCGCAATCATGAATCACATGGGCGTCTACTTTAAAGAAGAGCCTATCCGTGAGCTGCATCGTGCCCTTGAACGCCTGGACTTCCGTATTGTCTATCCGAACGACCGCGAAGATTTACTGAAACTTATCGAAAATAACTCCCGCCTGTGCGGCGTTATCTTTGACTGGGATAAATACAATCTTGAGCTGTGCGAAGAGATCAGCAAGCTGAACGAATATATGCCGCTGTACGCTTTCGCCAACACCTACTCCACGCTGGACGTCAGCCTCAACGATCTGCGGATGCAGGTTCGCTTCTTTGAATATGCACTGGGCGCGGCTGACGACATCGCCGACAAAATCAAACAGAACACCGATGAATATATCGATACGATTCTGCCGCCGCTGACCAAGGCGCTGTTCAAATACGTGCGTGAAGGCAAATACACCTTCTGTACCCCAGGCCACATGGGCGGTACCGCATTCCAGAAAAGCCCGGTAGGCAGCATCTTCTACGATTTCTTTGGCCCGAACACCATGAAATCGGATATCTCGATTTCGGTTTCTGAGCTGGGCTCCCTGCTGGATCACAGCGGCCCGCACAAAGAAGCGGAAGAGTATATCGCCCGCGTCTTTAACGCTGAACGCAGCTACATGGTGACCAACGGCACCTCTACCGCCAACAAAATCGTCGGTATGTACTCGGCCCCGGCCGGCAGCACCGTGCTGATTGACCGTAACTGCCACAAATCGCTCACCCATCTGATGATGATGAGCGACATTACGCCAATCTACTTCCGCCCGACCCGTAACGCCTACGGTATCCTCGGCGGTATCCCGCAGAGCGAATTCCAGCACGCGACCATCGCGAAGCGCGTTAAAGAGACCCCGAACGCGACCTGGCCGGTGCATGCGGTTATCACCAACTCCACCTACGATGGCCTGCTGTATAACACCGACTTCATCAAGAAAACCCTGGATGTTAAATCCATCCACTTTGACTCAGCGTGGGTGCCTTACACCAACTTCTCGCCAATCTATGCCGGTAAATGCGGGATGAGCGGCGGCCGCGTGGAAGGGAAAATCATTTACGAAACCCAGTCCACCCACAAGCTGCTGGCGGCGTTCTCCCAGGCTTCAATGATCCACGTGAAAGGTGACATCAACGAAGAAACCTTTAACGAAGCCTACATGATGCACACCACCACCTCTCCGCACTACGGGATCGTGGCCTCCACCGAAACCGCCGCGGCGATGATGAAAGGCAACGCCGGTAAGCGTCTGATCGACGGCTCTATTGAGCGTTCAATCAAGTTTCGTAAAGAGATCAAGCGTCTGAAAGGCGAGTCCGAAGGCTGGTTCTTCGACGTATGGCAGCCGGAGCATATCGACGGCGCCGAATGCTGGCCGCTGCGCTCCGACAGCGCATGGCACGGTTTCAAAAACATCGATAACGAGCACATGTACCTCGACCCGATTAAGGTCACTCTGCTGACTCCGGGGATGAAAAAAGACGGCACCATGGATGAGTTCGGTATTCCGGCCAGCATCGTGGCGAAATACCTCGACGAACACGGCATCGTGGTCGAGAAAACCGGTCCGTACAACCTGCTGTTCCTGTTCAGCATTGGTATCGACAAAACCAAGGCCCTGAGCCTGCTGCGCGCGCTAACCGACTTCAAACGCGCGTTCGACCTCAACCTGCGTGTGAAAAACATGCTGCCGTCTCTGTACCGCGAAGATCCTGAATTCTATGAAAACATGCGCGTTCAGGAGCTGGCGCAGAACATTCACAAACTGGTCGAGCATCACAACCTGCCGGACCTGATGTTCCGCGCGTTCGAAGTGCTGCCAAAAATGATGGTAACGCCGTACGCCGCGTTCCAGAAAGAGCTGCACGGTCAGACCGAAGAGGTCTATCTCGAAGAGATGGTTGGTCGCGTCAATGCCAACATGATCCTGCCGTATCCTCCGGGAGTTCCGCTGGTCATGCCGGGTGAGATGATCACCGAAGAGAGCCGTCCGGTGCTGGAGTTCCTGCAGATGCTGTGCGAAATCGGTGCCCACTATCCGGGCTTCGAAACCGATATCCACGGCGCATATCGTCAGGCGGATGGTCGCTACACCGTTAAGGTGCTGAAAGACGAAAACACCAAGTAACTGAAGCACCAAAGGGAAGTGGCCTGCCACTTCCCTTTTTCACGCTGCAAGGAGACCTCATGAAAACACCCTCACAGCCGCGCGCGATCTATTACATCGTAGCGATCCAAATCTGGGAATACTTCAGCTTTTACGGCATGCGTGCCCTACTTATCCTCTATCTCACCCATCAGCTTGGCTTTGATGACAGCCACGCCATCAGCCTGTTTAGCGCCTACGCCTCTCTGGTTTACGTTACCCCTATTCTCGGCGGCTGGCTTGCCGACCGCCTGCTCGGCAACCGCACGGCGGTCATTGCCGGCGCGCTGCTGATGACGCTCGGCCACGTGGTGCTCGGCGTCGAATCCGATGCAACCTGGAGCCTGTACCTCGCGCTGGCGATCATCATCTGCGGCTACGGTCTGTTCAAATCCAACATCAGCTGCCTGCTCGGCGAGCTCTATGCCGTTGACGACCATCGTCGCGATGGCGGTTTTTCGCTGCTCTACGCGGCGGGGAACATCGGCTCCATCGCCGCGCCGATTGCCTGCGGGCTGACCGCCCAGTGGTACGGCTGGCACATCGGCTTTGCGCTGGCGGGGATCGGTATGTTTATCGGTCTGCTGATTTTCTTAAGCGGCAGCCGCTACTTCCGCCACACCCGCGGCGTCGACAAGCAGGCGCTGCGGGCGGTGAAGTTTGTGCTACCCACCTGGGGTTGGTTGGTGGTGATGCTGTGCGTGGCGCCGGTGTTCTTTACGCTGCTACTGCAAAATAACTGGTCCGGCTATCTGCTGGCTATCGTCTGCGTGTTTGCTGCCCAGATGGTCGCGCGGATCATGATCGCCTCCCCGCAGCACCGCCGGGCGCTGTGGCAAATCGTTCTGCTGATGCTGACCGGGACGCTGTTCTGGGTTCTGGCACAGCAGGGCGGCAGCTCAATTAGCCTGTTTATCGACCACTTCGTTAACCGTCGCCTGCTGAATATTGAAGTGCCGACGGCGCTGTTCCAGTCGATCAACGCGGTGGCGGTGATGGCGGCGGGGGTGGCGCTGGCGTGGCTGATGCGCCCGGAAGGCGCCACCCGCTCCGCGCTGCGGGTATGGCTGAAATTCGCCTTTGGCCTGGTGCTGATGGGTTGTGGATTTATGCTGCTGGCGCTTAACGCCCACCACGCAGCCGTCGACGGCCAGGCCTCAATGGGGCTGATGGTCGGCGGGCTGGCGCTGATGGGATTTGCCGAGCTGTTTATCGACCCGGTGGCGATGGCGCAGATTACCCGCCTCAACATGCCCGGCGTGACCGGGGTGCTGACCGGTATTTACATGCTTGCCACCGGCGCGGTCGCCAACTGGCTGGCGGGGATGGTGGCGCAGCAGACCACCGAATCGCAAATCAGCGAAACGGCCATTGCCGCCTATCAGCACTTTTTCTCCCAGATGGGCGCATGGACGCTCGGCTGCGTGGCGGCGATCGTGCTGCTGGCGTTTGCCGCAACCTGCAGCCTCGGCAAACGTCGCGCCGCCGGCGAAATTCCCGGCGGCGGCGCGTAAGCCATGAGGCTATCGCAAATGCGGGAGCGGTATACGCTCCTTGCACCGTTCAATAATCAGTAGGAGGATATTCTGTCTGGCGCGTAAGCCTAAGATAAAAAATCGTTAGTTAAGCGATGGCTGAGTGAGATCAGCCGGAAGTGAAGCCAGGTTCGTTAAGATTGTTCTCCGGCGATAGCGCCCGAGACGGGCCGCGCTGGATGGTGACCTGGTTCAATTATCGAAGCAAGTTTGAAAGCAGGGTTATGAGGAACCAACATGTCTGAACAACAAGCACAAAGTGCCGATGAGGCAATTGACCTTAATAATGAACTGAAAAGCCGTCGTGAAAAGCTGGCTGCGCTGCGCGAGCAGGGTATCCCGTTCCCGAACGATTTTCGCCGTGACCATACCTCTGACCAGCTGCACGCTGAATTTGACGGCAAGGACAACGAAGCACTCACCTCCTTGAACGTTGAAGTCTCCGTGGCTGGCCGCATGATGACCCGTCGTATCATGGGTAAAGCCTCCTTCGTGACCTTGCAGGACGTTGGCGGCCGCATCCAGCTGTACGTGGCGCGTGACGATCTGCCGGAAGGCGTCTACAACGAGCAGTTTAAAAAGTGGGACCTCGGCGACATCATCGCCGCCCGCGGCAGGCTATTCAAAACCCAAACCGGCGAGCTGTCGATCCACTGCACCGAGCTGCGTCTGCTGACCAAAGCCCTGCGCCCGCTGCCGGATAAGTTCCACGGCCTGCAGGATCAGGAAGCGCGCTATCGCCAGCGCTATCTGGATCTGATTTCCAATGACGCCTCGCGCCACACCTTTAAAGTGCGCTCGCAGATCCTCGCGACGATGCGTCAGTTCATGGTGGCTCGCGGCTTTATGGAAGTCGAAACCCCGATGATGCAGGTGATCCCCGGCGGCGCGTCAGCCCGTCCGTTTATCACCCACCACAACGCGCTGGACATGGACATGTACCTGCGCATTGCGCCGGAATTGTACCTTAAACGCCTGGTCGTTGGTGGCTTCGAGCGCGTCTTTGAGATCAACCGTAACTTCCGTAACGAAGGCATCTCCGTGCGCCATAACCCCGAGTTCACCATGATGGAACTCTATATGGCGTACGCGGATTACAAAGATCTGATCGAACTCACCGAGTCGCTGTTCCGCACCCTGGCGCAGACCGTGCTGGGTAAAACCGAAGTGCCTTACGGGGACCAGGTTTTCGACTTCGGCAAGCCGTTTGAAAAGCTGACCATGCGCGAGGCAATCAAGAAATATCGTCCGCAAACCGAGATGGCGGATCTCGATAGCTTCGACGCGGCGAAAGCGATTGCCGAATCTATCGGCATCAACGTTGAGAAGAGCTGGGGCCTGGGCCGCATCGTCACCGAAATCTTTGACGAAGTGGCGGAAGCGCACCTGATCCAGCCGACCTTCATCACCGAGTATCCGGCAGAAGTGTCGCCTCTGGCGCGGCGTAACGACGCCAATCCGGAGATCACCGACCGCTTTGAGTTCTTTATCGGCGGACGTGAAATCGGCAACGGCTTCAGCGAGCTCAACGACGCCGAAGACCAGGCGCAGCGCTTCCTCGACCAGGTGAACGCCAAGGCCGCTGGCGACGACGAAGCGATGTTCTACGACGAAGACTACGTGACCGCGCTGGAGTATGGCCTGCCGCCGACCGCCGGTCTGGGCATTGGTATCGACCGAATGGTGATGCTGTTTACCAACAGCCACACCATCCGCGACGTGATCCTGTTCCCGGCGATGCGTCCGCAGAAATAAGCGACCGTAAAAAGCAAAGCCCCGAGGCGCGTCAGCGTCCCGGGGCTTTTTTATACCTGAATGAACACCACCTCCTATGGAGGTGGTCAGCAAAAAGTTGGCTCTGCCAGTAATGCTACTCATGGGAAAATCCGAATCTGTTATCCCCATAACTGATAAGGATTTAACCATG
>NZ_CACSIS010000049.1:0-23593 GCF_902705905.1 Klebsiella sp. 18074 | reverse complement strand
TTCGCACAAACCCTCGTTTGCGCGAACGCTATTTTTTGGAGCAAAAAACATGTCCTATGTTCCACCCGTGGGAGAGACCACCGATCCCGATATTTTTATGGATAACGTCAAGCGCGCCGACCGGTTAGTTAACGGCGAAGAGGATACAGTGGACGACCGCGGCGGAGTGCCGTTGGATACCTGGCGCGGCATGATGGCGAAAAACGATGAGGTGCGCCAGAACCTGATCCCCCTCAGTCGACAGTATATGACTCTGGCCGCCGCTCAGGCAGACATTGCGAATATCCCGGACGGCAGCACTACGTATTACCGCAGCCCGGATGACAGCGCGCTGGCTGTTGAGGTAATCAACAATGCAGGTACGCTGGTACCAACCGGCCGGAAAATGCCATCACAATCACATGTTGATACATTATTGCCAGATGCCGGACTGACGACCAGCCAGGATATTTATGATGATGAAGGCATCCTGCTTGTTCATGCTCTTGCTGATGCAGAAGGCCGGGCACCACTAAGAATAAATAAACTGGGAGCGGTAGGATTGGCAAATGCTCAGATTGAATCTGCACCGGCTAATGCCGACGCTCATTGGGGAATAACGGATAACAGCGGCGTTCCATATATTTACGGCACGCCAATGGGTGGGGTCGGCGTGGGCAATACTGAGATTGTTGAAATCCCTGGGCCGCCTGGCATTGTTTTCTGTGACGCCAACTATATTCCTATGGCATGCACCCCTGGATTTGAGAGTGACCAGGATATTCCGGTAATTGGTGGTTCAGGGACGTCAGAAACGGTTACACCAGTCAGGTTGAGTGACTGGGTGGGTGTTCGCAGTCATGGGCAGTCGTTGTCGCTCGGTCAAATACCTGCTTCATCTGCAGCAACAAACCCACCTGTTTCAACTACGCAACCTTACGGGAATGTTGGGTTCAGCACGAATAATAACAGTTTCACTTCCGATACAGACACGGCAATCCCTCTCATTGAGCGTGCCTACACGCCGGAAAACTCTGTAAACCCGGTGTGCGAATCCCCCTGCTCAGGGGCATCAAATGGCCTCGTAGAGCGACTGGTGGCAGAGCGCGGGCTCACCTGGGATGCGCTGGGAACGGTCGTTTTCTCATCATCTCCAGGCCGTGGCGGTACGCCAATCTCTGGGTTGTCCAAGGGGACCACGCATTATCAGCGGGCGCTTGACCACGTGACTAACTCCGTCAGGCTGGCTAACAGCGCCGGGAAAACATTTTCTGAGCTGGCGATCTTGTGGACGCAGGGTGAGAACAACTACGGTGCAGGCACAAGCCGGGCCGACTATTTGGCACAACTTCGGCAGTATATTTCTGACATTAAAGCGGATACGGTCGAGATAACCGGGCAGAGCTATCCGCCTATGTTCGTCAGTTACCAGCTTGGTACGCATCGGCAATATTCACGGGATGTTCCCACTGTTGCACTGGCATTGCGAGATACTGCTCTTGATGGAGTTTCCAGACTCAGCCACCCCATGTATTCAGGTAGTTATCTGGATGGGGTCCATTGCACCAACAACACATATTTGATGTTTGCTAAATATTATGGGCGGACTGTTTATAAATTACTGAAGGACAACCAGTCAGGAAATAAACCGGGCATGCACTGGTTAGATAAGATCGGAGAGTACAGGCAGGGGAATATTGTTGAGCTTTATTTCAATGTGCCGACACCTCCACTCGTCATCGATACTAACTGGGTTTTAGAAACTGTTAATTATGGTTTTGATATCCGAGATGCGGCAAATAATTATGCGGTTTCGGACATTATCACCAGTGTTTCAATATCTGGTCAGGATAAGGTGAGGATTATCTGCTCCAGGCCATTAACAGCTACTGAGCAGATTACCTATGCCTGGGGGCGACCTGGTGATGTCGCGGAAACGGGAAGAAAGCTCGGACCTCGTGGCAACCTGAGAGACAGTGAGGGCGACTTGCCTGGTGAGAGCTACACAGACAGCGCAGGCACTTTGCGCAAACTCCACAACTGGTGTGTGATTTTTTAAGGAAAGTACAATGACCACGATTATTCGAAATAAAGACGTTGTTATTCAGAATCCGCAGCTGAAGCCAATTTATACACCATTTGTCGCCGAGGCCGGATTGTTAGCCGCATGGCGATTCGGTGACGGGTTGTCAGATCTGAGCGGGAACGGGCATACCCTGTCTGCTGTTGGAGCTCCGACGCGCGGTAATTACTACATTACTGGCGACAAAAACAACGGCTACCTGACCTCCGTTCCTGATGGTATTCAGCGCACACTGGTTGCGGTCTGGCGCAATAATAAGACAACAGCCACATTTGGTTACCCGGTTGGGAACCTGTCTCAAAGCGCCACTATCACCGGCGTAGGTGTGGGTTTATTCAGCAGCTCTGCGTCGACATTAAATCGAAACAGTGGTGGGGTAGGTAACACATTAAAAACCGACGCCCTCCTGGCTCGGGCGCCGGGTCCTGATGAATCATACGAAAGCCGGGTTAAATTCCGCTTTTCTGCGCTTTCTGTCGACGGTGCGGGTAATGCTGCTAATTTATACCTGCCAGCAGCAAACTCGGCTCTAATCCCTGCTACGTTAACGTCAGGTGCGAACCTGGCGAACCGCAGCATCCTGGAGGCTGGTCTCAGTAGTTTTTACCGGCTGATTAACTGGCGGGACCCTTCAACGCCTGACTCTGCGGAGACGGCGCTTGATGTTGCTGAAGTGCTGATTTTCGATCGTCCTCTGGACCTCGCGGCATTGCAGCGCACATATCAGCGTTCTCAGAATTATATTTCCGGGTATGGGCAAACTATCTAAAAGATAAGCGGCTATCACCATCGATAGCCGCTACCGTTTGGTTAAATGAGGTACTCATTGGCTAACGTTACAGCCTGAGCGATCAAATCAGTCGCAACAGTTGTTTTCCCGGTGAGGTTTGCCAGCATAGGGCGGCCAATTTTAATGTTACCCCACGGACCGTATATCGTGGCGGGGTAACTACCGATACGTGGGAGGTTGGTCGGCTGAGGCACCAAGCTATCCCAGGTGTTATTTGTTGCCGTGGCCACCAGGATATTATCGACGTAAATGCGCGTTACCAGCACGCCCGGTGTAGTCTCTCCGTCAGCGTATACGGACACCACGTGCACGTTCCCATCGGTCAGGAGCGCCAATTGTGCCGAGGCTGAAACTGCTGCCGAGCCCATCATCGCCCCCTGAACAGACTGCAGGCTGCCGGATGTGTTGATTAACGCCCAGATAGCAAAATTGATATTCGCCGAGGCCGTATTGTTTAGCCGTCCGAACAGGTTTACTGAGCGACTTGCTGCCGGCGTGCCATATCCTGACGCCGGCAGTTTTACCGCCACGCTCGCCAGGGCCCGTTTACAGCCCGTTGGTAATGAAAATTCCGCAGTCGGCAGCAGAACGTAATCATTAGTGCTTTCTGCGGCGCCGGTGAATTTCAGCATACCTGTTTCCAGCGTATGTGAGTTCGGCCCGTTTGTCGCATTGGTCCCGCCGCTCACCAGGTTGAGGAGGTTTGCGTACGCCGCTACAGGCGTTCCTGAGTCGTAGCAAATCTCGTTGCTGAAATCGAGCAGTCCCAGCGTTGCGACTCGAATAATGGCCGGGTCGTTTTCAAGATACACGGGATTTGCCCCGCTGCTGATCGGCGATGAATCCGATTTCAAAAAAATAGCCATTAGTTATCCTCTTCTCTGGCGGGTTTGATATCCCAATTCGGCGTAAACGCCATATCCTGTGGCGTTTGGATGACGGGGATCGCTGCGTAAGGATGATGGAACGATGTCGTTACCAAAATCAGTGACATCCTGTGCAATTGACGCGTTGTATCTGGAAACCAGTTCCTCGCGCAAATCCCGGCCATTACTGCCCCTGACGTAGTAGCCCGGGTATTTTTGAGAAAAATACTGATTAACTTCGAGGATGCGCTGATACCGTGTGCCGCCGAGAAGTTCCGACAGGTAGTTACAGGTATTAATACCGTAAACCAGTATGGGGCGACCTGATTTTTCAGCCTGGTTAACCAGCACATCGATATTGGTCTTGATAGCTGCTACATCTGCGTCGTAATCGGCGGCTGTCGTGGCGCCAGACCGAAAATCATTGATACCCACGCAAATCCACATCTCGCTGTCAGAGTGATCCTGCATCGCATACTCTGGCACAAACAACGAACCAGGAAGGCAGCGGAACCCGGAGCCGCTCAGCGCTGTCAGGTTGTAGGTTTCAACACCACCGGACGAGGTGCGCGTCACCCGGCATTTGATGCCCGAGATCCAGCCATCCAGCGTGTAGGTGGTGGTGTTTGATGATGTGGACAGGAAGCGCACATCCTGGCTCGGGTAGGCCGGCTCAGCTGTGGCACTCGCACCGTTAATCTGGGTGATAGTGACCGAATTGCCCGAAGCGGGAATTAAATCTCCATTAACGGTCAGGTAAATGGGTTTCGCCCCCATACGCATTGCCACCTGACCTGATTTTTGCCCGCCAATACTATAGTTTGTTGCAACGAACCCATTACCAATGAGCGCAGCTAACTGGTCAGGGAACGAATAACCGGCAGGGGCGCCTGTCCCGGCGCCGGTGCTGTCGCCTGCGGTATGGGATTTGTTGATAACAATACCGCCACTGTTTTCGACAGCTTCCAGCCTCGAAAAAATATCTCCTCCACGCGCACCGCCGCCCCCGAATATCGGTCGATTATCAGACGCCCTAAACACCACGCCGACCTGACCATTTTTCGCGACAATCCCGCCCCAGTATCCCGACCGCCCGCCAATATTTGCAACCTGCTCATCAGTTGTTACGGCAAATAATTTTACAAACATTGTTGACGTTATTTTATTGAAAATCGTTGGCACAGAGAGTCCATCACTTTCATTGGCTGCAACCAGAAAGCTGGAATTGATATTTACGGTCGCCATCCCGGATGCAATGTCAGTAAATGGTGTTAAAGATGACGTCAGCGCGGACAGAGCCCCGTACTTCCCGAATATCGGTTCGTTGTCGCTCGTGCGGAAATTCACACCAATGGTTCCATCTGCAGCGACAATCCCGCCCCAGTATGAAGATCTGTCGATATTAGGTGTGCGGTTTTTAATTTCGTCGATGTAGACCTTGGACACCATAACCCGACCTGTTGGCTCCAGCGTACCTGCATTGTTGATTACCTCAACAGCCAGCGCGCTGTCATCCGGGCTGCGGTAATACGTAGTGCTGCCGTCCGGGATATTCGCAATGTCTGCCTGAGCGGCGGCCAGAGTCATATACTGTCGACTGAGGGGGATCAGGTTCTGGCGCACCTCATCGTTTTTCGCCATCATGCCGCGCCAGGTATCCAACGGCACTCCGCCGCGGTCGTCCACTGTATCCTCTTCGCCGTTAACTAACCGGTCGGCGCGCTTGACGTTATCCATAAAAATATCGGGATCGGTGGTCTCTCCCACGGGTGGAACATAGGACATGTTTTTTGCTCCAAAAAATAGCGTTCGCGCAAACGAGGGTTTGTGCGAAAAGAGTTAATCGGGGGTTTTAGTGGGTGTTACGCGACGTCGCCGGGGTATGTGGCGTTGTCGTAGTCGTAAAATTCAGCTCGGTATTGCCGGGCGGTTACCTCGCATGTACCGTCATCCTGTGGCACAACCTCGGACACAATTGCGTCGTAGAGGTCGCTCTCAGAACTGCAGAAAACTAACCGGGGCGGTTCGATTATCGGATCGTCCATCAGGATATCGGCAAACTCAGATTGATACGGTACAGATACCTGATAGTTGTCACCCGTCGGTGACGCCTCAAATAGCCGTGATGCGGTTCCATCCTGATAACGCAGATAAATGCGTGGGTTTGCAAATGTCCAGTCCAGCGGCTCCGATACGTCGAATATTGTCACCCCACCAGCAGTAGCCATTGACTCAATCAGGCACGAAATGGTGTTACTGCCTGGGATATCATCCGTCAGCACAATACGATCCCCGACGTTGTAGCAGAGCGCGTCCAGCTCGGTCGTCGTTTTATGCGTCATGCGCTGCAGCTGGTATTTACTCAGTCTGCGCATACCAATCTGGTACGCGTGATCCGGATTACCTACACCGTCAGCCCGGAATGCCTCTATTTTCAGCGGCGTCGGGTTGCCTGGCAGACGGCATTGCACCGTTTCTTCTGCCCAGGTCGTGCCGTTGATATAGGTCACGTCAACGCCATCGTAATCGTCATCGGTCACCGTGCTGAAATCGGTCTGCAGCTCGGACACCATCTCGTGAGGAGTAATCGCCCCGGTCCAGGGTTTAACCCCTTCACGACCCACTGACGCAACAGATTGGGTATTCAGCAGAAAATAACTCTTACCTGCGGCAGCGATTTTCTGCAGCATTTCCAGTGCGGAGATACTGTCTCCCGTAAAATAATCAAAGGTTTCGCCGTTCGGGGTCCAGTACGCCTGCTCCAGAGCGTCAATCGCTACCGTGTCCATTCCCATATCCAGAGAGCGACCGACGTGGTAGAGCGCGCCAGAAATACTACGGGCAACGCCAGAATCATAAATCCGCGTAGCGACAACGTTTACGCGGCGGTCAGACTGAGCCGCCAATTTGCCCCCCGTCTCAACCGTAACCCCCATAAGGGTGACGCCAGCATAGGATGACGGCCGAGCCAGCAGCCGACCGCGTAGCGCCTGCCAGTACATCGAGTCGCGTGCGTTGTTCGACCCCTGCTCGTTCAGGCGCCTGCAGCGAACTTCGACGAGACCTGGTGAAGCCAGATTGAATCTTTCCGTGAAGCCGAGGCCGTTAACGTTCTTCAACGCGTAGACCCCCTTCTTGCTCGTCCAGCCAGCACCCGAGCCATACACACGGTACTGAATTTCCCATTCGCAATGGCGAATTCTTTTTTTGCCTTTGCTGTCGAACCCACAAATGCCAGACGGAAACGAGAAATTCACCTCGAAAGCGTCCACAACTTCATTTTCCGGACAGACAAGGAAAGGTCCCATCCAGGTATTGTTGTCGCTGATCCCCGTAGCCTGGTAGTCAATCATCGTGCGCGGCGAAAAACCAAGCCAGGTGGGATCAATAACACCGTCAATCAGGCGCTGAACTGTTGCGGTCGTGCCGTCTGCATCAGCAATGCGATATTCGTTACCACGATGAGCGAGAGAAAGCCGCTGCGAACCTTCAGGGACGCCCGAGAATGCAGCCCCGGTGACACTGCCATACGCCAGCGTGATGTTTGCTGTAATTGCAGGGCTCCCACCACTCGATGCTGTCCCGAGAGTAAACTCAGGGTCATCGCCGAAAACCGATACAGGGAAAATTGAATCAATATCGCCGCCTTTCCACGGGCTGGAGATTTCCACGATCCGCACCACCCCGCCATCGTCATGGGCAATCAATCCAGACCCCGTCAGCTTGGAGTTAATTGCATCCAGCAACCCTGACATTGTGATGTAGTTATCCACAAGTTGAACAAAATAGTAGTGGCCCTGCCAGAACAGAGAGAAGTTTTCATTATTTACTGAAAAATCGTAAGTAGTCGGTGCAGCATTTCCACGCACCGCAGAAGCGGTCCCCCCGACACCAGGCACTGCATCCTGTTTTGGGGTATAGGTAGCAATGAACAGATCATACTGGGCGCCGTTAATTTCTAGCGTGACCGGCATTCCTGGGCTCGGGTTAATCTCCGCGATAAGATCATTTGTCAGTACGCTATAACCCGCCGATGTCGATATCTGGAAGTTAGCAGGCGCGACAATTGTCACCAGCGCGCCAGTAACCCAGGATTCTGGCAGCGAGTTCCCTTCATCATCGTCAACGCTGGAATCGACCAACCCCGAAAACGTTACGGAAGGCCCTGAAACCGTCATGCTGTCGGCAGTGATATCGGTAGAATCTGGCGAAGTCTGGGCCATATCAAGACCGCTTCCGCTGGAAGTGCCACCGACCTCTGTCGAGTTGAACCAGTTTTCACTACGCCGATCACCTGAGACATCCGCACCAGGTGCATAAACGTTGTGACTAAACGAATCCCCTAACGCCAAAATTGGCGTTGAGCCCACTCTAATATCGCCATTCGTAAACGCGAAGTTCCCTTTCCCCAGGCAAACCATCATTTCAACAGTCATTAGCGTGGGATCATCAGAATTAAAGCGCGTCACTGGCTGTACGACATAATCGGGATAGATACGGCAGCGGCCAAACACTTCGCGAATGGGATCGCCGAGCTTAGCCTGGTTCGCTTTAGCCGGGTTTAAATCCAGCCCCAAACCATTTGAGGATGAGTAACCTCCCTTATCCATGTTGGACATGGTGATCAGCACATAAACAGCCGACGCTGCAGCAATAGCCGCTGCTGCCCATGCCGCGATTGTCGTCGCCGTCACCCCCTCGCCTGGGATCGGGTAGGCTTTTACGTCACTCTCAGCGCTGATAGAACATAACGGCCATTCTGCCGGTGGGACCGGTTTACCATGAACCTCGAAGGCGACACGCTGCGCCATCTCGTTACGGTAGTTATCGACGTGCTGCAGCATCCAGTCGTGAAGCGTCGTATCCCGGTGCTCGTAGGTTTCCAGCGGCTCACCAGGCAGACGCGACGGGTATAATCGAATAGTCACTGGTAATACTCCACTTTCAGGAACTGACGTTCAAAACGCGCCAGGGGGAGAATGGTTACGTTTCGCCGGGGGTTGCATTCGATCACGTAAAGCAACCCATCCATTTCGACGACTACGCCAAGATGGCCGATCATTTTCCCCATATAGCAGGCGGCCACCGCTCCGTTGCACGGCCTGCAGGGAGTCAGGTCACGCGAAAAACTCTCGCAAAATTCCCCCATCCCCGTGCTGCCTGGCTCTTTAATCACAGCCTCAAACGCAGGCCATTCAGGAAGGCCGAGGTCACGGCGAACCTCATGCACAATGCCGTAGCAGTCGAGAACAGGAAAAGCGCGGCCGCCCATCTGCCAGCGGACAGTCAGGTATTTATCAATGTTGAGCATGGGATACCTATCGGGAGTAACGAAGACCCTGGAAGTAAGTGAGGGTGTAGCGATCGCGCGGCCATGCGTAATCGAGCATGTTTTTAAATCCGGCGGTAACGTTTACCGTAAGCGGTGTCCAGGAGCCGCCTTTAACCGGCATGATGTAAGGCGGCTCCGCTGGTGCGGTCAGGTCAGTGGATATGTACTTCCTGAACGTAATGCTGGCACTGGATATGGCATCAATGGCCCTGCGTATAGCGGTGGAAACCACGCCATCGATGTTGCACAGCATAAATTTCAGGTCCTGCGTGCCATCCTCGTTTCTGGCAGGAAGGGAAAGGACAATGGCGCAGGCAATAAACGTTACGGTCGCGCCCTCTTCGGTAACGGCCGTAATGTCCTCGTAACCCTCGCAGAGATAATGCGTCTGGCCGCCAATATCGACCTGTAACGTACCGATAATGACCTCCTCCCCGGAGGACGCATAAAGGCGGTTAATCGCTGTCATGTTTAGGCCACTCCCTGTTCAAAGCGATATCGAGTAACGAGCTCCCGACAATCCACTCCGGATATTGTCCCCAGCCAACCGCCGGCAGCGGCCGTTCCCATAACTCAATGGACGCGGAATACCGCCAGTACAGGCCGCCTTCAGGCGTGGGGCCTTCATAGATATCGTTAAAACGGCAGACGTAATTTTTTTGCCCGACGGGCGTCAGCAGCGGCATGTTGAACCAGGCGCTGCCATCAGTAAGAACATCCCGGAACCACGCTTCAAAAGCCTGCGCCTGAGCATCGTTAAATATCCATGCAATATCGGTATTGGTTGGCACAGATGTGTAGGCTCGCCTTTGCCGGCGGCGACCCGTTACCATATCGGTGCTTTTTAGCGGGGATACAGGCTTCAACCCAAAGCTATCTTTCAACGGGCCAGGGAGAACGTCAGCGGGGTAGTAAAGCGTTGTGGTGATAGCCATCAGCGAATTTTCCTCCCCGAGTTAGTTTTCACCATTAGTGCCCTGTGCAGATCACCCTGCCCTGTAGTCACGGAATTAACTGCCCTTTTATAACCACGGTCGGCGCCCTCCGCTGCCGCCTTGCGCACGAGAGCGAGAGTCGCATCAGACGGGTTTCCATTTATTGGGATGGTGATGTTCGGAGCGTAGATAGCACCACTGCCGGTTGACTGGGTTGCAACCCTGTCCAGGGTCGCATCAAGTTTCGCACTGGTTTTAGCAGTCGTGACGCGCTCGCCCTTCTGCAGGAGCCATGTTCCGGTTTCCGGCACTGAGTCGATACCGTCGTGGGCCTGGCCGTGTAATGCCGATCCAATAGCCGTCATGAAAACGCCAGCAGCAGCGGCTGCTGCGATGGCTTGCATTGGCGCGACTACAGGACCAACGTAAGGAACGCCGATCCATTGCGTGAAGGCATTAAGCGCTGCCATTGCTACCTGCGCAGCGGCATACTGTAATAAAGCCGTCCCCACAGACTGAATGAAGGTCGCCGCAAAGTCCTGGGCATTTAACTTTCCTGTTTCTGCCCATTCGATAATCATATCGGTCATACTACTGAATGTTTGAGCACCAATCTGCTGCATATTTGCGTATAAATTTGAATAAGCAGCAGCCTGATCAGTTATGCCAGAGATGAAACCAGCAGCACCATCTTTTTCTAACTCGTCCTGTTTCTTATAATGCTCTTCCTGAATTTTAAGTCTCTCATTAAGAGAATTCTGCAAGGCTTCTTTCTTTTTGTCGTAAAGACTTTGATCTATATCTCCAGATTGCAGCTGATTTAAAAGGTCATCTTGTCGAGAAGCAAAATCCTGCTGAATATCATTATTATCCTGCATGCGTGAACGTTCACGGCTTCCAGAATAACGGCCAACAATCTGATTCTCAAACCCCTGCCGCACTAACTTATTCTGTTTTTCTAACCCAGAAACATATTCTGCAACCTTTGCATTTTCCTGGTTAAGTCGCAGCTCTTCTTTTTTAGAGTCGAGGACCTTTGCGGCAGAGCGAAGCTGTTCTTTTTGATCCTCTGATAATTTTTTCAGATTGCCACTGGTGATATCAAAGTTGATTTTTTCAAGCTCTGTAACTTCGGCTGTTTTCTTACCAGTAGTGTCAATAAGTGCAGCTTGTTTCTGTAGGTCTAGCAATCTACTTTTAAAAGCATTGTCTGTTTTATTTTCTGGCGTTTTAACCGGTTTTACGTTTGTACCTCCGGGAGGCAAAGCAAAAGGATTATCTGTCCCTACGGTGGCAACCTGAAGAGGTAGCACCGCCTTGCTCGCTTTAGAGAATTTATCTCTTGTTTCTATAAGAGATAGCAGCTCATCATTAAGGGATTTTGCGCTGTCATCTACCCCAGTAATCCAGCCAAACATCGACTCACTTTGAGAGTAAAACCCTTTTTTACCTTCAAGGCTTTTTTGTAGATAACTAATACGTTCATTAACTTGATCTATGTTAGAGAGGTCAATCTTACCACTTAGAGCAGCAAAACGGTTTCCTGTACTGGCAGCTAATTGACCAGCTCCAGCAGCTGCTTTTACAAGCCACCCAGCAAGTTGGGCAACTTCAGACACAAGATCAGAAATGCCCTGAAGAACCACAGGATCAGTCAGTACATCATGAAGCTTATCGAGAGAGTTTTGCAATGGAGAAAGGTCGACATTTGCCAACCCTGCAGCTATTTCCATTTTAAGACCAGCGACCTGCGCTTCCATGTCCTCGAATAATTGGTTCACTTTCACTAGATCATCAATCGAGGAAGGATCAGGAGCTACACCGTAATCTTTAGCGAGGTCAATAAACTGCTTGAGCTTTTCGTTGTTATTATCAAATAGCGGTAGCAGTTTTGATAAATCATTACCTAGACTTTCAAGGATAGTAGTCTTTTCGGCATTGGAGCCAATTTTTCCAAGTGACTCACCAATTGCAAGAAGCTGTTTGTCTGGGCTAACTTTTGATAATTTTTCTGCAGATAACCCAAGGGCGTTGAGTGCATCAACAGCTTCACCAGATTTATTTAGTACCGCATCGCCAATCTTATCGCCAATATCCTTGAAGATATCAGCCATTTGGTCACCGGAGACACCTGCCTTTTCAGCTGCAAACTGCCAAGCAAGAAGCTCTTGGGTAGATAATTGTAATGATTTAGCCCAGCGATCAGTTTCTGCTATTTGCTTGGATGTTGATTTCAGTAATTGAAATCCGGATGCGCCAACAGCCAGCCCAGCTGCAATAGCTGCGGCCCCTATACCTGCCAGTGCAGCACTGGATTTTGCCACATCATCTTGTACCTGCTTGCTCCACTTGGCTGATGCACGCTCAGCTTTATCCATCCCTGAAACAAATCCACCAACTTTTGCAACCAAGTCGATAGTCAGAGTTCCCAGTGACTTGCCAGCCATATATTCTCCAAGTGAAAAAAAGCCCGCTTTTAGCGGGCATTATTTTAACAATTGTCCTTTAACCTCCTTTTAAGGGTAGATTTAAAATCTTTCCTTAGTGATTCAGGGAGACCTTGTTCTAACCTATCGATTAAAGGCATATTCATGAAAAGGATATCATTAACGCTACTTGAACCATGTTTTTTTAAAAACATCATTGCAAGATTGTCTACAGCCAACATATTCAGGAATGGTTTACCATCTTTCAAAGAAACAAAGTCACCTGCCGAGCATGATTCTATTTTAGTGAAATCCACTTCTGGCAATGACTTCTTTCTACCTGAGAAGGAAATAAAGACACCAGCAAGAAAAAGAACAATCGCAATTAATAAATAATTTTGCTGTTGAGCCATTAGCCCAATGTTATTAACTCTTGTACCATCGCCAACTTCTACACTAACATCCATAAAGAACAATGAGTACACCGCAAGAATTACACCTGCCAGCGATAGCAACTGCCCTGAACTCTTCATATCATTCCCTCGTGATGATAGTTACCAAAAGGGTAGCAGGATTTTTAAAAGACAAAAACAATAATCAGTCCCAGGCTTTCATGGCTTCCTCAAGCGATAATGTGGGCTCGTTGATGTGCGGTGCAAAGTCGCTAACCTTGAAGGGTGGCGTGTTTTTTGACTTATTTATGTTTGCCAGGACAGAGGCCACCAGCGAAGCCCCCCACTCGGTGCGCATCATGATGTTTAGCGGGCCGTACTTGTCACGGTATTTGAGCCAGACCAGAAATTCCCTACGGCTCATCCGCTCCTGAGCCTCTGCGATAGTGCGGCCCCCGATGCCGTTCATCACCAGTTCGCACCAGAATTCATCCTCGCCGGTTAGCTCGTAGTCTTTCCCAGTTCATTAACGTCATGAATTGCCGCAAGCAGAGCCATAACGATCGGGCCATCCAGTGCACCACGCTCAGCTGTTGCAGTACCAAGAATGTCTGACGCGGTAAACACAGGGGCCCCATCCTGATCGCAGATATGTGCCGCGATACGCTCTGCAATCGGGTCCGATTTTCCGTTATACGCCAGCAGTTCGGCTTTTGTGGTGTGATAGCCCATCGGGCGAACAAAGACGGTGGCGATATGTTCTTTCCCGTCGCGACCTTTCCATTTGATCTCTTTCTCTACCGGGCGGCCAGTAAATGCTCCGGTTTCTTTTAGCGTATCAAGCGTGAGTTGCATGTTATCTCCTGTTAATGAAAGCCCACGCGGGTGGGCTATCCCAAATTTAAGCGACGCCTGGCAAATACAGTTGCACTTCATCAGCAGCCCGCTCCCGCGCTGTGTGGAGTAGCTGCTTACGGCCGCCAACCCCCCACTTCGCCATCTGGCTGGCGCACTGGCTAATCGCCTTGGTTTCTGTATTGATGATGTGGTCGATTTTGTTCAGGCGGGACATGGCGCCGATCCCCATGCGTACAACGGTTCGAAATACCTCATACACTTCAATCTCGAACTCTGGCTTAATCCATGCCGCGTAGCGAATAGCGAGCAGTTCAACACCCCACGCCCCAGCCTCATAACCGCCGTTCATTACCTTAACTGGTTGATTTTGTTCCAAAGCACTTTTTAGTGCTTTGGCCTGCAGCGCCTTAATGAAGCGCTTAATTTGGGCGCTTCGGAGAAACACGCTTGGCCGCTGAGACTCCGTCGCCTCACCATTTGCTACGGCTGCAGCATGGAGATCATTAAGGCTGTAGCGCCCATAGTCATCAACGCGAACGGAAACGCCGTTTACTGATACGGTTGGATATTGCATGGTGATTACCTTTCAAAAAAGAGACCTCTGTCTCACCAGAACGGCCATGCCCGAGCGCACCATGCTGCGATGGCGTTCTCAGAGGTCGCTTTTGTGAATGGTCTCGGGGCTGGATTGCGCGGGAGATGCGCCGCCAAATACTGTGGGGAAAAGCCCCGGGCTCTGCCGGGGTGTCTGGTCTTAACTCCCGGGCTGGACTTTACGTACCCAGACCCCGGGGCCGCTGCGCTGCATCGTGGCGCTGGTTGCCACAACCGCATTAGCCTGGAAGTCAAACGGGAAGTCGCTGACATAGGCGCGGAATGTGTACCAGGTGCGATCTGTCGGCAAAACCATTTCCCCGGCAGAAACGGTAGGGACAGATTCGCCATCAGACCAAGCAATAGCCCACTGGATCAGCTCGTCCTGGTATTCATCCAGTTCGGCCAACTGCCACATCAAATAATGCGAGTCATTATCTGGATCGGCATTAATTGTTACCGACGCCTGCCCGGGGGTACGCAGGCCCTTTTTATACTGGCGGCTGTTACGTTCACTGAGACAGGTGTCTTCAATTTGGTCGGCCGGGTTGGCCCCAGGGTTAAAACTGGTGATGCATTCAATTTCATGAATGACACCACGGATCAGCGCATAGAGTTGAGTACCCTGCGTTAAAACAGACATAGTTATCTCCAGAAATAAAAAAACCGGCTCTGGCCGGTTTATGGAAGGATTAGGGAGGTTATCGTTTGACTATCCAGTCAACGTCGAATGAATAACGGTAGCGTTTTGTTTCCGGATCACGGCTCTGAGCTCCCCACCGAGTGATGTAGGCGTGTGGTTCGATGGCATCACGCAGCGCCATTGCCACTGCCTGTGCCGATAAAGCAGTAACCGAATAGATATCCACCTGGAGCGTGTAGCTGTCCGCGTCGGGGCGTCTGTCCAGGTAATTCTCTGGCTCTCCGCTGAGGTTTTGCCATACGACATAGGGATAAACGATATTGTCATCCTGCAGCCCGAATGGGTAAAGCCGCACCGGGCTTGAACCGATCAACGCTGTTACCGCCTGGCTGGCAGCACAAACGTCAAAGATAGGTGCAATCATCCTCTGCCCCCTTTCTTGGCAGCTCTGGCTATCGCTCGATCGATGGCCTTCCCATATTCCTCAACGAACGTATTCGATGCCTCGCCAGCACCGTTTTCTGCTGCGGGTCGCATGAAAGGTTGAGCGCGCATTTTTTCCGTTCCAAACTCCAGCAGGCGCCAGTGTGGTGTGGGGGCATTTTTGGCTTTATCAGGATGCTTTTTCAGCACTGCACCATGTAAAACACCGATTCTGAAAGCAAGATTACCGTTACGCTTAAACTCGCGGCCATTCCAGCGCACTGCGATGTTATCCGCTATGCTTCGTCCTGTTTCCGGATCATCAAGTCTTCTGGCGTTTGCCTTTGCCCTGTTGGCAATAACATTGGCCGCTTTCCTTAAAGCCGCTCGCCCTCCCTTACGCTTCATGTCATCGCTAATTGACTGAAGTTTCCCTATCAATTCATCAACTCCGGTCAACTGATATTCAACACCGTCAGCCATCGTTAACCCCTTCTGAGCAGGGAAGCGTTAAATACTCCAGCCCACTAACCGGATCAGGGAGTACGCCCTCAACGTTATAAATTTTCCCGCGGTATAAGATTCGACATTTAGCAGTAATATCGTCGCGCCGGCGGATTGTGATCCTGGTGGTTATCTCGTTCTGGGTTGCCTGGGAGGAAATAAATTCCCTGGCCGAAAGCGGGTAAACTTCGGCCCAAATGCCATTATCAGCAGTTGACTGAACAAGGTTGACCCAATTTTTCACAATCTCGCCGGTTTGCGGATCCTGAACCGAGACAAACTTTTGGGGTATGACTCGATGGCGAAGTTTGCCAGCCTGCATATTACCCCCTGGGTTTTCCGCTGAGATAGGTCTGTCGCTCTACAGGCTCCTCCAACTCATCAGCCAGCGACTGAATAATGATGTCACACAGGGCCGTATTTGATTCAGCCAGGCGGTTTATCGCTTCCGTCTGCTCTCTCTGTGCCGCGGTCTGTTCGTTCAGCGCTGCTATCAGCGCGTTTACCTGTTGCTCGTTCATAGGCAATTCTCGTCCACTTTTTTATCCACTCGCGCCGGCTGGCGCAACCTGAGCAAGCCATAGCACCACCTTAAAGAATTGTTGGCTGTCGCAGATCGTAAATCAGCATCGTTATGGAGAAGGGAAGTTCACCCTGTTTTAGTTTCTCTTCCTCTTCGCCGTTTCGATTACGGTCGAGATAACCAAGTAACCGCAAAAGAGACTCCTGCATACGCAACAAAGGCTCACCTTCAATCAGTTTACCCTCGTCATCTACCACCTTGTCCCGACTTCCCTGAATATAAGAAAGCAGTGCAGCACTGCCGGCCTGAATTTTCAGGAGGAGATCATCATCTCCAGCATCATCATCAATGCGCAGGTGCTTTTTTGCCTGGATAAGCGTTACCAGTTCGATCACGTTTTATCCCTCCCGTCTCTCCCGCGTTTGGCGGCAAGTGTCCAGCCTTTAGAACCAGGTTCGCCAGGTTTATCCTGCGTGATTTCGTCACAATGCCAGAGTGAGCCAGCCCATGTGACCGTATCACCTGGCAGGTATTCATCGCCCGATTTGAATACGCCGCGGTACACCATAGCCGGTATATCGAAAGCTTTTTTCTCACTGGCACCGCTGGCACGGTTGACCGTAACAGTAAAATTGCGTTGACCATCCATGCTGATATCAACGGCTGATACACCATCGACTATGCATTCCCAGCCACGCAGACCGTGGGTTTTCTCGTAAGCACGCCAGAGGCCGCCGTTATGGGTTGCATAAGATCCGCGAGGATAGCTTTTCCCTTCATCAATGAAGGGCTGTAATTCAAGGTGCAAAGCATCACGTCCGTCCTGCGCCGGCGGCAGCGCGCCGACCGCATCATCCACCGCCTGCTTCAGCACCGCCGGATCATAATCTTTGCCGTCACGCGGGACCGGGATTTCGCCTACCGCCGCAGTGACCAGCTCCTGCAGCAGCGGCCGCACGTCTTCCGGCGTCACGCTCCTGCCGTCCTGCGCCGGCGGCAGCGCTCCGACCGCGTCATCCACCGCCTGCTTCAGCACCGCCGGATCATAATCTTTGCCGTCACGCGGGACCGGGATTTCGCCTACCGCCGCAGTGACCAGCTCCTGCAGCAATGGTCGCACGTCTTCCGGCGTCACGCTTTTACCATCCTTCGGCGCAGGTATAGCGGCAACAGCGGCGCTGACCATAGCGCTGATGTCCGGCAACTGCGGAATATCGGGAGCCGGTAATGATGCAACTGCATCAGCCAGCAGCACGGTAAGGTCAGGTGCCGGAGAGTCCTTCAGGGTCGAAATTTCCTGGGTGAGCGCTGCCAACTTCTCTTCTGTTTCCTTCAGGTGGTCGTCCAGACTTTTTCTGAAAGATTCACGTAGTTCGCTTAGCGCCTGGGAGAATTCCTCGCCAAGAGCCCTGATAAGGGAAAGTTCACGTTCATTCATTTGGCTAACAATCCTCGCAGCATCGCTTTTGCCGCCGTCAGTTCAGATTCAGACATGGCTTTCCCGCCAGATTCCTCTGGTGCCGTGACGCTGCTGGCGCCAGATTTAGCAAACGGATCATCAGAAGCATCACGCCGTGCCAGTGCTTCAAGGCTGAAGTTTTGCTGCTGAAGATACAGCGCATCACCGCCAGGTAAAGGAGGAAGATTTTCACTCCTGCGCGCCTCATTCGGCGTCAGGATTGTATTTTTTACGCCTTCACCAAGAGATTTGATGCGGCGCTCACTGTCCATGCGCAGCAGCGCATTAACATCAAATTCCGTACCCGTCTCGCCATCGAGATCAAAGGCTTCATCCAGAAGCAACTCGATCGACTCAATGAGCGACTGAAGGCACTGCGAATAATATTGCTGGTCTTGTGCTTCAATATTGTCGTGAGTGGGGAGCTCGCCGACACCAACTTTATAGGCCGGGACATGAAACACAGAACAGATGATCTGTGCCGTCATGCTTAGTTGCTCGACAGTTTGAGCATCAGCAGCTGATACCGTTGTTGGATTGTATTTAGCACCGTTACTCAGAATGGCGGTCTTGCCTGCATTCTCGCCGGAATATCCGGTGTCCCAGTTTTCTTTTATTTTTCTGGCGTTCTCTTCGGTCAAAGACCCAGGAACCTCGATGACACCGCTGGGCTTACCACCGTTACGGAAAAAATAGGCGGAATTTTCCTGTATGTGATGACCCTGCATCGCCGCCAGGCCAGCTGCGTAAATGGGTGACAAACCGATGAGCGGATGGAAAAGGCAATTGAAACGATCGTGAATCACCTCGCGTGCAGGGACGGTCACCGACGATTCAATGCCAGTCATGTTGTCAGGGTTGATCTGATAGAAGACAGAGCCATCATCCGCCACCAGCGGTGTAACTTTGTTCCAGTCAAGCAGCCTGAGTTCAGTGATTTTTCCGGTGTTATTGCGGATTTTTAACGCTACCGTATTTCCGTGACACAACTTTGAATTCAGCCAGTGCTCAAAGAACTGGATCCTGTTCTGAAAGGCGTTTGGCTTTTTGTACAGCGCCGGAACATCTCCTAATTTTACCTCCTGCATGACTCCCTTTGAGTCACGCCGCATCAGGCGCGGAGGCATTTTGGCAATATCACTCGCGATCAGCGATATGCAGGCGAAGACAGCATAATAAGAAAGAACAGTATCCTGCCTGATTTCAAGGTTACGCTGCCATGCTCCGGAAAATGGCTCATGTATAAAGCTGAATAACGGGTTCCAGCCTCCGCGACTGGCAGGCTGCTGCAGGGCTTTTTCATTACCCTGTTTTCTCCGGAAAGGGTTCCACATTAGCCGTTCTCCGCTTTTCGCTTGTTCTTTTTGCCATCAGTACGCGCGCCGACGAAATATTCCGCCTTGCCAAGCAGCACCAGCACCTTTGCGCACCGATCGTCCACGGCTTTCACGTCGCCCGGCACCGAGTCATGGGTACGTTGCAGATATCTGATTTTTGCCATGCAATGCGGCGGGGTTTCCCCCGCCCTCCTTCCGCTGTTTAGCTGCCCTGGCTTGAGCTGTAGTTCACACCAGAGATAACCGCTACCGCTGCTGTACGACGGCGCTTCCAGTTGATCCAGCGCTCGGCGCGGATAGCGACACTGTTGGTCTGGAACATGGAGACCAGTTCGGTGCCGGTCGGGGTGATGCTGTCGCCGGTGGGTTCGCTTTCCATTTCCAGCGATGCTTCACGCGACATATCCACTGCCACACCACCATCATCTGCCAGGTAAATATCCGGTGCGTTCACCAGCACAAGCTGGTTACCAACGTACTGGGATACAATGACCGGAAGGCCCTGGAAGGTACCGCCAAGAAGCGTCATCTCAGGGTATTCTTTCTGACCCAGAGCATTCTTACGCATGGACAATGCCAGCGCAGTAGTACTGGACATCAACCAGACCGCGCCATTCGGCTGCAGGTTAGCTGCTACGAAAACCCCAAAGGCGGCTGCAGCGTCGTCATCCGGGCTACCGGTGGACGGGATCGCAGCAATACCATTAGTGACAGATGCAGGAGAAACGTTAGCAACTTCAGCTTTTGACGGGTTGATAAAGTCCGTATCCAACCTGGCAATGACCGCTTCGGCCAGGGCGTTACGCACCAGCGAATCGGCAGCCGGATTAGAGAAGCGGATCAGCTCGTCGGTCAGTACAGCAATAGCCGCCACTTTGGCAAAGCTGAACGTGATCGACTCAAAATCGAATTTGGTCAGCGGTTTGGCCTTGCCCTGCCCCACCCAGTTTGCCGAACCGCCGGAAGTTTGCGCCGGGATGCGGATGTTGAACGGGACCTGACGCAGAGCCGGGATGCTGCCCTGCCCGAATCGGCCGATAATGGTTTGCGGGCGGAGGAATTCAACAAAATCCTGTGCATATTCCTGATATTCCACCAGCGCACCAGCCCAGGTCGGATCGGTAGTGGTACCTGCACCTACAGCGGCCTTCAGTACATGGTGAAGCTTCGCATCGTCTGGATACTGTTTCCGGGCAATCTCCAGCGCTTCGGAGCGGCTGCCGTTAGCGGCGGCCAGCGCTTTCGCGAAGCGGGCAAAGGCGATGCCTTTTTCCAGCTTCTGTTCAACACGGATGATGCCTGGCGCACCAGTCTTAACGGTAGTGACTTCACCGTTAGCGGCTTTTGATACCGGTTTAGCGGTAGATGCCATATTGCCTTCCATGTCGCGCAGGCGTTTGAGGTGCGCATCGACGGATTTAATTTCAGCGGAGGTATTGTCGTAGCTTTCCTCTTCCTCAGCATCCAGCGTACGCCCGTCTTCAGCTGCTTTTGACATCACCTCATCAAGAGATGCCACCAGCGCCGCTCGCTTCGCTTCGAAGCTCTTAATTTGTTCTGCGATATTCATCGAATTGGTTCCTTTTTTGGTATTGGTTGCTGTAGCGCCAGCGGATTTTGAGATTTTTACTACCGGCTTCTCATTGCCTATCGCGGCGAGAAGCTGGCGGTCATACGACTTAACGGTTGTGATGCTGCATTCCGCATTCGCAGGAATGGTTACGGCAGAAACTTCCAGGAGTTCCCACTCCAAAAAATGAATGCCACCAGCATCAAGAAATGCGTACTTGATTGGTTTGAAACCAATCGACAGACCTTTGACCAACCCTGACTTAATCGACGCCCATGCCTCATCAAGCCGGGCAATAAGTTGGGATGGCATATCAGGCGTCGGCTTTACCAACTGCGCTGTAATCTGCAGGCCGTCATTGAGCTTTTTTGCGGAACAGTTACCGATGGGTTGTAATCTGTCATGCTGCCAGAGGAATGGGTTCTCATTTCCGAACCGCGCACCTCCTGGCTCCATAATGTCTCCGTCACGATCCGGTGATGGTGTTGAAGCTATGCCAACAATAATCCGCTTATCTTCATCAACCGATTTCACCGTCATGAGGGTACAGGCGCGATTAAGCGTCATTTGATTGCCTCCAGAAACGAAAAAACCCGCCTGAGCGGGTCATTAACTGACGTGTTTGTTATACGAAAAATACCTGGTAATCTTTTTTAGCTGGCTCCGGGTTAAGGGCCATGAGAGAAACTGCGTTAAACAGCGCCATCAGCGGGTCAATCTTGCCCTTACCGCTGGCCTGTTTGGTGATCAGAATGGCGTTGCCTTTCGGTTCTACCCGGGCGTTACCCACGCACCAGGCCATCATCGGCTGTCCACCATGTATCAATATTCCTTCGGCAAGCTTTCTCTCAGTGGTTTTAATCGCGCCGCCAAGGCGCCAGCCCTGGCTGACACCAACCACCGATTCAGCAGGAATACCCACCTCAATCAGCGCATCGAGTATCTGCCCGACTCCAGACGGGTCGATGCCGATCTTGTCGAGCAATTCAGCAGCGTGGATCCTGCTGACGTACTCGGCCACCTCTTCCGTATCCTGTCCGACGCGTTTCACGATGGTCAGATCACCGGCTCTCACGAAGTCGTTAAATCGGGACTCTTCACTTTTACGCCGGCGGATCGCTATCTCATGTGCCCACGCATGACACCAGCAGAGCCATTCTCTTGTCTCAGCATCACGCCCGAGGGCAGAGACCCCCAGCAGGTCATCAAGGCCGCCGCCGTCTATTCCGACGGTGATGACCTCTGATCGTCTTAATAAATCTTCAAAACTGACACGCTTTGCCTGCTGTTCCCAGAAATCGACGCCCGCCCAGCGGTCGCTGCGCAGGTTAAGGCCAATTTCAATGTTGAGGTGCTTTGCCAGAAACTGCTGTAGCGTACCGTCAGTTTTGGCCTGATTTTTACGGAGCTGATCTTCTATCCATTCAGCACTAACAGAACGCCCGATATTAGGGTTGGTGATGTAGAAGTTTTTCGGATCCAAGTAAGCCTTACTTTCCACCATATGCTCAGGAAATTCGTACAGGATTCCAAGCGTTTTGGAGTCGCTTATTTGGCCGTCTCGGACTTTACGCCAGTAATCAAGACGCTCTTTGAAAACCCCCGCAGGCGGCTCATCGCTTTCTGTGGTGAGGAATATCACCCACCCTTCATTACGTGAGACCTGACCGCCAAGCGCTTCCATGAACATCGCTTCGGCGTTGGCTCGCTTCCCAAACAGCCATAGTTCATCAACCAGAATACGGCCGGCCTTCTTACCAGATACCGTGTCGGTATCCGCGGCAACTACTTTCAACGTATTTCGCGTAACCCTGTGTGTAATCGTACGGATATGATCCTGAATCTGGAACATATCGGACAGCTCTTCGTCAGCACGTATCATGCCAGCTGCGGGTTTGAAGCTGTTATCAGCGACCTCTTTCGTGGGCGCCAGGATCAGATGTTCCTCATCCTCGCGCCAGCAAAGGATCAGAGCGGTAAGCATGATGCCTGCAGCAATGGTCGATTTTGTGTTTTTTTTCGATATCAGCAGTCCGTATTCGCGGATCAGTTGGTTGCCCGTTTCGGCGTCATATCCGCCGAAGATGACTTTCACGAAATCAAATACCCACTCTTCAGAGCATTCCCCGAATGTCGGTTTACCCGGCAGGTCAGAAACTCGCAGTTCACGGAAAATACTGAGCGCTTGCTCTGCTAAGTCAGGGAAAATAGGCGGAGGAATGATGGACTCACCGGCAACCAGGCGAGCTTCCCAGTCCATACAGGCTGTAGACCACTGCGCCATAAATTACTCCTTGTTATTGACGACCAACTTTGGAGGAGCCATTGCGCCAAACTTGCTTGCACCAGCAGTTGCTTTTGCGGCGGCGTGACGCGCATCTTTTTTCCCGGTTTCACCTTTTTTAGGGTGGATATAGGGAAGCATGGCCTTTGCAGCATCCTTCCTGACGTCAATTTCTTCGGAGATATCGTTCATCACGGCCATGAGAAACTTGAGTGGATCATCATATTCACCAGTAACAGGTGGCGCCTCTGTTGGTGTTACAGGAGCCTTATTTTTTTCAGGGCTGTTTACCGCTGGGGTGTAAACTTTTTTGCCGTACGTTGGTACGTCGTCTGTCTCGATGACTTCCTTTTTTTTTCGTGTAATAAACGCGATGATTTCCGGGTCTTTTGCAAGCTGCGACCCCTTGGACCGTGCGGATTTCTCCGAATACCCCGCTTTTATTGCCGCATCTTTTTGAGACATGCCGGACATCAGCGCGACAGCGAATTTCCGCTTTTGCGCTGTTAACATGTTTACACCCTCCAAAAGGGAATTTTTTCTGTGCGTGAGAGGGGGCGCGGTGTCCAGGACGATCGAGGTTAACACCCAACCC
>NZ_CACSIS010000048.1:0-24933 GCF_902705905.1 Klebsiella sp. 18074 | reverse complement strand
GCTAAATCGATCCCGACAACTTTTATCGAGTTCATGATGTTGTTCCTCTGCGAATAGACATTCAGCATAAGTGTGGCAGAACTTAGGCTGGGAAGGGGCGTCCATCACATCACCTCTGGTTAAGAGTTTACTCACTTAGTCTCGTGTCCACTATTCGCGGGTAGGATCATACAGCATTAGATTTAACTGGTATTACGGCGCGATCGGGCGGCCCGCATCGAGCGTTGATGAGGGGCAAGTATTGGCGAAATAATGTTGCTCAATGTAAAGCTTTGTATGACCTTCTGCACAGTTTCTCCTCAATTTTCGCTCATTCACGGCAGCTCTTTTTGGCGTAACGCCGGAGAGGAACGAAAATTCAGATAATTGCAGTGCGTTATTACTCTTTTCATTACTATGATTTATAAGAATATTAATGGATATTTTGTGGTTAAGTATTTTCCAATATCTATTCCTTTTTTCCGTTTATCGATGGGCTTACGTTTATTTACATATAAACCGCAAAGCCATCAAATAATGTAGAAAAAAAGGAGGGTCTATTTCGGGTTGTGTACAATGAGAATCACTCTCATTATCATAAGCATTTACTTACAAATATTAACTCTTCTGGGGATTGTTTAAGTGAATGTAACTTTAGATAAAAAGCGCCCAATTGCGCTGTTTTTGGCCGGCTTGCTCAGCTCACCCGTCTTGGCGCAAGAAGCCACGGAGAAATTGGCTGACGATGAAACGATGCTTGTCACCGCCGAGCAGGGGCTGAAACAACAGCCCGGCGTGTCGATCATCACCGAAGAAGATATTCAAAAAAGCCCTCCTGTTAACGATCTTGCCGACATCATCCGCAAAATGCCGGGTGTGAACCTGACCGGCAATGGCGCCAGCGGCAGCCGCGGTAACAATCGGCAAATCGACATCCGTGGCATGGGCCCGGAAAACACCCTGGTGCTGATTGACGGCGTGCCGGTGAGCTCTCGTAACTCCGTACGCTACAGCTGGCGCGGCGAGCGCGACTCTCGCGGCGATACCAACTGGGTGCCGGCGGAAATGGTGGAACGTATTGAGGTGATTCGCGGCCCGGCAGCGGCCCGCTATGGTTCTGGCGCTGCGGGCGGTGTGGTCAATATTATTACTAAACGCCCCACCAATGACTGGCATGGCTCGCTGTCCCTCTTCACCAATCAGCCGGAAAGCAGCAAAGAAGGTGACACCCGCCGCGCTAACTTCAACCTCAGCGGCCCGCTGGCGGGTGACGCGCTAACGATGCGTCTGTATGGCAATATCAACCGCACCGATGCCGATGCCTATGACATCAATACCGCACAAAACGGTTCCTATGCTGCGGGTCGTGAAGGGGTACGTAATAAAGATATCAGCGGTGTGCTCTCCTGGAAAATCACCCCAGCCCAGATCGTTGATTTCTCCTATGGCTATAGCCGTCAGGGCAATATCTACGCGGGCGATACGCAAAACAGCAACAGTAATAGCAGCGCTGGTGGCTTAGTAGAGTCGCTTTATGGCGATGAAACCAACCGCTTATACCGTCAAAACTATGGCATTACTCACAACGGTATTTGGGATTGGGGGACGTCCAGGCTTAACTTTAACTATGAAAAGACCAATAACACCCGTTTAAAAGAGGGCACCGGTGGCAGTACGGAAGGGATGATCAATAGCGATGTCTATTCGACCAGCCGGCTGGAAAGCTATCGGGCGGGCGGGGAGGTCAGCTTCCCGCTGCAGCTGCTGGTCGATCAAACGGTGACCCTGGGCGCGGAGTGGAACCGCGATGAGCTCAACGATCCCGCCGCCATGCAGTCGGCGAGTACTAACCTCTATTTACCGGGTAGCTCAGGCGATCCTTCCCAGCGCAGCAGTGAAAACTCGGCCACGATTAGCTCACTCTATTTCGAGGATAATATTGCCGCGACCGACAGCACCGAGGTGATTCCGGGGCTACGCTTTGACTATCACGATAATTTCGGCGCTAACTGGAGCCCAAGCCTGAATATTTCGCAGGGGCTGGGGGAATATTTCACCATGAAAGCCGGTATTGCCCGCGCGTTCAAAGCGCCTAATCTTTATCAGTCAACGCCGGGTTACCTGCTTTCTACGCGCGGCAACGGTTGCCCGATTGGCCTCAGTCAATGTTATTTACTGGGTAACGATAATCTCGATCCTGAAATTAGCGTTAACAAAGAGGTGGGGATTGAATTCAGTCATGCCGGCTATGCCGCTGGCATTACCTACTTCCGCAATGACTACAAAAATAAAATCGTGTCCGGCACTTCGGCCATTTACACCAACGGCACCTATAACGTGCTGCAGTGGGAAAACGGCGGTAAAGCCATCGTTGAAGGGCTGGAAGGCAACCTGACCATTCCTCTGATTGCCGATACGCTGGAATGGCGCTCTAACGCCACCTACATGTTCCGTTCTGAAAGCAAGAAGACCGGCAATCCGCTGTCGGTGATCCCGGAATTTACCATCAACTCCCAGTTGGAATGGCAGGCCACTGAAGATCTGAGCGCGAACGTTAACTGGACGCAATATGGCCGCCAGAAACCGCGCCAGTATGCGGAAACGTCCCTTGAAAACAATAACGGTCTTTCACAACGTGAAATTAGTCCTTATTCCATCGTTGGCCTGAACGTTAACTACGATATCACCAGGAATCTGCGCGCCAATGCGGGTATCAACAACCTGTTTGATAAGCAGATCTACCGTGAGAACGCGGGGGCTTCAACCTATAACGAACCGGGGCGCGCTTATTACGCCGGCGTAACCATGTCGTTTTAATCAACGGGGCGGTCTTCAGGCCGCCCTCATTGTTTTTATCGCTCAGCTATTTGCTTGCGAGCTCAATCAGGGCGCGGATCGGAAGAGGGGGAGGAACCGTCCGTCGCTTCAGGGTTTATCTCATCGCCATGCGTGCTGATCAGCTGCGTCAGCGCGATTTGCTCGTGGAATTTTGTCAAAAGAAGCTCAGCGTCCGTTTTCAGAACCTCTTCGGAAGATTCGAGAACGGAATTTATCGCCTTAGAAACGCTGCCTACCAGTTCCGATACGCCGCCTTCCTTGCCGATGGCCAGCATTAAGGCGCTGATAAGTAATGACTGAGCTTCAACCTGAGCAGCAAGCTGTTTGCTTTCCGCGTCCATAGAAGAGATTTTCGCGATTATGCTGAGAATGACATTGTTCATGATACTCCTCAAATCAATAAGATAAACGGGGTTGCCGATGGCTATCTTCGTTGTTGGTGTGGCGAAATACCCATAGCACATAAATATGCCAGAAAAAATATCTGCAGTGTTAGCAGGGCTGCGTTCTTGTCGCCATGTCGTCACAAAACGAGCCGTTTTCCCGATGCGGATATCCTCAACCAGAGTTCACCGCCGGGCGTTCGCCGGGGTCGGTACGCGAGCGTACGCCATCTGAAAAAGAGAGAATCAAGCAGAGGAGGGGGTGTTTATATTAAGGTGGTGCGGCTGTTATTTATCCGTATGCCTTAATAATGACGATTTTGTTTAATTTTAAATGATTTCAGCGCTGCTGTGATGTGTAAAAATAAACTTTATCAATGCTGTTGCTCTGCTCTTAAAATAACAATAAGATATTTTTCATCAATAAGTTTCAACAACGTCCGGCACTGATAATATCAGGCCAGCTTAATAGAGATAATACGATGAAAAAAATCATTCTGGCCCTGGCCTTCGCTACCGTCGCGCTTCCTGCCTTTGCTAATCATCCCGTCGCCCGCACCACCATTGTGGCTAAGTCCGACCACCCCGTTGCCGCCGCTGCCGTCACCGGCGATAACACCAAACATCCTGTCGCCACCGCCGATGCGCTGAGCTGCAATGACGGGCACTGCATTAAAGACAATAGCGTCCGCCGTTAATTCCGCAGATTGCTGAACCTATTTTTAGCCGAGCGCTGAGCGAGCAAGGGGCGGAATTTCCCGCCCCAAATGCGGAGGTTAAAATATCGCCGCAAGCGCACGTTCATTCGCCTGCGCGGTCAGGAAGCCGCGGTTTTACGCTCGGCGAAATAGTGCGCCGGGGTGCTGCCCATCATTTTTCTGAACATGGTGATAAAGGCATTAACGGACTCATAGCCTAATTGAGCCGCGACGTTCTGCACGGAGGTGCCGCTGGCCAACTCCCGTAGCGCAATAATCAGGTGCAGCTGTTGGCGCCAGCGCCCGAAGGTCAGACCCGTCTCGCGCTGCATCAGCCGTGCCAGCGAGCGCTCGCTGAGCGCCAGCCGCTTCGCCCACTCCTGCAGCGTGCTGCGATCCTCCGGATGGCTCACCAGCGCATCGGCCATGGCGCGTATTTTGGCATTCGCCGAGACCGGCAGGCTGAAGTTCTGCTGCGGCATGGCGGCCAGCTCATCGAGCGTTACTCGGGTCAGCCTGGCTGCGTGGCTGTCTGCCGAATAGCCGACCTCCTCGCGGGTTAAGCGCTCGACCAGCTCTTTGATCAGCCCGGATACCGCCAGGGTACAGCAGCGTTCCGGCAGCGCCGCGGCGCCGGGCTCAATGAATAAATAGTTGAGGTGCGCGTTCCAGGTGGCTTTGGCGCTGTGGGGGACGCCGCCGGGGATCCACACGGCACAGTCGGGTGGGACGATCCACAGGTTGTTCTCCGCGCGACAGATAACGGCGCCGTAAAGCGCGATAATCAGCTGCCCCTTACGGTGGGTGTGGACCGGCACTTCCGCAGCGTAATCAACGAAATCAAGCTGCCGGGCGACCGCCGGCGATCCTGCGGCGTCCGGGTCAAAAAATGTGGTGGCGTATTGAGACGGCATCGTATTGGCAGTATTTAGTGATTTTTTGACAGAATATAGTATTTAATGAGATGCGCAACCCGGTAATAATTGCCGGCATGAGCCAAATAAACGATTATCGGTCCCGCCTGCTGTGGGCTAAAAGTGTGGTCTTCCGTCGTGCGGGGGCGCTACTCTCCTCGCCCGGCCTCCTGAGTGATGCCGGTGCTCTGCTCTATTCCGCGAGAAGTTTTGCGGCCGCGATGCTGGCATATTACCTCGCCTTATCCATCGGCCTGGAAAGGCCCTCGTGGGCCATTATTACCGTCTACATTGTGTCGCAAACGTCGGTGGGCGCGTCGCTGAGCCGGTGCGTCTATCGCCTGATCGGCACGATAGCCGGCGCCGGGGCGACCGTGCTGATCGTGCCGGCCTTTGTTAATACGCCGCTGGTCTGCAGCGCGGTGCTCGCCGGCTGGATTACCTTCTGTCTTTACCTGTCGCTGCTAGAGCGCACGCCCCGGGCCTATGCCTATCTATTAGCCGGCTACACCGCCAGCCTGATCGGCTTTCCCGCAGTACTCGATCCCGGCGCCATTTTTGATGTCGCCATCACCCGGGTGCGGGAGATTGCCATCGGCATCTTCTGTGCAGCCCTGGTCCACAGGTACGTTTTGCCAAAGCGGCTATCCGGGCTGTTTAACAGCAAGGTTGCGGAAACGCTGCGCGCCGTGCGCCAGACCCTCGCCCACGTGCTAACGGGTAAACCCGATGAGGCAGCGGGGAGCCTGCAGCTGGCGCTGGCGCTGCAGTTCCTGCAGGGCGTCAATCACCATCTCCCCTATGACTTTGCGATCCCGGGATTTGCCCGCAACGGCAGAAAAGCGATCCATGACCGGCTGGCGCAACTGCTGGTGGTCAGCTGCGAATTACGCGATCGCCTGCAGATGAACGGCGCCATTCCGGGCGATCTGCAGCAGCTGCTGGAGGATGTCAAAACATGGCTGGCCTGCGAGGAGGCGGGGCTGCGGAAAATAGCGGGAGGCGCGCTGGCAGAACGCAGCGCGCGCCTAACGGCACGGCTTGCGGCCGATGCGCAGACGTTTGACCGGTACCAGCAGGTGAGCCTGGCCCGTCACCTTCAGCAGGCAATTATACTGCTGCAGCAGTGCGAGCGGCTCGCTGACGCCATCCGCCATGCGCACCCCGCGCAAATAGCGGTCGAAGGCAGAGCGGTAAAAGGCTACGTTTTCCACCGCGACGGCCTGTCGGCCGCGCGTACCGCGCTGGGCGCTTTCACGATAATAGCCAGCGGCTGCGCGGTATGGATTTACTCTGCCTGGCCCGATGGCGGCACGGCGGTTTCCATTCTCGGAGTCTGCTGCACGCTGTTTGGCAGTTTCGATACTCCGGCACCCCATATCGTTAAGTATATCGTCGGCTCGGCCTATGGCGTGGCGGCCAGCCTGATCTACAGCTTCGTGCTCCTTCCCCAGATTACCGATTTCAGCGTGCTGGTTGCGGCGCTGGCCCCGGTCTATTTGCTGGCCGGCTCGCTGCAGGCGCGGCCGCCCACCACGTTTATGGCCATGGGGATTACGCTGACGCTGCCCATTTTATGCGAGCTGGGCCCTCACTACAGCGGCGACTTCGCGGTGGCGATCAACACGGCCATCGCCCTGTTTGCCGCCACCGGTTTTGCCGTGGCGAGTATGCGCGTGCTGCAAACGGTGCAGGCAGACTCCGCCATCAATCGCCTGCTGCGCATTTGCCGCCGCGACGTCAGGCGCAGCCTGAAGGGGACGTTTGCGCCGGATGAGGCGCAGTGGACGAATCTGATGATTGACCGCACGGCGCTCCTGCTGCCGCGCCTGCCGCGGAGCCGGCAATCGTCGGGGCAGGCGCTCAACCACATGCTGCACCACCTGCGCGTGGGGCTCTGCGTGATGCGGTTACGCCGCCTGCGTCTTCAGATGGGGAGCGAGGCGGCGAAGGAGATTAATGCGCTATTTTCCCGGCTGGTCCGTGGGGAAGAGGCCGCCGCCTTACGCCAGCGGATCCTGGCCATAGTGGACCGCTATGCGCCGGCGACGGATGGCCTATCGCGTCGGCTGGCGGACGAGCTTGTCGATCTGCACTGTGCCTTGAGTGAACAAAACAGGAAGTCATCCGATGATAAGTGACGTTAATTTTGGCGGAGTCTTCGTTCCCGGTCTGCTGGTGGTCGCGCTGGTGACCCTGTTGTGCACGCTGCTGCTGGTGGCGCTTTTCGCTTTCAGCAGGCTATACCGCAGTTTGCCCTGTCGTCCGCTGATTGGGCTTTCGACCTATATTTTCACCTTTTTCCTGCTGCTGCAGGGACTGAACGCGCTGGGGTTATTAGCATGAAGTCATTTTTATCTCTATTGAGCCGCTACGCGCTGACGTTCATTGCGGTTGCGGCAGCAGCCATTCTGGCTTTCATGATGTGGAAGCATTACGCCCAGAGACCCTGGACCCGGGATGGCCGGGTTCGTGCGGATGTGGTGCGGATTGCGCCGGATGTTTCCGGCCCGGTGAACGGCGTGGCGGTGAGGGATAATCAGTGGGTCAATCGGGGCGATGTACTCTATACCATCGATCCGCACTGGCTGAAGCTGGCGGTAGCCAGCGCCGAGGCCGAAGTTGAAGCCAGGCGCCATGAGATGTCCATGCGTCAGGACGCCGCCCGCAGGCGCGCGCAGCTCAGCAGCGTGATTTCTAAGGAGGATTTACAGCAAACGGGCAGCGCCGCGAACGTTGCGGCGGCGAACTATCACGGGGCGCTGGCGGCGCTGGAGCTGGCGCAGCTCAACCTGGTCCATGCCACGGTTCGGGCTCCAGTCGCCGGTTACGTTACCCATCTCAGGCTGCGTCCCGGCGATTACGCCACTGCCGGAGTGACCACCGTTGCCGTTATTGATGCACAGAGTTTTTGGGTGGTGGGCTATTTTGAGGAGACGAAGCTGCGTCATATTCGGGTGGGCGACAGCGCGCAGATCGCGCTGATGGGGTTTGAAGCGACCATCGCCGGCCACGTTGAGAGTATCGGACACGGCATCGGCGACAGTAATGATGAAACCGGCGGGCTGGGTCTACCGGAGGTAAACCCGACCTTCAGCTGGGTGCGGCTTGCGCAGCGGGTGCCGGTACGTATCCATATAGATACGCTACCGGCAGGGGTTGAGCTGGTCGCCGGGCTGTCGGCGAGTATCGCCATTACCCCGTAACGAGACTACCTGTTTGCGAGCTCGCGGCGAATAATCTCCGCGCCCGCGCTTAAGGCGTTGAGTTTACCCGTGGCTACCCGGCGAGAGAGGGGAGCCATGCCGCAGTTGGTCGAAGGGTAGAGCTTGTCGGCATCGACAAACTGCAGCGCTTTTCTCAGGGTAGCGGCGACTTCATCTGCCGTCTCGATGGTATTGGTTGCCACGTCGATGGCCCCGACCATCACTTTTTTACCGCGGATCAGTTCGAGCAGATCCATCGGCACTCGCGAGTTGTGGCACTCCAGCGAGATGATATCAATATTAGAGGTTTGCAGTTTGGGGAATGCTTCTTCGTATTGCCGCCACTCTGAGCCCAGGGTCTTTTTCCAGTCGGTATTGGCCTTGATGCCGTATCCATAGCAGATATGTACCGCAGTTTCACATTTCAGCCCTTCGACGGCTCGCTCTAAAGCGGCGATCCCCCAGTCATTCACCTCGTCAAAAAAGACGTTAAAGGCGGGCTCATCAAACTGAATAATATCGACGCCGGCCGCCTCCAGCTCTTTTGCTTCCTGATTGAGAATTTTTGCGAATTCCCAGGCGAGTTTTTCGCGGCTTTTATAGTGGTTATCGTAAAGCGTATCGATCATCGTCATCGGCCCCGGCAGGGCCCATTTAATCGGCTGGCTGGTGAGCTGGCGCAAAAAGCGCGCATCTTCGACGAAAACGGGCTTTTGACGCGCTACGGCGCCAACAACCGTCGGAACGCTGGCGTCGTAGCGGTTACGTATTTTAACTACCTCGCGTTTCTCAAAATCAACGCCGCTGAGGTGCTCAATAAACGTGGTGACAAAATGCTGACGGGTTTGTTCACCGTCGCTGACGATATCGATCCCCGCACGAAGCTGGTCTTCCAGGGAGAGGCGCAGCGCATCCTGTTTCCCCTCAACGAGTTCCTCGTTGTGCAATTTCCACGGCGACCACAGGGTCTCGGGCTGCGCAAGCCAGGAAGGTTTCGGTAAGCTGCCGGCGGTTGAAGTCGGTAATAACGTTTTCATAATGGATGACCTTTATTTTCTATTAATCAAAGAGGGCAGCTAGCAGACCATTGCGCAAGAATATTCTGGTATGGTTTGATGAAATGCTCTTCGGTAAATTTTCCCTGCTCAATAGCCAGCCGACTACGCTCTTCCCGGTCATAAACGATTTTGGTCAATGAATGATCCTGGTGATTCAGGTTGGGCTGATAGTATTGCCCTGCCGCGGAGTTGGCATTGTAAATCTCCGGGCGGTAAATTTTCTGGAATGTCTCCATAGTGCTGATGGTGGCGATCAGCTCAAGGTCGGTGTAATCGCTCAGCAGATCCCCGGTGAAATAAAAGGCCAAAGGTGCCGCGCTATTTTTAGGCATGAAATAGCGAACCGCTAAGCCCATTTTGCCGAAATACTCTTCGGTCAAAGACGATCCGTTTTGCTGGTATTCGATGCCTAATATCGGATGCTGATTGCCGGTCCGCTGATAGGTATCTTTACTCGAAATACTTAAACAGATGACCGGCGGCTTTTTAAAGTTCTCTTTATATTCGCTGGAGCTAACAAAGTTTTTAAATATATTGCCGTGCAGCACGCCGAAGTTGTCCGGGATGCTAAACTGCGCCTGGTTCTTATTGTGCTCTAACAGCACGACGCTAAAGTCATAATCTCTCACGTAGGACGAGAAATTATTCCCCGCAATACCGTCAAGGCGCTGCTGGGTCTTTTTATCAATGATATTGGGTTTTAAAATTTCAATCGCCGGGAAGGTTTCGCCGTTGGCTTCGAGCTTCATTTCAACAGAAATAATTTCAAGTTCGACGGCATAGCGATCGCCTTTAGGGTTATCCCAATGCGCCAGCGTATTAAAACGATTGTCAATCATCACCAGGGTGTTGCGCAAATTCTGCTGACGCTCTTTCCCGCGGGCTAAATTCGCGAAGTTAGTGGTAATACGCGTATTTTCAGAAGGGTTATAGTTTTCATCGAAAAGAGTGCTCTTAACCGTAAACGTAAAATCTTTATTCATCGCGATCTGGTATCCCTGGTTCTGACATGAAAACTGAACTTGCGTGGTGATTTTCCAGCAGCGGCTGGTCTTCTCGTCCGCCACTGTTCATGTTGTCAATAAGTTAATATTGTGTATTTATGCCAGAGGCGTTAGATGAGCGAAAGCGAGTTAATTTCATTACAACATGAGCTATCTTCATGATCCGGGATAGGGCTGAATGCGTCGGCGTTGCGCACGGCCCTGGAGTGGAGGATTTCCCCCGTCAACCGACGGGGGAAGGGCGCTGCGCGGAGGCGTTGGCGGGGTTTAGCTTTCGCAGAAGCGCAGCCTGTTGCCAAAGGGATCGTGAACCTCGAGGGTTTTTCCCCACGCCTGGTGCACGATCTCCGGCCGTCCGTAGCCGTAATTCTTGTGCCTTAGCTCATCCCTGAATAGTTCGATGTTGCGCATCGGTATGAAAATTGTCGCACCCGGGCTGGCGTCGCCGTGATGTTCAGAGAGGTGAATCTGCAGGCCGTTTCGGCCGATCCCGAGATAAAGGGGGAGGTCTGGCGCGAAACGATGCTCAAATTCAACGCTGAAGGCGAGGAAATCGACGTAGAATTCCCGCGCTTTGCGCTCGTCAAACATGCGTAATATGGGGATGCTTTTTTCAAATGAGACCGCAGCGGGCGCCGCCGGCGGCTCTAACCTTGCCGCTGCCGTATTCCAGTCCTTATAGCCCAGCTGCTGCGCCACAATTTCAAGCGCGGAAGAGTGGGGGAGGGTGACGTTGCGCGACTCAAGCGAGTTGCGCAGTTTGGTTGCCATAAGCTTTGCCTGCTCGATCGAAAACATCATTTCTCCTGTCGTCAGGGCATTTTGGCGCTCGCCTTACCAAACCCCGATCGTCACAAGATGTGAGCTAAGCAACGTGGGTCAATGACGTGCTTTCACCTTTTCCATCCGGAAGCGAGCGGCGGGCAGCACGGGCCAGGGTTTAAAATATATAATGAGAGTCAATGACGCAAGCCCTGCGCCAGGCCGCTGTCCCTGAATGAAAAAAGCGCTAACAGCGGGCGTCGGTTTCTTCGCCCGACCGGCGCCGATCGCTAGCGTACCGCTTATCGCTGCCCGTAGGCGCTTAAGCGGCTTAACGCGGATGAGCGCTTTTGCTCGGGCGCGCCGTTTGGGAAACCCTTCGCAAACGGGGCAGGTGGCCTGGTATATCGGCTAAAATTACGGGTATAATCCCACGCATTATTCAACGGGTTCAGAAGCGGAAATGACAAAACTTACCTTACAAGAGCAGATGCTAAAAGCGGGTCTGGTGACCAGCAAGAAAATGGCTAAAGTCCAAAGAACGGCTAAAAAATCACGGGTTCAGGCGCGTGAGGCCAGAGAGGCGGTGGAAGAAAATAAAAAGACCCAGCTTGAGCGTGATAAGCAGCTGAGCGAACAGCAAAAGCAGGCCACCTTATCGAAAGAGTATAAAGCGCAGGTCAAGCAGCTGATTGAAATGAACCGAATCAGCGTCGCCAGAGGCAATATCGATTTTAACTTCACCGATAGCAACTTAATTAAAAAAATCGTGGTCGATAAGCCAACCCACGCTCAGCTGATTAGTGGCCGCCTCGCCATCGCGCGCCTGGTTGCTGAGGGCAGCGGCGAGAACGAATACGCGATTATCCCCGCCGTCGTCGCCGATAAAATTGCCCAGCGCGATGCCAACAGCATTGTCTTAAACAGCGCGCTGAGTCAGGAAGAGCAGGATGAAGACGATCCGTACGCCGACTTCAAAGTGCCTGATGATTTGATGTGGTAAATCTGCCTGCGTCAGCGCTTTCAGATGAAAAGTCCTGTCGGACTTTTCATTCACTCTGCGGTGCGAATAGCTTTTGCAAAACGCGGCCCTGGTCCCAGGCGCTGCGCCATGCGCAGGCGGGGCTTTAGCTGCGGGCCCGTTCGCAGGTTCTCAGACCTTGAGCATTTTCACCGTGGCATCGACGTCTATCTCGTCTTCCGAGAAGATGAGCGTCGTCCCCTGGAAGGTGGTGATCGCCAGCTTTTTCAGCGCGCGCATTTCACCCGGCTCGGCGGCTGCCTTCGGCCGAATGCTGCCCATCAGCGCCCCCACGGAGAGCACCGCATTTTCTTTATCAATGCGGATATCGGCAGGCACTTCTTCGCTGTAGACCAGGTAAGACTTGATCGACGTGAGCTTAATGCGCTCGCCGGCGATATAGATATATTTGCTTTCCGGGGCCACCTTCACCGCATAGGCTGACAGGCCCTTGTTATTGGTCGTGGGCTCAAAAGTCACCGCCGCATCTTTCTTAATCAGCTCCGGATTGGCGACCTTAATCACATGAAAATAACGGTTATCGCCGTTTTCATCTTTGATAAATCCAAAGCCTTTATCTTTAAACCAGGTTGTGATTGTTCCGTTCATCGCCATTACCGCCTACTTAATCGTTTATCTACTGAGTTTTTGCAGCGCGCAGTGTAAAACACAATCCCTGCGCAGACTACGTCTTTGCTTTAAGTCTGGATGATAAATTTCAGCTATGCGAGCAGGCGGCGGCCGGCTAACGGCGAATGAGTCGCGGCCAGGCTCATTCAGCACGGGTTAACCCGCGCAGGTGTCGCTCAGGGAATGAGCTTCATCTGGCGGAACTGGGTAAACAGCTGAAAGAACATCTGCTCGGTTTCACAGTAATCATGGAAGCCGGCGCGGCGTATTTTGCTGCCATCGGCGAACATGTCGTAGTCCCAGCTGAAAACGAAATCGACGAATTCCCAGCCCGTAATGGCGCCGATATCGCTCTCCCTGAGCTGATATTTGGCCGCCATTTTTTGCCAAATGGCCGCTTTATCCGCCATCACCTCCCGCAGCGACATCGGCAGGGGCGGGGCGACCGGCAGATCGAACCAGGCCGCAATACGCGGCCACATCTCCTGCCAGCGGAACAGATCGCCATTATTGACGTTGAACGCCTGGTTCTCAGCCGCCTCGCTGGTGGCCGCCCACAGCGTCGCCCTGGCCAGCAGGCCGGAATCGGTCATCTCAATCAGGCTGTGCCAGGCGCCCGGTCGGCCGGGGAAGCGCAGCGGAATATTGAGCTCCTTGCAGATAGCCGCATACACCGCCAGCGACAGGGCAAGGTTCATCGGATTACCGGTGGATAGCCCGCCCACGACCGACGGGCGTAACGCCGTCCAGTGCCAGTTTGTTCCCGGCTGACGCGCTTCCAGCAGCATCTGCTGCGCCACGTTGAACTCCGGGGGCATATGCCCCGCATCGCTTTCGCGCGCCGGGGTCTTAAACGGGCCAAGATGCGCGCCATAGACCTTATAGCCCTGCATCAGGCTGACGTGCACAAGCCGGGGCGACTGCTCGGCGGCGCTGAGCACGTTATCCAGCATCGTGAGGTTCGGCTCCACCAGTCCGGCCCAGCTATCGGCATGCTGATAGGCGGCATAAAACAGATGGCTGACCGGCAGACTCGCCAGCGCCGCCATCGTCGCCTTGCGATCGTGCAGGTCCACCGCCAGGTAGCGAACGCCGGGACGCGAGGTGCCTCCCCGCCGCGACAGCCCGATGACCTGCCAGCCGGAGCGCTCCAGCTCATCAATAAGCTGGTTTCCGGCGACGCCGTTGGCGCCGGCAACCACGGCCAAACGCTGATGTTGTTGAGTCTTCATGCTAAGCACCTCTTTGCGAGTCGAAAATGGAATTGCGGGTCAAAAGTGAAACCTGAGCATGATTCATTAGCGATGAAGGCAGAAGAGGGGCATTTGTAATAAGATTAATAACAAAATCTTTGAAGTGAAGGCGATGAACAAGCTCAAAGCGATGGAAGTTTTTATCCGGGTGGCTGAAACCGGCAATCTCTCGGCCGCGGCCCGCAGCCTCGGGCTGACCCAGCCGGCGGTCAGCCAGCAGGTGATGGCCCTCGAGCAGAGCCTCGGGGTGGCGTTACTGTTGCGCACCACCCGCTCGGTGACCCTGACCGAGCCGGGCGAGCGCTACTATCAGCAGATCCGCCCAATCCTCGATGCGCTGAGCGAAACGGAAGAGACGCTGCTTGAGCAGCAGCAGAAACTTAGCGGAACGCTGCGCGTGCAGGCGCCAACGGGGATTGGCCAGCATCTTCTGACGCCGATCGTTGTCGCCTTTCAGCAGCGGAATCCGCAGCTCAGCGTCGAGCTGACGCTGGAGGACCGGCTTGCCGATATGGTGAGCGAGGGCGTCGATCTGGCCATCCGCCTGGGAGAGCCCGCAGGGCTCAACCAGGTCGTCAGACGGCTGGCTAACGTTCAGCGCGTGCTGGTCGCCGCGCCGCACTATCTGCAGCAGGCGGGAACGCCGGCGCGGCTGTCAGAGCTGGCACAGCACCGGACGCTGCGCTACAGCGGCCTGGCCGCCGGAGACGAACTAACCCTGGAAGGCGCGGGCGGCAAAGAGAGCGTCCGCCTGAACCCTGTTTTCCGCGCCAACAATAGCTTCTCGCTCATTGCTGCGCTGGAGGCGGGAGGCGGGATTGGCGGCATACAGCAGCCGCTGGTGGCCAGACAGCTGGCACAGGGAATGCTGGTCCAGGTGCTGCCGGAGTACCGCTGGCAGCCGCTCGCGCTGTATGCGCTCTATCCTACCCGACGCTTTATCCCGCTGAAGGTGCGGATGCTCACCGAGGCCATTATCAGCGGGATGAGCAACGTCAGCGGAATAGCCATGCACCCGTCCCTGGCCCCTCGCGAAAAATAGCGGGTTGAATTCAGTCGGTCTTTAGCATCCCGAAGCTGACGATCCGCGAGCGGCCGAGCTCTTTTGCCCGGTACAGCGCGGCATCGGCGGCGCGCAGCAGGCTGTCGCTTTGCGTATGCTGCGGGAAGCTGGCAATCCCGATAGAGACATTTATCTGACCCATTTCGCTCAGGCCGTAGCGCAGCGTCATGTTGAGAACGTTGTTGTAGATATCCTCGGCGCAGGCCAGGGCGGACTCTTCGTTGCTCCCGGCGAGCAGGACTAAAAACTCTTCCCCGCCGTAGCGGAAAGCCATGCCGATATCACGCACCGCGCGCTGAACGATGGTCGCCACGTTTTTAATCACCAGATCGCCCGCCTCGTGACCGTACCTGTCGTTGATCGCCTTGAAGTGATCGATATCGATCATCAGGCAGCTCAGCGGCGTGCCGTTGCGCACCGCCAGGTTCATCTGGGTATGCAGGGCGTCTTCAAGGTGATGGCGATTGCGCAGCCCGGTTAGCGAGTCGAAAAGCGCCTTTTCCAGCAGCGCGTTGCGCAGGCGCTGGTTCGCCAGCGCCAGGCCCAGCGCTTCGGCCATCAGCTCAAGGTAGGCGCGAGAAGGGGCGGTGGCCGGAGTGACGTTTCTGAAGGAGAGCAGGCCGATGGCTTCTCCCTGGGCAATCAGCGGGACGCAAAGCGAGCACTCCGCGCTTGACTCCGGCAGATGGTAGCAGGCGATATCCGGCTCGCCGTTGACCGGAGGGTGGCTCAGCCCGCGGCGCACGGCCCAGCAGTCATCGGGATGAAAGAGTTCAGGCTCATCCGGCGGCGAGAGCCAGCTGGCGACGCAGCGCATCTGCCAGGGGTCGAGGTCGAGAATATAGAGCCGCCCGGGGATTTCCGGCGCGATGTTGGGCGCGAAAAGCTCGGCCACTTTAATCACATCTTCGAAAGATTCGCATCCCTGCAGGCGCTGGGTCATCCGCGCCAGCAGCTCGCGGATCGCCCAGTCGGCGTCCCGCTCCTGTTCCAGGCGCTGGCGAGCCAGGCCGTTCTCGCGGAAAATGCGGATCGCCTGCGCCATATCGCCAATCTCATCAATCTGGGTGAAGTTAGGCGCTTCGACGGCGTAATCCTGTGAGGCGAGCCTTTGCACGACATCGCTCAGGCGCACAACCGGGTACAGCACCCGGCGCTGAAGAATAAAACCTAGCACAAACAGGAACATCAGCGCCGTCAGCCCGACCATCAGCTCGGAGAGGCTGCGCCAGGTATGGGACTTCTCGGTGGCCTGCGCAATAGCGCCGTTGGCCCGGCCATCCAGCAACAGGCGGAAGTGGTCGATCTGTGTCTGAACCCGCTCGAGCTCGCGCTCATAGGCCTTGCCGTAGAGCAGGTCGATAGCCTCTTTCTCTTCGCCGCGGGCAACGTTAGCCAGCGCCGTCTGCTGCTCATCCTGCAGCTCGTCGGCAATGCGTAAACCCTCGCGCAGCAGCGCCAGCTCCTGGGGCGTTGCGCCGCTATCTTTAAGCTTTCCTAGCCGGTGCTCGATGGCGATCGTCGCCTGAGCCTGCTGGCGATACTCCTCTAAAACGTCAGGGTTTTTATTGATAACATAGGTCCGCGCGAGGTCTGAAAGTGCCCAGGCGTCGGTTTCAACTTCTTCGGTGAGCTGGTCGAAAATCTGGCGCTGCTGCACCGCCTGGCGTTCGGCAGTATCCGCGTTTGAGGCCATCAGCATGGCAAGGCCTGAGGCGAGGGTCAGGGCAACGGTTATACCGTAGGCCCAGTTGGTCATGGTGGCGATTCTCACCGGTAATTTCCTTGCGTGCAGATGAATTTATAACGTTATTTTTTATTATAGAACCCCGTCCTGTCCGCAGGCTGCCGGCAGGTTACGCTGGCGACCGATCGCGCTTTTTACCGATGATTTCGCGATGAAGCGTGTCGGCATGCTGGCATAAAACGGCAAAAACATTCGCATCCAGCGCGCCATTTATAACATCGTTTTCAATCAGCCGTAATGCCTGCTGATAGCCCATCGCCTGGCGATAGGGACGATTTTCGGTCAGCGCGGTAAAAATATCGGCGATGGTGATAATTCTGTCCGGCAGATGCAGATAATCCGCGTTCAGATGCAGCGGATAGCCGCTGCCATCGAGCTTTTCATGATGGTTGGCGGCCCAGTTAATAATCTCGCCGAGCTCGCTAAAGGCGCTGAGGAGCTCGCCGGTCATATAGCTATGTTCGCGCACCTGCAGCAGCTCCTCGGGGGCGAGTTCCCCCTGTTTTTCCAGAATATCCAGCGGGATAAAGATCTTGCCAATATCGTGCAGGTAGCCGGCGGCCTCGATTTTCTTACACTCCTCGGGCGGCAGATCCATATAGCGCGCCAGCTGCCAGGAGATTTCGCCGACCATAATGCTGTGGCTGGCGGTGAAGCTGCTGTAGGTATCAACGATTTTGGCGATCAGCAGGCAGATATCCTTCAGGCCGTCGATATCGATGTACAGATCGTTAATCGGGCCGATGATCTCCAGCATCCGCTGAATATGGCCGGGATTAAGATGCAGCCAGAAGTGCTCCTTTTGCGCCAGCTGACACAGGGTCTGGCACAGCTGCGGATCCAGCTCCTGATGCAGGGCGCGGAATTTATCAATAATAATATCAGTCTGATACTCGGCGTTGGCTTCGCCGGCGGAGAGCAAGCGTTCGAAGGCGTCGGCAAAACAGACGATATGCTCGTAGAGGCTACCTTTGTAGTCCGCGCTGAGGTGATGGTGGCGAATAATGGGCAAAATGGGCGCGAGGGTGGCGAGGCCGCTGAGCATCTCCGCCCCCCGATGCTGGTGAGGATCGTTCAGGTTATCTATCGCATTGAGCGAAGTAATCACCCGCTTGTCGCCCAGCACGCCGATATCGTGCAGCAGCGCGGCGCAAAAGATGGTCTGCTGCTGCTGACGTGGCAGCCGCAGCGCCAGCGAGAGTTCAAGGGCGATGAGGGCCGTGCGCTGCATATGCAGGTGGAGTTCGGGATTGATTATCTGTATGACGCGCGTGGTAAGCATCAATGCTGATTTTAAGGCGAGACGCATCTTTTTCCCTCTTCGCGATATCCACATAAAATAGGTCGATCGTGGCCGTTACGGTATTGATAATTGAATGGCAAGGCGTCTGAAGCGGGACGACGAAAAATAATAAACGGTGGGCCCGGCGGCGGTTTCCCCGTCTGACGCGCCCGACCAGGGAGCATCGCTGCACCAAATCTGCGCGAAAAATGAATGAAAAAGCCTTTATTGCCCGATAGTTAACCATTTTGCCCGTAAAAAGAAAATGAATAGTGGCAAGCCGTTTGCATTAACTCTCCGCCAGTTTGATAAATGTCTATTTTGGGGAAGAGTGAATATGAATTTTAGAGCATTATTTGCGATTGCGTTACTGACGATGAGTTCCCTGGCTGCCAGCGAAACGCGCCTGCCGCATATCGTGATCCTCGCCACCGGCGGAACCATTGCCGGGTCGGCGGCCAGCAATACCCAAACCACCGGCTATAAGGCCGGCGCGATTGGCGTCCAGACCCTGATTAACGCGGTGCCTGAAATGAGCAAGGTGGCGCGGGTGGACGGCGAGCAGGTGGCGAATATCGGCAGCGAAAATATGACCAGCGATATTATTCTCAAACTCTCTAAGCGGGTGAATGAGCTGCTGGCCAGGGATGACGTTGACGGGGTGGTGATCACCCACGGTACCGATACGCTGGATGAGACGCCTTACTTCCTCAACCTGACGGTGAAAAGCAATAAGCCGGTGGTGCTGACGGCGGCGATGCGGCCGGCAACGGCGATAAGCGCCGATGGCCCGATGAACCTGCTGGAGGCGGTGACCGTCGCCGCCGATCCCGAGGCGAAGGGGCGGGGCGTGATGGTGGTGCTGAACGACCGCATCGGCGCCGCGCGCTTTGTGACCAAAACCAACGCTAACAGCCTCGATACCTTCAAAGCGCCGGAAGAGGGCTATCTGGGCGTTATCGTCGGCGGCAAGCCGCAGTTTGAAACGCGCGTCGATAAGATTCATACCCTGCGTTCGGTCTTTGACGTTCGTCAGTTGAATACGCTGCCGAAGGTGGTGATTATCTACGGCTATCAGGACGACCCGGAATATATGTACGATGCGGCGATTGCCCATCACGTAGACGGCATCGTCTACGCCGGAACCGGCGCCGGTTCGGTATCCGTGCGCAGCGCCGCTGGGATTGAAAAAGCGCAAAAAGCCGGCATCGTGGTGGTACGCGCCTCCCGCACCGGCAGCGGCGTGGTCCCGGCCGACGATAGCCAGCCTGGGCTGGTGGCCGACTCGCTGAACCCGGCAAAAGCGCGCATCCTGCTGATGACCGCCCTGACGCAAACGCGTAACCCGGAAGTGATTCAGAACTACTTCCATACGTACTGATCGTCCTGTTAGCCGATGGATCGGGCTATTTCATCACGCACATCGGGCGTCGTGAGATAGGATCGGGGTGAATTTCCGCCTCCAGCTGGAAAACGCTGCCCAGCAGCGCGGGCGTCAGCACCTGCTCCGGCAGGCCCTGGGCCCGCACTTTCCCGCTTTCCAGCACCACCAGGTGGTCGCAGTAGCGGCTGGCCTGATTAAGATCGTGAAGGACGGTCACCACCGTCTTTCCGCACATCTGCAGCTCGCGCATCAGCTTCATCAGCTCCATCAGCTCCACCGGATGATTGATATCCAGCCAGGTTGTCGGCTCATCAAGCAGTACCAGCGGCGTCTGCTGGGCAAGGATCAGCGCCACAAACGCCCGCTGCCTCTGCCCGCCGGACAGCTCGCTCAGCGGCTGCCCGGCGAACTGCGTCATGCCGGTACGCTCGAGCGCTTCGTCAACTATCCGCCGATCGTCGGCATTGAGGCGTCCCCACAGCGGCAGCCACGGGCTGCGGCCGTAGCTCACCAGCTCGCGTACGCTAATCCCCTCCGGAACGTGGTGCTGCTGCGGTAGCAGCGCCAGATGCCGTGCCAGCTGGCGCGGGCTAAAGCTCGGCAGCGGCCGCTCGCCGAGCCATATTTTGCCGGCCGTCGGCGCCAGCAGCCGCGAGAAGCACTTCAGCAGCGTCGATTTACCGCAGCCGTTTGGCCCGAGGAGGGCGCTGATCTGCCCGCCGGGCAGGGTCAGATCCAGCCGGTCGATAATGCGCTTTGCGCCATAGCCGGCGCTCAGGTTTTCGGTTCTCAGTTCCATTCAACGTATCCTTACCAGCAGCCAGATGAACCATGGCGCGCCGATAACGGCGGTTAATACGCCCGCCGGCAGCTCCATTGGGGGATGAATCGTACGGGCCAGCAGCTCCAGCCCGCCGGTCAGCGCCGACACGGGCAGTAGGTAGCGATGGCTGCCGCCCGTTAAGCGGCGCACGAGGTGCGGCACCACCAGGCTAATAAACGCGATGGGGCCGCAGACGGCGACGCCCACCGAAGCGAGAGCGACCGCCAGCAGCAGGCCGCCGCGGTGGAGCTGGCGGAGATTGACGCCGAGGGTCCCGGCTCGCTCCTGACCGAGCGCCAGTAAGTCCAGGCCGCGGCTGAGCAGCAGGCTTAACGGCAGCAGGAGCGCCAGAACGGGCAGGGCGATAGCGACGAATGAACCGTCCCGTGCCTACAGGCTCCCCGTCAGCCACAGCAGCGCGTTGTTGATCTCCTGGGGCCGGGAGAGCAGCAGGTAGTCGGTAAGGCTGGCCCAGCAGGCTGACAGCGCTACGCCGGTGAGCGCCAGGCGCATCGGGCGGGCAAAGCCGGCCAACGCAACCAGCGCCGCCGCTAAACGCCACCAGCGGCAGCCACAGCACGGACAGCGAAGGGATCAAATAGAGCGCGGCGACCGACGCCAGGCTGGCGGCGTGGTTGATGCCAGGAATATCCGGCAACGCCAGAGGGTTGCGCACCAGGCCCTGAATCAGCACCCCGGCGACCGCCAGGGAGCGTGTTTTGTCTTTTAATTAGAAAAAGTGGGTCCAGAGACTGGAAATCGGCATGGCAAGTAACAACGCCGGAAGCATATTCGCCACCGGGAAGACTTTAATGCCGCAAATACGAAAGCCGGTGGTGAACATTAATACGCCACCCACGGCGGAGAAATCGGCCTGCATTGCCGGTGTCGTCAACGGCAAAATAAAGATGGCCCCATAGGCCAGCAGCAACTGAATAATTAATTGTGGAACGGCAACCACTGCCACGGCATAACCCAGCGTGGTGGCAAAAATAGCAGCGGTGAACAGATCGAGGAACGATTTGGCAATCAGCACGCTGGTATCGCCGGTCATGCCTTCATGCATGGAACCAAAGATGCCGGTGCCGCTGGCGCAAAACAGCACAATGATCGCCACATAGCTTTGTAAGAATGCCGCCTGCGACTCCTCGCTGCCGGGTTCTGATTTCACAATCAGCTCAACCAGCCCGCGCGCCTTACCACCCAGTTTGCCGATGCCCTTCTCCAGGTAACACAGCTCGCCCAGCAGTGCGCCGAGGATCACAGACAGCACCATCACCGGCATGTGGCTGACTTTCATTACCAGCACGATCCCCATACACATGGAGGCCGCGCCAAAGATCAATGGCATTGAGTTACGCAGGCGTTCAGGCAGGCGCGAACTCAACATCGCACCGACGATCCCACCGATAAGTACCGCTGAGCCGTTGATATATGGTCCAATAATCACGCGTTATTACTCCCGTTCATTAACGTCACGTTTTCGCCCCACCGCGGCAGATCGGCACAATCCAGATCGAGCAGGCCGAGCGCCCGCGCCACGCTATGGGCAATAATGTCTTCAACACTGGTGGGCCTTGCATACAGAGCCGGCACGGGCGGGAAGACGATGCCACCCGACTCGGTCACCTGCTGCATATTGCGCAGATGCCCGGCGTGCAGCGGCGTTTCCCGCACCATCATCACCAGACGGCGGCGCTCCTTGAGCACCACATCTGCCGCACGTGTCAGCAGGTTGTCGGTCAGCCCGCAGGCCACCGCTGCCAGGGTATGCATAGAACATGGGGCAATCAGCATGCCGAGAGTCCGAAACGAACCGCTGGCTATCGCCGCACCGACCGCGCGGAAGGGGTAAATCACATCCGCCAGCGCAGCGACATCCTCCTCGGTCAACGTGGTTTCATGTTCCCGGTTAAGATGTCCCGCCGGAGAGATCACCAGGTGGCTTTCCACATCCAGTTGGCGCAGGTAACGTAATGCCTGCACGCCGTATGAGAAACCGGATGCGCCACTGATGCCCACAATGACGCGCGGTTTTTGCGCGGTTCGAACGTTGGTTCCTGACATGCTGATTCCTTATTACTTGTTAAAACCTGGGATAAAGCGGTTCACGTCCACCTCAAGGAATTCACTGCGATGGAAGTTGGCTTTCAGGTCGTAAGGTACTGTGCAGTCAAAGATGGTTTTGCAGGCAATACCGTGGTCGCGTACCGACGGGCTGAACGCCGGATCGGATGACGGATCGAGCGGGTGGCAGCGCACACCGGGAATAAAGACCGTGCTGACATCGCCCTGATAGCGGGTGGTCATCGCCCAGATCACATCGTTGAGGTCGAAGACATCGACATCTTCGTCAACCAGCATCACGTGTTTCAGCTCTGAGAAGGCAGCGAATGCCAGCAGCGCAGCCTGACGCTGGCGGCCTTCATCGGCAGCAAAGCGTTTTTTCACCTGCAGCACCGCAAGGTATTTACCGGTGCCCGGAGATGGGCAGTGAACGTTTTGCACAAAGCCCGGCAGCGCACGTTCAACCATTTGCAGAATACTGGCTTCGGTCGGGATACCGGCCATGTTGGTGTGTTCGTCGCTCGGCCCGATGCAGGTTTGCAGGATCGGATGACGGCGGTGAGTGATGGCTTTCACTTTGATGACCGGTACCTGCGCCTGAGCGCTGCCGGTGTAGCCAGGAAATTCTGGCATCGCTTTACCGGTATCGGTGTTCTGGTCTTCACGTACCCGGTAGTTCGGCACCAGTTCGCCTTCAATAACCACTTCGGCGTTAGCGATACCGCGCGCATTGACGGTCAGGCTGTCCACCAGTTCGACGGCCTGATTACGCAGACTACCTGCGATAGAGAGTTCATCGAAGCCCAGTGGGGTGGTTGGCGGCTCAAAGCAGGCACCGATTTCAATTGCCGGATCCACGCCGATACTGATGGTGATGGGTAGCGGTTTACCGGCGGCTTCCGCTTTCTGGCGGAAGGTATCCAGGTGACGGCCCGGCACAAAGTACATGGAGATTTCGTCTTTGCTCTGCACGCACAGACGGTGAATAGTGACGTCATGTTCACCGGTTTCCGGGTCTGCGGCGTAGCACATACCCAGCGTAAAGTACGGGCCGGCATCTTCCGGGGTGTTGGTCGGCGCGGGCAGGATTTTCAGAATGTCGAAATCCGGATCGGTGGCCAGGTGAACCACTTCCTGACAGACCGCTTTTTCACGCGGGACAACGATTGGCGCAATCGGGTTTGACACGGAATCTTTCAGCATAAATGCCAGGTTTTCCGGTGTGGTGCCAAACAGGCGAGCAACGCGTTTGCGGGATGAGAGCAGTCCAATCAGTACGCGCATATCGTCGTACCCTTTGACCTTATTAAAGATCATCGCCGGCCCGATGCGGGTCGGACGTTTCACGGTGCCGTGTGCACCGACATAGCGGTATACACCGGATAATTCAGCAATAGGGTCGACGGGTTCATCGGTGTAGATCAGTTCGTCGTCGTACTGGCTCAGTACCGCCAGTGCGGAGCGCAGATCCGTCACTTTTTGTTGTTCAGACATCTCAGTGTCCCTCAGTTAGTCATCGGAGATACGTCGACGCAGGCCGACGTATCCTGGAAACCACGGCATGGCGTCCCCCGCCCCGCTGTAGCCAAATCAGTTTCACGAGATGAATAATAAGAGCCCAATAATAATACCCATCAATTTAATAAGAAGTTATTATCAGAGAAAACGGCAGGAGACAGCTATGGACTACCGACATTTACACTCATTTGTCGTACTGGCCGAGGAGCTGCATTTCGGCAGAGCAGCCGCACGGCTGAACATTGCCCAGCCGGCTCTGAGTCAACACATTAAAGCGCTGGAACAGACGCTGGAGATCCTGCTCTTTACGCGTGACAAGCGGAATGTGGCGCTGACGTTTGAAGGGGAACTGCTGGTAGAAGAGGCACGCACCGCCATCCTGCACTATGAAAAATTTCGCGATAATGCGCGCAGTTTACGTCAGGGATTTAAGGGACAACTAAAACTGGGGTACGTGGGTTCGTCTATCCTTGACCCGGCATTAACCCTGTTAATTAATGGTTATCGTCAGAAAAAACCGGACATTGAAATTGTTATCGAAGAACATAATGTTCACAAGCAGTTAACACTTTTACGCAACAATCAACTGGATATTGGTCTTATCCGCTCACCGATCCCCCGCTATAACGAGCTGGAATATCTTGATGTGGCCACGCGTCCGCTGATTGCGGTGCTGCCACGCCACCACCCGCAGGCCGGTACGCAGAAGATTGCGTTGTCATCGCTGTCGACCGAACTCTTCCTTATACAGAAAGACCCTCCTGGCGTCGGGCTGGGCAGTTCAGTACTCGCCGCCTGCGAGCAGGCCGGATTTGTACCACGGCAAATTCAATTTACCCGCGACGTTTTAGTGGCAATTGGTCTGGTGTCGATGGGTCTCGGTGTCACGCTTGTGCCGGAAACACAGCGTTCGGTGATGATCCCGGATGTCAGTTACTGCTTATTAAGTGATGCCAGCGCCACCACCACGCTGACGCTATGCTGGCCGCGTTATAGCAATAATAAAGCGTTGGCGAATTTTATCCGCTACGCCCAGGAGCTTGTAAGTATCCCACCAAAACGGCCCATTCACTTTTAGAGATCTTCCGACATACTGATTATGTGTTTTTGTCGCATTAAGGCGGCGTCAGGTAAGATACTGTTTTTTCTAATGTTGCCTGACCATGTCTCTGATCTGAAAAGCCTTCATTCGGCTGCATTATCCCGTCGATGTTATCGCCCAGTGTGTTCGCTGGTATCTGGTTGATGCTCTGAGCCTGCGCAACCTGGAAGAGATGATGGCTGAGCGCGGTATTCTCGTTGA
>NZ_CACSIS010000047.1:0-26333 GCF_902705905.1 Klebsiella sp. 18074 | reverse complement strand
AGTTCCATCGGGTGTGCGCTAAGCTCTTTTCGTCCCTCATTGGGACCCCCTTTTGATTTCTTGTTGAACATTTGCAGTTGCCAGACCGCAAACTGTTTTAACAAATCAAAAGGGGTTTTTATAACTGACTCAAAGCTGAAAGCTTTACTGAACCCCCAGCCTAGCTGGGGGTTTTCTGTGCACAAAAAAACCGCCTGCGACGCAGGCGGCGTGAGCAAACGTCAGGATTCGCAGACCGCGACTTTAATCGCTAGCCCGCCGCGGGCGGTTTCGCGATACTTGGCGTTCATGTCTTTACCGGTCTCAAACATGGTATCGATGACCTTATCCAGCGACACTTTCGGATCGCTGGTGCGGTGCATCGCCATGCTGGCGGAGTTGATCGCCTTCACCGCCGCAATCGCGTTGCGCTCGATACACGGCACCTGAACCTGACCGGCAACCGGGTCACAGGTCAGCCCAAGGTTGTGCTCCATGCCGATTTCTGCGGCAATGCAAACCTTCTCCGGGCTGGCGCCCAGCAGTTCCGCCAGCCCGGCGGAAGCCATGGAACACGCCACGCCGACCTCCCCCTGGCAGCCGACTTCCGCGCCGGAAATGGAGGCGTTCATTTTGTACAAGATGCCTACCGCGCCGGCGGTCAGGAAGTAGCGCATATAGATTTCCGGCGTCACCGTTTTGATAAAGCGGTCGTAATAGGCCAGCACCGCCGGCACGATGCCGCAGGCGCCGTTGGTGGGCGCAGTCACCACCCGGCCGCCGGAGGCGTTCTCTTCCCCGACCGCCATCGCAAACATATTGACCCAGTCCATCGCGCTGAGCGGCGTAATCGACTGGCTCTGGGGAGCCAGCACGCGGTGCAGCGCGGAGGCGCGACGCGGCACCTTTAACGGCCCCGGCAGAAGGCCTTCGGTGCTCATGCCGCGGTTAATGGCGTTTCTCATGGTCTCCCAGATTTTCGCCATATTTTGCTCGACGCTTTCTCTGCCGTGACGAGCGACCTCATTTTTCATCATCACCGCGGAAATCGACAGGCTGTTATCGTGGCAGTGCGCCAGCAGGTTGCGGGCGGAGTAGAACGGGAACGGGATATCGACTTCCGCATCCTGGCTCTTGCCGAACTCCTCCTCGGTGACGATAAAGCCGCCGCCGATGGAGTAGTAGGTCTGGAAGTGGACGATTTTTCCGTCGCAAAGCGCGGTGATGCTCATACCGTTCTCATGCAGCGGCAAAAACTCATTATGAAAACGCATGCACTCCACCACCGGGAACTCAATTTCCCGCTGGCCCTCTTCAATGCGCAGACGCTGCAGGGTATTAACGTCACGAATAATCGTGGGAATGGCGTCAATATCGACGGTATCCGGCAAATAACCCGAGAGCCCAAGAATAATCGCAATATCGGTATGGTGGCCCTTACCGGTTAACGAAAGGGAGCCGTAGACGTCCACCACCAGGCGAGTCACTTTATGCAGCAGGCCCTTTTCCTGCAGGGTATCAACAAACTGTTTTCCCGCTTTCATCGGCCCGACGGTGTGTGAGCTGGAAGGCCCGATACTGATTTTAAAAATATCGAAAACGCTAATCATGTGGCACCCATAGGGTTACAAAGCAAAACGAATGCGCCTCCCGTGACGGGAGGCGCCGGGAGCTTAGCTGAACAGAGAGTAGAAGATGGCGGAGATGGCAATCAGCCCAATCACCACCACAAACGCGTTGCTGATATGGCCGCTGTATTTACGCATGGCCGGTACTTTATTGATGGCGTACATCGGCATCAGGAACAGGATCATGGCGATTACCGGGCCGCCCAGGGTTTCAATCATCCCCAGAATGCTGGGGTTGAGGGTTGCCACCAGCCAGGTGGTCACCAGCATGAACAGCGCGGTGATCTTGTTCAGTTTGGTAATTTCAATGGTTTTGCCTTTACCGCGCAGGGACTTGATAACCATACCGTTAAAGCCTTCACGCGCGCCGAGGTAGTGGCCGAGGAAGGATTTGGTAATCGCGATCATGGCGATGATCGGCGCCATCCAGGCAATCAGCGGCGCGTTAAAGTGGTTTGCCAGATAGGAGAGGATGGAGATGTTTTGCGCCTTCGCTTCCGCGAGGTTTGCCGGCGAGAGGCTCAGCACGCAGCTGAACACGAAGAACATCACCGTCAGCACCATCATGATGTGCGCATAGCTGAGGATGCGGGCGCATTTACGCTCGGCGTCCTGACCATACTCTTCTCGTTTCGCCACCGCAAAGGAGGAGATAATCGGCGAGTGGTTGAAGGAAAACACCATCACCGGAATAGCCAGCCACAGCGTCATCCACAGGCCGTTGCCGGTGGCGGCAGCGCTGCTGAACGACAGGGTATCCAGTACCGCACCGTTCCACTGAGGAATCAAATAGAGCGCCAGGACCATCAGCGCCGCGACAAACGGGAACACCAGCACGCTCATGGCCTTAACAATCATTTTTTCGCCAAAACGCACAATGCCCATCATGCCGACAATTAAAATCAGCGATAAAATTGCGCGCGGCGGAGAGACCAGGCCGAGCTGATGGGTAATAAAGCTGTCGACGGTATTGGTGATCGCGACGCTATAAACCAGCAGAATCGGGTAAATCGCAAAGAAGTACAGCAGGGTAATCAGCTTGCCGGCACCGACACCAAAATGCTCCTCCACCACTTCGGTAATATCTTCGCCAGGATTTTTACCTGAGAGCACGAAACGGGTTAAACCGCGGTGGGCGAAAAAGGTCATCGGAAAGGCGAGAATGGCCATGATGATCAGCGGAATCAGGCCGCCCCCCCCGGCGTTAATCGGCAGAAAAAGCACCCCGGCACCAATCGCCGTCCCATACAGCCCCAGCATCCAGACGGTGTCACTTTTTCTCCAGCCGCTGCTCTCGCGAGCGACGAGGGTATTTTGAACGCTTTCCATAATATGGCCTCAATAATATAGAGTGGAGTCAGATTTAACTGACTCTGTTTCAGGTAATAAATTGCCGTGTTTATTTTGCTATTTTATTAAATTAAGCCAAACTGATGTATATACGGCGATCACATAACCTGATTTATCGCGGGGACTTTTAAAGTATCAAAAATAGCACCTAATATTTAATATATTTTTAAGGTATCATTTTTAATACGTTATTATAAATAAGAGGATTTCAGAAGGCGTAAAATAATATATTACAAGAGCGCTATAGCGGAGAAAAGTCCCGTTTTTAAAATAAAAAAACCCGCAGAGATACGGGCTGATTCAAAGCGCAAAATCCATTTGTAGCAATAACAACTCAATGTGTCCTGAGCTATTCTATGCGTCGCAAAAAAAAATAACACTCCTGATTCCAGGGGGATTCCCCCGCTTTGACAACAGGCCGGCCCGCCGGCGGCGACGCCCTGACGACGCTTTGGCAGTCGGTGATGGCAGATGATAATATCGGTATGGCCACACGCTGCCGTCAGCCTTCCGCGCCTGCTGCGGAATCGATGAGGCATTACGGTGAATTTTTTATACCGGAGAGACCGATGCAAAAACCACTTCCCATTACGGCCGATGACGGGACGACCCGTTTGCTTTCGCCCCGCCCCGGCGGTGGTAAGCTACTGGTGAGCGCCTGCCTGATGGGGTTCCAGGTACGCTATAACGGCAGCGACAAGGCGCAGCTGGCCGAGACTCTGGCGCGCTGGCAGCGCGAAAACCGGCTGGTTATCCACTGCCCCGAGCTGGCCGCCGGACTACCGGTGCCGAGACTGCCGGCGGAAATTGTCGACTCTCAGGGCGCAGAGGTGATGCAAAGTCGCGGGCGCATCGTTGAAAGCGACGGCCACGACGTCACCGCGCACTATCAGCTGGCCGCCTGGCTGGCGCTGAAGGCCGCCCGGGAGGAGGGCTGCCAGGCGGCGCTACTCACCGATGGCAGCCCGACCTGCGGCAGCCAGTTTATCTACGACGGCTCCTTTAGCGGGCAGCGCAAGCCCGGCTCCGGCGTAGCGGCCGCCCTGCTGCGCGAACAGGGTATTACGGTTTTTTCCGACGGGCAGATCCCGCAGCTGCTTGCCTGGATGCAACGGATGGAGAATAGCGATGATTCAATGTAAACGCGTCTACGATCCGGCCGACGCCGGCGACGGCTATCGCGTGCTGGTCGACAGGCTTTGGCCTCGAGGGATTAAAAAAGAGGCGCTGCGCTACGATGAGTGGTGTAAAACCCTGACCCCGTCCGCGGAGCTGCGCAAGGCCCTGCACGGCGAAGCTATCGACTTCGCCAGCTTCCGCGAGCAGTATTGCCGGGAGCTGGAAAGCCATCGTGACGAGGGGCTCCGCCTGGCCACGCTGGCTCACCGGCAGCCGCTAACGCTGATCTACGCCGCAAAGGATACCCGGCAAAACCACGCCCTGGTGCTGGCCAAGTGGCTGGAAAACCTGCCCGTCGGCGAGGTTACGCCTTAGCAGGGTGATCCCGGCGCCACAGCTCCCATTCATCGAGGGTTTCACCGCCGGGCAGCCTGCAGTCGCTACGCACGCCCTGCGGCGTCTGTACCGGTATCAGCTTACCGCCCTTCTCGCCGCAGTAGACCGAGGCCGGGTTCGCCATGCCGATTGACTTCGGCGGCGGCGGTGCATCCGGGGGCGTTGTCGGCTTCGCACATCCGGCCAGCGCCAGCGGCAGTAGTATTGTCATCCACTTCATTTTGACTCCTTCTATTGATCAGCGCCGCTATGAGGGCCCTGATTCTTCACGATTTCTCCATTTTAACTACACTTTTACGCCGTAGAGTAGCCCTTGTTCTCGAATTGACCAGAGAACAGATCATTCCATAATCAATGAGTTTTTCCCCGTCGCCCCCGACGGGGCTTTTTTTTGGGATTTAATAAATTGAAATAAAAGGATTTATTTCAAATGTGTCCACATATCGACCACATTGACAGAAAAGCCACAGTTAACCGTGGTATCACCCCCTTTTTCAGTATCCCCGTGCGCCTGACCGACGGCTCGCTGTACGGCACGCTCTGTGCGACCAGCCGCCAGAAATAGCCCTACAACCTGGAAGGCGAGCAGGTGATGGGCCTGTTCGCCAACCTCATCTCGCACTACGTTGAGAAAGAGACGCTGGTCGAGCAGCTGCGCGCCGCCAACTCGGCGCTGGAGATGCACTCCTGTACCGACGAATTAACCGGCTTACCCAACCGTCGCGCGCTGTTCAAGCACCTCTCGACGATATTCCCGCGCGCGCGCGAACTGCAGCGCAATATTTTGCTGATCTTCATCGATCTCAACGACTTTAAGGCGATCAACGATCGGTTCGGCCACCCGTGCGGCGATAGCTTCCTTGTCCAGGTCGGCGAGCGTTTAAACGCCCGCGTGCGCCAGGGGGATCTGGTGGGTCGCCTCGGCGGCGACGAGTTTTTGATTATCGGCGCGGGTCTGGAAGCCGAAGAGCAGCAGGCGTTTATCACCGCTCTGCGCAAGGAGATCGGCGGGATTTACTTCCTGGCCGAGCACCGGATTAGCTACCCTGGCGCCAGCTTTGGGGTGATCGACGTGAACCCGCAAACGATGGATATGGAGAGCGCGCTGCGGGCCGCTGGCGATGCGATGTATCAGGATAAAAAGTCGCGCCGCAAAGAGACCTTCCTGGATATTGACTAACCCGGCGGGATTTCCAGTATGATAGCGGACATCACTTGCAGGCTCAGGGACAACACAATGAAATTGGGTATTCTTTTCCCGGTAGTAATTTTTATTATCGCCGTCATTTTTCTTGGCTGGTTTTTTGTTGGCGGATACGCGGCACCGGGCGGTGCTTCGTGAAAAAAAGCACCATTTTGATGATTATCATCGCCGTTATTGCGCTGGCCGGCGTGCAGTTTGGCTGGTGGTAACCGCCCTTTTCCGTGGTGCTTAAATTGCAGAGTTGTCTTATCCACTCAATAACTTAACGCGATACACTCACTTCACCAGCCGAACCCGTCGCCAGTCGCGGGCGGACGGCGGACTAACGGAGAAGTGAGAAATGAAAAAACCGATCGTGTTGTCGTTGATGCTCGCGCTGTGCACGCTGTTATCGGGATGCATTGTTGATGATGGCTATCATCACAGACACCACCACCATCATTACGACGGCAGAGGCTGGTGAATAAAGGCGGATCAAGGCGAACCTGGTTCGCCTTATTTCATTTAGTCCTGGCGGTCAGAACCTAAGAAGACGAAGCCCAGCGGAATGGAAAAAAGCAGCGTAAATACGATGCTGTAGACCGTCACCATCGCCCCCTGCAGGAAGAACATCGAGGTTGTCCATTCGGAGTACGGCATATTGTACTCGCTCACCACGCCGCCAAACGTCGCGCGTCCAACCACGGCAAGCGCGATGGCAAACACCACCGCTATCGACAAGAAAAATTTCTTACTGTTTTTATTGCTGATGAGTTTATGCAGAATCATCCGGGTTCCCTTTTATCTGACCGATAATCGGCTGTATATGTAACACCAATGCAATTAAAATTGAAGGGCTTTTGTTACGATCCAGAGATTATCGCTGCGGGCCGGCACAACGCCACCGGCCGGACAGCTACGACTGCAGCGTCGCCAGGCGCGCGGCAAATCCGACAAAGACCAGACCGATCAGGCTGTTGCCAATTTTGGCGAGCTTCTTCTTCGTTTTAACATAGCGCGTCACGAAAGAGCCGGAAACAATTAAGAAGCTCATGTACATGAAGCTAATCACTTCCAGGGTCAGCGCCAGAATAAAGAAGGCCAGGCCCGGCGTCTTCGCGCTTACGTCGATAAACTGGACGAAGAAGGAGACGTAAAACAGGATTGCCTTAGGGTTGGTGAGACTGAGGGTCAGCGAACGCTTGAGGATCGCACTCGCCGGCTCGGCGTCGGTATCGCTATGCCCTTCCCGCTGCGTCAGCACCGCGTAGAGCATTTTGCCCCCCAGCCACAGCAGATAGATGGCCCCGAGATAGCGCACGATATTGAACAGTACCGGCGTCGTCTTGATCAGCGTCGCGACGCCGGCAAAGGCCAGCAGCATCAGCACCGCGTCGCCGATAAACACGCCAGCCGCCGCCAGATAGCCCTTCCTGATGCCGTGCGCGATGCCGGTTTTGAGGACAAAAAAGGTATTTGGGCCGGGCACCAGGATGATAAAAATAGCCCCGACCAGGTAGGTCAAATAGTTCAAAACACCAAACTCAGCGAACACACTGCACTCCTTCGCGTTCAACAAGAAATATGATCGCGCTCACGTTAACGCAACTAACGTGATTTTGAAAGAGCTTACTCTGCCTGGTGGCTTAGTACAAAGAGGCTTCACCCAGCGGACGCGTTTTGAAGCGTCGGTGAACCCACAGATATTGTTCAGGCGCGCGCAGGATCTCTCTTTCGATAACTCTGTTGATGTAGGTGGCCGCTTCCTGCTTATCTTCAACTGGATAATCGTCCAGCGTGTCGCTGATATATAAGGTGTAGCCTTTGCCGTTCGCTTTACGCACCATGCTGATGGTCAGCATTTTGGCACCCGAGAGGCGCGAAAGAACGTAGGTGCCGTTGGTCGTTGCGGCCTGGGGCACGGAGAAGAACGGGGCAAAGACGCTGCCCTTGGGGCCGTAATCCTGATCGGGAGCAAACCACACCGCCTCACCGGCTTTCAGGGCGTGCACCAGGCCGGATAAATTGCGGCGATCGATCATCGCTTTGTTCGAACGCAGGCGTCCGCGGGTCTGCACCCACTCCATCAGCGGGCTGTTGTGCGGGCGGTAGGTTGCCATCATCGGCCGGCAGAGGCCCATCGTACGCCCGCCGAGTTCAAGAGAAATAAAGTGCACGCCGACCGCCATGACGCCTTTACCCGCGCTCATCGCCTTTTCGAGATTGTCGAGACCTTCGACATCAAACCATTTCCTGACGCGCTCATCGCTCCAGAACCACGCCATGCCGGTTTCAATTAACCCCATTCCCAGCGACATAAAGTTCTGCTCGATCAGCTTTTCTCTCGCTTCAGCAGACATATCGGGGAAACAGAGTTCAAGGTTTCTTCTGGCAATCTGCTCCCGGCGCTTAAGGAAGCGTCGCGACAGCTTACCGGCGCGGGTGCCGATGCGGTGAAGGAGCGGATAGGGTAATTGCACGAGCGACCAAAGAATGGCCAGGCCAAACCAGGTTCCCCAATTGCGGGGATGCAAAAGACTCTTATCAAAAGCGGAAGGCATCATTTTTCCTGTAAACATCCTAAATGAGGTAACGCTTAAGGAAAAAACGATTCCCTTCATCAGTCGTTAGGCGGTACATATAGCAAGTACGACAATAGTAATCTGCTTAAATTCACTCGGGCAAGTAAAAACGAACGCAGAGGGTAAAAAACATAATGCCAGCACACTTGTTACAAAATGTAAATTAAAAATCAATAATTAATTAAGAATATTCATCTGTAAAATCATTTCCATGCTATTCATTTATACAAGCGCCAAATTTGCGCCTGCTGAAACGCCCTTTTCAGCCGCCGTTCCCGGCATCATCGTCGATCGGCAAAACCCCGGTAATCCGGCGCTGCCCGCGCCTCCCCCCCCCAGACGCTGCTTAATAATGACGCGGAACGAGGCGGCGAGGAATCAACCGCGGCATCGCCGGCGGCAGCGGGAAGAATAAATCCCTTCGCTCATATTCGGCCTAAAATTTACCGCCGGCGGTGAAGCGAAAAATAAGACTCGGCTTATTTTATCTTCCTGACAAATAATGACAGATATACAGGGTTGCTTTTATTTCGAACGTTTATTACGCATTATTTTTGTACAGTATGGCCTTTAGCCGAACAGCAGGCAATAAAATTAAGCTGCCGCCGCTGACGCCGGAAAAAGCGCATCATAGCCAGAAAACGCGGACGATTCTCCCGCTTAAGCAGGCCATTACAGATGATCCTCAGGGCCTGGCGGAAACCTTCGTCTTTTATCAACCCCCGCGCCGACATCAGCGACATCGGTCCCGCGTGGCAGCGCACGGAGTCAAATCCCGCCTCTTCGAAGAGAGACTGCCAGCGCGCCTGGCTCATCGGGCTGACGTGAGATTTGACCACGCCCTGCAGCGCCATGCGATCTCCCTCCCCCAGCGCCTGCCGGGTGTACATAATATCGTGGGTCAGCAGGCGGCCGCCGGGCTTGAGCACGCGATAATATTCCGCCACCAGCTTTGCTTTGGCTTTATCGGCATACATGGTCAGCATCGCCTCATTAATTACCGCGTCAAAGGTGGCGTCGGGAAACGGCAGGCTCGTTGCGTTAGCCTCCATCACCAGAACCTTATTATCCACGCCCTCAAGAACGGTATTTTGCCGGGCCTTCGCCAGCGCGTCTTTATCCATATCGATGGCGTACACCCGACAGCCAAATCGTTTCGCCAGCTCTATTGAGGTGGTCCCCATATTACAAGCCACCTCCAGCACCGTACTGTCCGAGGACAAATCGGCCTGGCGGAACAGCCACTCCGTCGCCTCTACGCCACCGGGCCGCAGCCGGGTTTTCCCCAGACTGGCTAAAAATGTGTGTCCGGCCTTTTCACTCGCATTCATCTGCAGCACCTCACGACTTATAAGATGCATTATAAATACATCATTATCTTTGGTGAGGGAATATTGATAATGACTTTTATTTGCATTTGACCATTGAGAAACTGCCGCCGCACGCCTGGCTACGCGCAGATAAAATCAATTGTAATGGGTAACAATTACTTAAGGTGATAACCCGGACTGGAGGCGCACTTCGCGCTGCGTTTTAATTGTAATGAGAAACATTCTCATATTAACATATGCGCCATCGTTCCATTTTTCCTGAATCCGGCCATGTCCTCACTCTCCGCCACCGCCGCACCGCTGACGCTTGCTTCGCTGTATCGCGCCCATCACGGCTGGCTGAAAAACTGGCTGACCGGCAGGCTGCAATCCTCTTTCGACGCCGATGACGTCGCCCAGGACACCTTTATGCGGGTGATGGGCGGTGAACCCTTAACAGCCATCCGCGATCCGAAATCCTTTCTGTGCACCATCGCGAAGCGGGTAATGATCGATCTGTTTCGCCGCAATGCGCTGGAGCGCGCCTGGCTGGAGATGATTGCCCAGCTTCCGGAGGCGCTTGCGCCCTCCGCCGAGCTACAGCAAATTCAGCTGGAGACGCTGCAGCAGATCGACGCGATGCTGGACGGCCTGAGCCAGAAGGTGCGGGAGGCGTTTTTACTCTCGCAGCTGGAAGGCCTGACCTACGCCGAGATCGCCGTACGCCTGACGGTCTCCGTCAGCTCGGTGAAAAAATATGTCGCCAAAGCCACCGAGCACTGCCTGATTTTTCGCCTGGAGAACGGTCTGTGACCCCGAAGCTTAGCGACTCCCGTCGCCAGGCCCTGCGCTCGGCCTCCCACTGGTATGCCCTGCTCAGCGACGGCCGCCCCAGTCCGCAGCAGGAAGCCCGCTGGCAGCAGTGGTACGAGCAGGACCACGATCACCAGTGGGCCTGGCAGCAGGTCGAAAACCTGCGCCAGCAGATGGGCCATCTTCCGGGCGCGCTCGCCAGCCGGGCTCTCAACGATGGTCGGGCCGCTCGCCGTCAGGTGCTGAAAGGATTGATGCTGCTGGCCATCGCCGGCGGAAGCTGGCGGCTATGGGACAGCGAGCTGGCGGAGGGACTTCGCGCCGATTACCGCACCGCCAAGGGGATGACGCGTCGCCAACCGCTGGCGGACGGTTCGATTCTGACCCTCAACACCGACAGCGCCGCCGACGTCTATTTCGACGCACGCCAGCGGCTGGTGCGTCTGCACTACGGCGAAATTGCCATCCGCACCGCCCGCGACGAGAGCCAGCGGCCGTTTCGTGTGCGGACCCGCGACGGGAGCCTCACCGCGCTGGGCACCGAGTTCACCGTGCGCCAGTTTGCCGATGAGACCCGCCTGGCGGTGCAGCAGCACGCCGTTGAGGTGCGCATAGCGCGCGGCCAGTTCCAGCGGGTCGAGGCCGGAGAAAGCCTGCGCTTCAGCCCCGAGGCCTTCTCGCCAATACGGACGCTGAGCGCCGGTGAAGATAGCTGGACCCAGGGCGTGCTCAGCTTTCGCGACCGTCCGCTGGGCGAAGTTATCGCCACGCTCTCCCGCTATCGTCCCGGCATTCTGCACTGCGACCCCCGCGTTGCCGATTTACGCCTCAGCGGCGCCTTTCCGCTGAGCGATACCGGGCAGATTTTGCAGATTATTACGCAAACGCTGCCGGTAAAACTGCAGTTTGCCACCCGCTACTGGGTCACCGTCGTGCCCGCCTGATAAAAAAAATACAAAAAATTCTCATTCTCCATTGTCCCTTTTCCCCTGCTCGTTCGACTTAACAGGTGAAAACAACCAAAACAATCGTGGAGAACAGATGACGCCTTTACGCGTTCTACGCAAACCAATGCCTCTGGTGATGGCAATCCGCTTAAGCCTGCTGCCGCTGATAGCGCTCGCCGCCGCGCCGACCTTTGCCGCCGCGCAGTTTGATATTGCCGCCGGAGATTTAGCTACCGCGCTCAATCAGTACGCCGCCCACAGCGGCATCACCCTCGCAGCCGACGCCGGCCTGACCCGGGGCAAGCACAGCGACGGCCTGCACGGCAGCTACGACGTTGAGGATGGCCTGCAGACGCTGCTCAACGGCAGCGGCCTGCAGCTCAAAGCGCTGGGCAATAACGCCTGGACGCTGGAGCCCGCCCCCGTTGACAACGAGGCGACGCTGACGGTAGTCGGCGACTGGCTCGGCGACGCGCGGGAAAACGACGTGTTTGAGCACGCCGGCGCCCGCGACGTTATTCGCCGCGCGGAGTTTGCCAAAACCGGCGCCACCACCATGCGCGAGGTGCTGAACCGCATTCCGGGAGTCAACGCCCCGGAGAATACCGGGACCGGTAGTCACGACCTGGCGATGAACTTTGGCATCCGCGGCCTCAACCCTCGCCTGGCCAGCCGCTCGACGGTGCTGATGGACGGCATCCCGGTGCCCTTCGCCCCCTACGGCCAGCCCCAGCTGTCGCTGGCGCCGGTATCGCTGGGCAATATGGATGCCGTGGACGTTGTTCGCGGCGCGGGCGCCGTGCGCTACGGGCCGCAGAGCGTAGGCGGCGTCGTTAACTTCGTCACCCGCGCCATTCCGCAGGATTTTGGCATCGAGGGCGGTGTCGAGGGCCAGCTGAGCCCAACCTCCTCGCAGAACAATCCCAAAGAGACGCACAACCTGATGATTGGCGGCACGGCGGATAACGGCTTTGGCTCCGCGCTGCTCTATTCCGGCACCCGCGGCAGCGACTGGCGCGAGCATAGCGCTACCCGTATTGACGACGTGATGCTGAAAAGTAAATATGCGCCCAACGAGGTGCATACCTTTAACAGCCTGCTGCAATATTATGACGGCGAGGCCGACATGCCCGGCGGGCTCTCCCGCGCCGATTATGATGCCGACCGCTGGCAGTCTACCCGCCCGTACGACCGCTTCTGGGGACGCCGCCAGCTCGCCAGCCTCGGCTATCAGTTTCAGCCGGACGCCACGCATAAGTTCAATATTCAGGGCTTCTACACCCATACGCTGCGCAGCGGCTACCTTGAGCAGGGCAAGCGCATTACGCTCTCGCCGCGCGAATACTGGGTGCGCGGAATTGAGCCGCGCTACAGCCAGAGCTTTACGCTCGGGTCTACCGCACACGAAGTGGGCGTCGGCTATCGCTACGTGAATGAATCTACCCATGAGATGCGCTACTACACCACCACCGCCAGCGGCGAGCTGCCGAGCACCGCCAGCCCTTACGATCGCGATACCCGTTCCGGTACCGAGGCGCACGCCTGGTATATCGACGACCGGGTTGATATCGGCAACTGGACGATCACCCCGGGCATGCGCTTCGAACATATTGAGTCTTATCAGGATAATAACCTGAAGGGTAGCCGCGAGCAGGTCAGCTACAACGCCCCGCTGCCGGCGCTTAACGTGCTTTATCATCTCACCGACAGCTGGAATCTTTATGCTAACACCGAAGGATCGTTCGGTACCGTACAGTACAGCCAAATTGGCAAGGCTGTGGAGAGCGGCAACGTGGAGCCGGAAAAAGCCCGCACCTGGGAAATCGGCAGCCGCTACGACAACGGCGCCCTGAGCGCGGAAATGGGCCTGTTCCTGATTAACTTCAATAATCAGTACGACTCCAACCAGACCAACGATACCGTCACCGCCCGCGGCAAAACCCGCCACAGCGGGCTGGAGACCCAGGCGCGCTACGATCTCGGCGATCTCTCGCCGCGCTTCGACAACCTGTCGGTCTACGCCAGCTACGCGTACGTTAACGCTGAAATCCGCGAAAAAGGCGACACCTACGGCAATCAGGTCCCCTTCTCACCGAAGCATAAAGGCACCCTCGGCGTCGACTATAAGCCGGGCAGCTGGACCTTCAACCTCAATAGCGATTTCCAGTCCAGCCAGTTTGCCGACAACGCCAACACCGTCGAGGAGAGCGCCGACGGCAGCACCGGCCGCATCCCGGGCTTTATGCTGTGGGGGGCGCGCGTCGCCTACGATTTTGGTCCGCAGATGGCCGACCTCAACCTCGCGGTCGGGGTGAAGAATATCTTCGACCACGAGTACTACACCCGCTCGTATGACGACAACAACAAAGGCATTTACGCCGGTCAGCCGCGCACCCTGTACCTGCAGGGATCGCTGAAATTCTGACACTGCCCGTTCGCCGCCTTGACCTGAGGCGGCGCTGTTGCTGGTTGATATCGGCGGGACGGTTGAAGCGTCCCGCCATTGTGGAGTGAGTATGTTGGCTATTTTACGTCTTGTCTTTGCCGCGCTGCTGGCGCTCGGCGGCCCGGCTTTTGCCGTGACGGTCGAGGATCTGCAGGGGCAGTTTACCCTCGATAAAACCCCGCAGCGGATCGTCGTGCTGGAGCTCTCTTTCGCCGACGCGCTGGCGGCGGTTGACCTCAGCCCCGTTGGCATCGCTGACGATAACGACCCGCGCGCATTCTGCCCGAGGTCCGCGCGCGCCTGAAGCCGTGGCGGTCGGTCGGCACCCGCGCCCAGCCCTCTCTGGAGGCGATTAGCGCCCTGCGCCCGGACCTGATCGTGGCCGATAGCAGCCGTCATCGCGGTATTTATGCCGCCCTGCGGCAAATCGCTCCGGTGCTGCTGCTAAAGTCGCGCAATGAAACCTATGCCGAAAACCTGCAGTCGGCGGCCATTATCGGCAAAGTCGTCGGCCAGGACTCGCTTATGCAGCAGCGTCTGGCGCAGCACCGCCGGTGGATGGCCGATTTCGCCGCTCAGCTGCCGGCAGGCGTCAGCGTGGTCTTCGGCACCTCCCGCGAACAGCAGTTCAACCTCCATTCGCGCGATACCTATACCGGCAGCGTGCTGAGCGCGCTGGGGCTGTCGGTTCCGGCGGCCATCGGCGGCGTGCCAATGGCGACGATTGGCCTCGAGCAGCTGCTGGCCATCAACCCGCAGTGGCTGTTTGTGGCCCACTATCGGACGGAAAGCATCGTGCGCAAATGGCAGCAGGACCCGCTATGGCAGATGCTGCAGGTGGCCGCCGTGGACAGCAACAGCTGGGCGCGGATGCGCGGCATGTTTGCCGCCGAACGCATCGCCGCTGATGCGGTTAAAATCATTCACCACCGGGCGGTCGACGGGCAGCAATGAAATCATCCCGTTCCGCTCTGCCGATCTGGGGGCTGTCGCCGGTCGGGCTGGCGGGCCTGCTGTGGCTGAGCCTGTTTGGCTTTTCGCCGATCCCCATTGCGCCGCTGGAGGCCCTGCAGGCGCTGCTGGCCCCCAAAAAACCCTCTCTGGCCCAGGCGCTGGTGCTTAATCTGCGCCTGCCGCGTAGCCTGGCGCTTTCGGGCGCGCTGCTGCAAATTCTGACCCACAATCCGCTGGCCTCTCCGTCCCTGCTCGGCATCAACAGCGGCGCGGCGCTGGCGATGTCGCTGACCAGCGCCTTCAGCCCGGTGCCGCTGGCGAGCTACTCTTTGGCATTTATTGCCGCCTGCAGCGGCGGCGTCAGCTGGCTGCTGGTGATGGCGGCCGGCGGCGGCTGGCGTCAGGAGCTCGATCGCAACCGGCTGATCCTCGCAGGGATCGCCCTGTCGTCGCTGTGCATGGCGCTAACCCGCGTCACGCTGCTGCAGGCCGAAGATCGCGCCTACGGCATTTTATACTGGCTGGCCAGGGACGTTTCGCACGTTCGCTGGCCGGAGTTCTGGCAGCTGTTTCCCTTTGCGGCGCTGATTATTCCCGGCGTGTTTCTGCTGGCGAACGCCCTGAATTTACTCCACGTCGGCGATAGCACCGCCCACTCGCTGGGGGTAAATCTTTCCCGGCTGCGGCTGACCGGCGCCTGCGTCAGCGTGGCGGGGCCGGTGGCGTTTATCGGTCTGCTGGTTCCGCACCTCGCGCGGCTGTGGGTGGGCCAGGATTGCCGCGTCCTGCTGCCGATGGCGGTGCTGCTGGGGGGCATATTTATGCTGCTGGCGGATATTCTCGCCCGCGCTCTGGCCTGGCCCGCGGAGCTTCCGACGGGCGCGGTGCTGGCGCTGGTCGGGGCGCCGTGCTTTGTCTGGCTGGTCAGGAGGCGCGGATGAAAATGCGCATCGCCTGCCTGCTGCTGGCGCTGCTGGCGTTAAACGTTACCTCCCTGCTTATGGGGGCCGTTCCGCTGCTCTTTCGCATTAGCGTAGCCAAGTCAGCAAAAGTTTCGCTGCCGTTTTTTCAGGCAGACAACAGATAAAGTGCGGACTGTAGTGCGCCTGCCCTCGGTGAAGATGCTTCATTACCGACCTTCGCTTCCGCGTTCTTTTTACCCTTTTCCATACCCTTTTCCATATATAGCCCCTTGCTGTTGCGATATCTCAGTCAGGATTGAGATAGTCCTCAGCAAGAGGAAGCAGGACAATTGAAAACCAGATCATCAGATGATGAAATTTTGATTTATCTACTGCCAGTATGTACCGAGCAATCTTTAACCACTGCTGGCAGTGCCAGCGCTGTATGGTTTTTAATCACCGGGTATTTTGTCGCAGTTGCTGCCGGAGGCTGTTGACGTAATTTCTGACCTGTTCCTCAGCTGCTGTCGCAGGTCGTGGAGATACGGAGAAAACTGGCTTTTATGAGATACCCTTACGTTCGCTTGAAAGATCCTTTGCGTTCGGAACTGGCATACAACTCTGCAAAATAAAAACGCTTTCCCTTAACTCGGCAATGCTTGTCTAGGCGCTCGAAGCTATGCTGATATGCTGATATGCTGATTGAAGTGTTACCCGAATGGCAGGGCACACCACAGTCTGTTTGGGTACTGACTGAAACGAGATTGTTACCAGCAAAAGTGCAGACATTTATCGATTTTATGAAAACGAAACTGACCTGTCTGTCCGGTTAGCGTTAATACAATTGACAGAGGGCACCAGGACTTCCTGCTCTTTAATCATCTCCAAAGAGCGATGGTAAATCAGCTCAATATTAAATTCGAACTCCTGAAATGTCGTCCCCTTATCTGAAAGACTTTCGAGCAGCCACTGAATTTCATCATAGACAAGTTTATCAAACAGTTGTTTTTTCTGTGCAACAGAAAGCCACTGCTTCATAAAGATTTTTGGGGGGATACCGTCCACAGAGGGAAGATTGCATTTTCTGAGTTTAATCGCCATAAGAAAGCAGTAATAAAAATGATTCAGAATAATAAATTCATGCAACGGTTTCATATTACTCCCATGCATAACATAAGTGATGATGAGAAATACAATCTTCCATACGATCCTCAGGATAACGCTTCAACGTTGATCAGGACCTTAACGAAAAACGCTTCCCGGTTATAAAGCCCCGGTAAAACCGACGGAACATCTTCCAGTAACACGCGTTTAGTAATTAATGGGGAGACATCAATCTGACCGGTGCTGAGGTAATGGATGGAGGTCTGCCACTCTTTTCCCGGAAACGGCGCAGAGATAGAGTTCCATGAACCAATGACCTTTAGCTCATTGCGCACAATTTTTTCAAAATTCAGCCGGGGCAAAGCAACGTCACCGTAAGGGATGCCCAGCAGTACCACCGTGCCACCTTTGGCCGCCAGAAGCAGGGATGAGCCGATCCCGGCCGCGTTTCCGGATGATTCAAAGACGACATCAACACCGGCGTTATGGGTGACCTCCAGGAATCGGGATAAATGGTTTTCATCTTTGACGCAGAACGTTTCCGTTGCCCCGGTTTTCGCCGCGACGGTGAGTTTCATTTCGTCGGTGTCAAATGCGAACACATCTCCCGCACCACAGATTTTTGCCCATTGAACGGCCAGTAAGCCGATAGTACCGCACCCGACAATGGCCACACTGCTCCCCGGTTTGATATCGACCTGTCGCATGCCATGTACAACCACACTGGATGGCTCAATGAAGCTTGCGGTCGCGAAGTCCATCGTGTCTGGTAATTTGAGGACATTCTCCGCCGGCATCCGAATATATTCAGCAAAAGCACCGCTGACATGGCCACCCAACACCTTCAGGTCCGTGCACCGGGCATAATTGCCCTGTTGACAGTAATCACAATGGAAGCAGGGAAAACAGTTACAGGCCGTGACACGGTCGCCTTTCCTGACCGATGTCACCCCACTCCCCGTGTTCTCCACGGTACCGGAAAACTCATGCCCCCAAGTCAGACCGGGGTTATATGATCCAATTTTACCAAAGCGCGATATATCAGAACCACATATACCTGCCGTATGGACTTTAATAAGAACATCATTTGCAGCTTCAATTTCAGGTTTCCGCACGTCTTCATAGCGAACATCCTGTACACCATACAAATTCAGCGCCTTCATCATGACCTCACTCATTGCTATCAGAGTTAAACATAAGAATGTGAAAAAAATGTCGCCCCCCACAAGGGCGACAAACGTACCTGCCATGTCAAGGACTATTGCGGCGAATTCAGGATCTCGGAAAGTTGATGCCAGCTTTCCGTGGCCGTTCTTTCAAACATTAAGGGCGTGACAGAGATATATCCTTCAGAAACTGCCCCGGCCTCACTGTGTTCAGGAAAAGTTGTGACCCCATGCTCCACCCGGATCCAGAAATAATTTTCTCCGTGTGGATCTGTCGTGGGAACGACCTGTAATCCTTTCACTTTGCCGATACCCTGCCGTGTGGCTTTAATTCCCCTGATCTTTTCCGCAGGCAGGTCAGGGAAGTTAATGTTCAGGCAACAGTCCGCCGGCAATCCACGGCTGATTAATGTATCCAGAACGGGTAGACAAAAGGCTTCTGCGGTACGCCAGTTAACAGCATCCTCAGGTCGTTTGTCCTGACTCAGTGCGACCGATGGAATGCCGAGCAGGAGGCCTGTGATTGCAGCCCCGACCGTGCCGGAAAGTACGGTTTCAAAACCGATATTGGAGCCGTTGTTAATACCTGAAAGTAACAGCTGTGGGGGCTGTTCCTTCATCAACTGCCGGACAGCCACCGTGACACAATCAGCCGGAGTACCATGGACAGCGAACCGGCGTTCCCCACGTTGCTCCACACGGACAGGCTCCCTCAGGCTGACAGAGTTGGCCACGCCGCTTTTATCAGTTGCAGGTGCCACGATCCAGACTTCATCGGCGAGCTGTTGTGCCACACCTTCAAGTAATTTAATTCCCGGTGCGTCAATACCGTCATCATTGACAAGTAAGATCCGTTGTAACCATTTTTGAGCCACAGTATTACCTCCCTTTCGGGGATGAATATAGACCAGTCGGGGATATCAAACATTCCCGGGAATAAAATGGATTATTATTCTTTCTCGCCAAAGCCGCTGGCAAATAACCCTTTAATCTCATCCATCAGAGCCTGTTCATCAGGGCCTTCACAGATGATTTCAATACTGGACTTACCTTTAACACCGGCGCCTAATACACTCATGAGCCCTTTAATCGCCGTTTCCTTGCCGTTATTCACCAGGGTTACTGAAGACTCATATTTCTTCAGTGTTTTGACAAAGGTGGCTGCCGGACGTGCGTGCAGGCCCGTGCTGTTAACAACACGAATATTTTCTCTGATCATATTTTACTTCCAACTCTGCTAGCTGAATTCAGAACAATGGTTTATCAGGAGGCGCGGTTCATCATCAGAATTTTACTGTAAACATCCGCTTCTACTGCCGCTTTCGCCTCGGACATCACTTTAGCCAGATTCGCTTCATTGTTATTTTGAGTCCACGCCTGACCCACGGTGGTAATAAATGCCTTACGCAGATCGCTGGCAATATTAACTTTTACGACGTTATATTTTACAAAACTACGGATAATATCTTCATCAATGCCGGAACCACCATGAATAACCAGCGGGCATGGGCATACTTTGGCAATTTTCTGCAGCAACGGAATATCAATGCGCGGAATATCTTCCAGGCCGTGAACGTTACCGACAGAAACCGCCAGCATGCTACACCCGGTTTCTTCCACAAACCGACGAACCTGGTTTACATCCGTCTTACAGTCGGCCTCACTGACGTGGTCATCTTCTTTACCCAGAATCGCGCCAAGTTCCGCTTCTACAGGTACGCCAAAGGATTTACAGAAATCTACAGCCTCTTTAGTAAACGCAATATTCTCTTCATATGGCAACTCTGCACCGTCAATCATCACGGATGTGAAGCCTGCACGAACAGCCCGCTTAACATCATCCAGCTCTTTACCATGGTCAAGGTGAAGACTGACTGGCACATCCATGATCGCAGCGCGTTTCCGCACGATTTCATAGATATAATCGTAACCTGACAATTTTGCGTTTGTCGGTGCAATCTGAATAAAGTTAGGTAACCCTGAACGCTCAATCGCGTCCAGGATAGAAATGGTGGTTTCCAGGTTGGTGGTATTGAATGCACCCGCCAGGACACCTTTTTCACGAATACGATCGAGCAGGATATTACCGTTTACTAATGGCATGATATTTACCTCTTTCTTCGTTGAAGTACTGTACCCAAATAATATTTATCTGATTTCAGCCAGACATTTCCGAAATCAAATGGCATGTGATTGTCGAGGAATACCAGTTGTTCCAGATGAAGCACCGGTGCTTCTTCATTCACTTCCAGATAGTGTCCCCGTTCGCTACCCACAATTTTTGCGGCATAGCGGCTTTCGGAATATTCAATTTTTCGCCCCGTCATGGCTTCGACGGTCTGAAACAAGTTTTGCTTATTGAAATCAACTTCAGTTATTCCCGGACACAGCGAAATATTGATCCTGTTTTCAATCAACATAACCCTTTCCCCATCCACACTACGGATCCGTTTAAGATAAAAAATGGGTGTACCAGGTTCTATCTGCAGCTTTGCTGCCACCCCTTTTGAAGCCTTCTCTATATAAGAGTCAATCACCTCAGTCGTGAAAGATAAGTGCTGACTTTCAAGCGATTCCGCGAAAGATAACAATCCTTCCCCCAGGGAGTAGGAGATATTTTCTTTCTTCACAAAAGTCCCCTTTCCCTGCACCTGAACCAGCAACCCCTCATTGACAAGCATGGTGACACCTTTCTTTACCGTGCCCCGGCTGACCTGAAGAATCTCCATGATCTGATTTTCAGAGGGGATTCTGTCTCCTTTACTCAGTTCGCCTTTGTAAATTTTTCCGCGAACCCACTCAGAAACCTGCATATATAATGGAATTTCAGAGTCTTGCAGTATGGTACTCATGTAGTGCTTCTCCTGTGTGTAGATCATCTGTATACAAGTATGAACAACTCTTGATAATACAGCGTTTTCAAAAATTAAACTATATGACCAACTTCACAGTTTCAGCCCCACATATTGTTTCCGTACGGCAACACTTTCCTTCCCGCAGAGCCCCCGTACAGATTTACGGGGGCACATCCGTCATGCGTCAGCTTTAATAATGATTTTCAGAACGTCATTATCCGGATTGGAAGCAAACTCAATCGCTTCAGGAATACGGGACAGCGGCCAGGTATGGGTGATCATGTCCTTCGTATTGATTTTGTCTTTTTCCACAATCTCAATCGCTTCTTTCATCTCATAAGGCGTCAATGAATAGGTGCCCACGATGGAGATTTCATCACGGAACAGCCTGCCGGCATCAATTTCCACGACCGGATTTTTATCAAATGGTGAGAACACAACAATTCTTCCCCCACGGCGTACAACATTGACGGCCTGAGAAACCAGGGACGAAACCCCGGCGGCGATGATCACCACATCCGGGCCTTTCCCCTGGGTGATTTCTGCCACTCGGGTTTCGACATCTTCGTTTGCCGGGTCGATCGCATGGGTGACCCCTACCTTCAGCGCCAGTTCACGCTTGAACCGGGAAAAATCGGAAACAATTACAGTCGAGGCACCTTTCAGGGCCGCCAGCTGAGCGCTGACCAGCCCAATGGTCCCGGATCCCAGTACCAGCACCGTATCTTTCGGATGGATATTGGACGATTTCAGGCCATGCAGGCAGCAGGCGACAGGCTCAATCATTGCCGCCCTATCCCAGTCAAGACTGTCGATAATTCGGTGCGTCAGATGCTCAACATGCAGGCGTGGGATACGAATAAACTCACTGAACCCACCGGGTTCCAGATTCGTTTTCTTGAACTGGTCGCACAGGGTGAAGAACCCCCGGTCACAGTAATGGCAGTTAAAGCAGGGAACATGAATGGCGGTCACCACCCGTTCACCAACCCGGTAGCGAGTGACATCCTTGCCGATTTTCACCACTTCCCCCGACACTTCATGGCCGAGGATCACCGGGCCGGTCACCGTCTGGTGCTGTGCTTTATGAATGTCGGTACCGCACAGGCCACAGGAGTGCATTTTGATGAGCATGTCGCCGTCGCCAATTTCTGGCACCTCAACATCTTCATACCGGATATCATTTTTACTGTAGTAAACGCTGGCTTTCATTAGTTAACTCCATTAAAGAGACGCTCAGTACGCATCTTGGACTCATAAAGCGGCTTATAGACCTGAGTGTAAATTGCCTGATAGTGCGCCACGGCATCACTTTCCGGCAGGTAGCGTCGGGTCTGTTCTTCAGCTGTTCCGGGCAGACACTCTACTTCCACACCTGCGGCTTTCGCTGCCAGCATGGCGGCCCCTTTACTCACGGCCTCATTGACATTACAGGCGACAATTTCCCGGTTAAGAATATTGGCCTTAAGCTGCAACCAGTACGGGTTTTTACAGGCAGCCCCAATCACATTCACGACCGGATAATCTTTCCCGGTCAACGTTTCGTATAAATCCAGCAGGTTTCGCAGTTCAAAGCACAACCCCTGGAACACAAAGCGCAGGACATCTTCCGGTCGGGACTTATCATCAAGACCATAAATTAACGCACGTGACCAGGTGTTTCTGTCCGGCGGACCGCTGCCCCGCAGATGGGGAATGAAGATACCGTCAAGCGCGCCATCTATAGCCATGTCATGCTCGTTACGCAGCGTATCCACCATTCTCAGGAAGGCGGGCATATCGAGCTCAAAGAGATTTCTGAACCATTCAATGGCATAACCGGCAGACGGCAGTGAGGCATACAGGGAATGGAGCCCCGGAAGCACATGCACGCCATTTGACACCCGGGCACGGAAGAACCGCCCGGTGTTGTTGATCGTTTCGGTCACTACCAGTAATCCCTCTGTCGTTCCTGTGGAATTCAGAATCTGATCTTCACTGGTCAATCCGACAGCCACAGAACCGCACATATGATCATGCCCGGCGATGGCGACACGGGTATTCGTTGTCAGTCCGGTCAGCTCAGAAACACCAGACGTGACGGTGCCTATCGCCTCCCCCGCCTGGACCAACGGACTGAATAACGAAGGGGAAAGTTCTGCAGCATTAATGAGCTGTTCATCCCAGTTCATCTCAGCGATGTTTAATGCCATCGTCCGTGATGCCAGGGAATATTCTGAGCGTTTGACGCCGGATAATTTAAAGGCAATGTATTCCGCCAGGCATAACCATTTCCGTCCTTCACACGCATTACTGATATTATCCTGCAGCCACTTAATTTTATTAATACTGTAATTTGAATGCGCTGGGATACCGGTTATTTCATAGATATGCTCAATATCCATGGCAGAAATAATGTTTTCCAGCTGCTGTTTCGGACGGGTGTCATACCATGTCAGTGACGGACCAATGACATTATCATTATCATCCAGCAGGACACCGGCTTCTCCCACACTGGCGACCGCTACTGCGCTGATTTGTTCTCCATCATCCAGAATATTCGTTATCGTTCTGAGTCCATGGAGAACCCCGTCCCAGATGAGGCGAACATCAAAATCAGTATTTTCTCCGTCCACAATTTTTGGCGTTCTGAAACTATACTGATTAATTAATTCCAGAGAAGGAATGGCGAACAAACACACCTTACAATTAGTCGTGCCAATATCGATTCCGATCGTATACATCACTCTCCCCTTTTTTTGCAAGGGACAACGTTTGTTTTTATTCAGAAGCAGGTTCCCTCTGCTTCTGAATAGACAGGATTATTTTGCTACCGGAATATCAGCCGAGGCTGCTTCGTTTTCTGCTACCTCTTCCGCTTTCAGCTGTTTTTTAGTTACACGATATAACCACAGGCACAGCAGGAAGATGACAGGAATAAGAACCAGAGCAATGGTATTGCCTTCAAAGATTTTGACTGCCCAGAAACGATACGGGTTACCACCATCCAGCAGGCTGGAAATTTCACCGCCCGTTTTCATCGGGAAATTCATATCCCTTGCAATTTTGGTCAGGATTGGCGCTGCGGCCGAAGCCACATACAGGTTCATAGCCAGGCATGGAATGCCAATGATGAACGCCCTGACAATATTGCCTCGACAGGCCAGTACCACCATGGAAATCGGTACCCAGATATTCGCCAGGTCACCCAGTGGCAGCAAACGGTTACCTGGCAGAACCACCGCCAGCAATACCGCGACGGGGATAAGCAGCAGCGCAGTAGACAGTACTGACGGATGCCCCACCGCAACCGCGATATCCAGACCGATATACAGATCGTGACGGTCTGGGTAACGTTTTTTGAGGAAGCTACGCACAGCGTCAGACAGCGGCAGCAGGCCTTCCATCAGCAACTTAACCATGCGGGGCATAATCAGCATTACCGCACCGAGGCTCATCGCCAGGTTAAGGACACCTTTGACATCATATTCTGCCAGCAGGCCAATCCCTGCCCCCAGAATCACCCCCAGCATCATCGGCTCACCAAAGACGCCAAAGCGCTTCTGGATCTGATCCGGATCAGCATTCAGTTTGTTAATACCCGGGATTTTATCGAGCACCATATTCCCCAGTACGCCGATCGGGAAGAAAATAACCGATGACAGTGTGGGTAGCGAAATCCCCGGCAGGTTGAAGTACTTCTGGATCATCGGAGCACACCAGTCAGCCATCACAAGGGTAATCGCTGCGGTGACACCGGCAATCAGCAGGCCAAAGAAGAAGCTGCCCGTCACCCCGTAAACCATGGCGCCGACCATCGAGAAATGCCAGAAGTTCCAGACATCGATATTGACCGTCTTGGTCCAGTTCAGGGTTAGCATCAGTACGTTAATACCGAGCGTCATCGGTACAACAAATGGTGCGACCTGCGAGGCCCATGCAATGGCAGCCAGCGGAGTCCAGCCCAGGTCAACAACCGGTAAATCGATCCCGGTGTGGCTGACCATTTCTTTGGCAGCCGGCCCCAGGCTGTCAACCAGTAAACCAAAGACCAGAAAGATGCCGATGAAACCCATACCGATGGTCAGTGCCGAGCGTAATGCCCGGCTGAAACCTGTCTGAAGACACATTGCCATGATAAATATAATTATCGGCAACATGACCGTCGGCCCGAGCCCCAGAAGATACTGGACGGCGGAAAATACTTTATCCATCATGCTCACCTTTATTGTTTAAGGATAGCTACGATTTTTTCCAGTAATTCTTCTTCGCCAAATCCGGTCAGCAAAGGAAGACCATTCAGGACCGGGGTTTTCAGTTCCGTCTTAACCGCCGATGTCACGATAATTAAATCAGCCATACCATCCTGTTGGCCAATGGTGCCGATATTTGACTGCATGGGTTCAACGTTAATACCCTGGCTTTTGCAGTACTGAACTACTTTTTCAGTTGCTACTGCAGAAGTCGCAATACCACTGGTACAGGCGAAGATAATTTTCTTGTTCATTTCAGACTCCAGATATAGTAATAAGAATAGCGAGGTAATGAGAACAAACGTTAAGACGGTTTAATACAGACTCTTTGCCAGAAGCTCCATAACATCATCCTTTGATTTCGCCCAAAGGATCTGGTCCATTTCATTGCTGCGCTGAAAAAGCGAAATTAGCTTCATCAGAAATTCGAGATGTGCATCTTTTTCTTTCAGCAATAAAAAGAAAATGACATTCACCTTCATAGTGCAGTCGGGATCCTCAGCCTGATTAAATACGATCCCCTCAGGGCAAGTGACTACGACCAGTTTTTCTTCCCGAACATGTTCGACATCGACATGAGGGATGGCGACCCCCATTCTTTCCAGCTGCATTGCCGTGGGATGATTTTCTTCCCGGGCAATCAATGCCTCCGGGTAGCTCGGTTCTACATAGTTTTTTGAAAGTAATAACTTACTGACAGAACTGAACAGGGAGTTTCTGTTCTGGGGAGCCTCATTCAGGAGAATGAGTTCGGGTTCAAGTTTTGAATTTAACGACATAACACTTGGCCTCATAATGGCTGTCAAAGTTTAAGGGTTCAAACAAATAACAGGTATACTTGTCTATGTACAACCATGATCAACTTGCTTGAAGGTTACTCCCGACCACACAAATAACGCAACCAGTGTCGTTGAGATTTGTGTTTGAGTTCACAAAAATGCATACCCCTTTTTCTTTGCGGGCGCTAAAAAAATACATAACAAATTGATTTAAATAAATAATCTAATTTATTCTGACTTTCTGTTATTGACCTATCCATTCAGTTATGACCTTCAGGTCATATTACAGATGACAGAAATCTGAACGCCGTACCGGCGCATTTGTCTCGTCCCTATCAGGAAAGCGATACCCCGCAGGAGGGCTCTGCCGCATTAGCGTAGACAAGTCAGCAAAAGTTCCGCTGCCGCTTTTTCAGGCAGCTAACAGATAAAATTGCTCCGCTGCGGACAATCCATCACCGTACGGATGCTGAAGCTGCCCTTTGCGTATCATGTGGACTAACTCAATGCCTGCCAGTATCGTCTGTGCACGGCGAAATGATTTGAACCCCAGCATCGGCCGTATCCGACGTTTTATATTCCGATGGT
>NZ_CACSIS010000046.1:0-26401 GCF_902705905.1 Klebsiella sp. 18074 | reverse complement strand
CTGGCACCATCGAACTGCCGGAAGGCGTAGAGATGGTAATGCCGGGCGACAACATCAAAATGGTTGTTACCCTGATCCACCCGATCGCGATGGACGACGGTCTGCGTTTCGCAATCCGTGAAGGCGGCCGTACTGTAGGTGCGGGCGTTGTTGCTAAAGTTCTGAGCTAATCCTTTAGTTCTGAATTAAAAGGGCGCTTCGGCGCCCTTTTTGCTGCCCGTCATTTAGACCCGCTAAGCGCGAGAACGACTAATATAAAAAAATGCCTTATCGGATCGATTATATAGAGAGACTATTGTAATCATAACTATTCTCATTTACACTTTGAGCATAAATTGAACGGGAGTGAATATGTACGTTTGTTTGTGTAATGGTGTAAACGATAAAAAAATTCGTCAGGCCGTGCGTCAATTTCACCCTCAATCTTTTCAGCAGTTGCGTAAGTTTATTCCCGTTGGAAATCAATGTGGTAAATGCGTCCGCGCTGCTCGCGAGATCATGGAAGATGAATTAACTCACATGCCGGAATATAAAGAGATCGCCTGAGATCTCCGGCTTTTCTTTGACATCTATATAGTGCGAACTACGCTTCAATGAGTGGAAGCGGAGGGACTATATAATGAAAGGTGATGTCAAAGTCATAAGTTATCTCAATAAATTATTGGGAAATGAGCTTGTCGCAATAAATCAGTACTTTCTCCATGCCAGGATGTTCAAGAACTGGGGCCTGATGCGCCTCAACGATGTCGAATACCATGAATCCATTGATGAAATGAAGCACGCCGATAAATATATCGAGCGTATTTTGTTTCTTGAAGGACTGCCCAATCTGCAGGATCTTGGCAAGCTGGGTATCGGTGAAGACGTTGAGGAGATGCTGCAGTCCGATTTAAGGCTGGAGCTGGAAGGCGCCAAAGATTTACGCGAGGCTATCGCCTATGCTGACAGCGTCCACGATTATGTCAGCCGCGATATGCTGATTGAAATCCTTGCCGATGAGGAAGGCCACATTGACTGGCTGGAAACCGAGCTGGACCTGATCGGTAAAATTGGCCTGCAAAATTATCTCCAGTCACAGATTAAAGTTGCTGACTAAAAGCGTTTGCCATCCACAGTAAAAACCCGCTGCAGCCAAAAAAGGGCCAAACGGCAGCGGGTTGTTCATAACCCCTCGGCGATTCAAGATAACGACGCGCAGTAGCAGCGTGGCGCAGGCGATGAGCGTCGCCATGAATACCAGCTGCGGCAGCGACTGCCAGCCGTGCCAGGCGCCGAGAGCGGCAAGAAATTTCACATCGCCATAGCCTAACCCCTCATACCCACGAACCCCTCTGTAAACCCAGTAGACTAAAGCAAAGGCCAGATACCCCGCGATAGCACCCCAGACGGCATTTTCCAGGCCCGTCGGCATCAGACAAAGATAAAACAGCAGGCCAAGCCAGAGCAGGGGACAGGTCAAACGGTCGGGAAGCAGCCCATGCCGCAGGTCGTGCCAGCAGAGCGCCAGAGAAAACCCGCAGTAGAAAAGCAGGAAGGGGAGGGTCATGTACATGCGATACCCCGGCGGATGAGTTGTTTACGTCGATTCTGACCGGGCAAGGTGCGAACGGCAAAGTGCGATGGCTGGCTTTACGCGCGGTAATCCACTCTGTTTGCTATTTTTCAGCCGGCAACACCACTTTCTCCAGCAGCCTCGCAAATATAAATGATGATTTTCTACGCAGCCCTTGTGTTGGGTCCGATTTTGCGTATAATGCGCGGGCCTGTCAAAATTGGCAGGCCGGTTCGATATGAACCCTGATAGAGCTTTTAGCTATCAAACAATGTTCCCAATCGGGGAACTATGTAAGAACGGTTACACTCTCCCATCAATCGTAATGGGTATGAGGAGTAACCATTTCGTCTATAAATAATTGGAGCTCTGGTCTCATGCAGAACCAAAGAATCCGTATCCGTCTTAAAGCGTTTGATCATCGTCTGATCGATCAATCAACCGCGGAAATCGTCGAGACTGCTAAGCGCACTGGTGCGCAGGTCCGTGGTCCGATCCCGCTGCCGACCCGCAAAGAGCGCTTTACCGTTCTGATCTCTCCGCACGTCAACAAAGATGCGCGCGATCAGTACGAAATTCGCACTCACAAGCGTCTGGTTGACATCGTTGAGCCAACTGAGAAAACCGTTGATGCTCTGATGCGTCTGGATCTGGCTGCCGGTGTAGACGTGCAGATCAGCCTGGGTTAATCAGGTCATCGAGCGATTGAGAGGTTGAAACAATGATTGGTTTAGTCGGTAAAAAAGTGGGTATGACCCGCATCTTCACTGAAGATGGCGTATCTATCCCAGTAACCGTAATCGAAGTTGAAGCAAACCGTGTTGCACAGGTTAAAGACCTGGCTAACGACGGTTACCGCGCAATTCAGGTTACCACCGGTGCTAAAAAAGCTAACCGTGTAACCAAGCCGGAAGCTGGTCACTTCGCTAAAGCTGGCGTTGAAGCTGGCCGCGGCCTGTGGGAATTCCGTCTTGCCGACGGTGAAGAATTCACCGTAGGTCAGAGCATTAGCGTTGAACTGTTTGCTGACGTTAAAAAAGTTGACGTAACCGGTACCTCTAAAGGTAAAGGTTTTGCTGGTACCGTTAAGCGCTGGAACTTCCGTACCCAGGACGCTACGCACGGTAACTCCTTGTCTCACCGCGTTCCGGGTTCTATCGGTCAGAACCAGACTCCGGGCAAAGTGTTCAAAGGCAAGAAAATGGCAGGTCAGCTGGGCAACGAACGTGTCACTGTTCAGAGCCTGGACGTAGTACGTGTTGACGCTGAGCGCAACCTGCTGCTGGTTAAAGGCGCGGTCCCGGGTGCTACCGGTAGCGACCTGATCGTTAAACCAGCTGTGAAGGCGTAAGGGGATAGCAATGGAATTAGTATTGAAAGACGCGCAGAGCGCGCTGACTGTTTCCGAAACTACCTTCGGTCGTGATTTCAACGAAGCGCTGGTTCACCAGGTTGTAGTTGCTTATGCAGCTGGTGCTCGTCAGGGTACTCGTGCTCAGAAGACTCGTGCTGAAGTAACTGGTTCAGGCAAAAAGCCGTGGCGCCAGAAAGGTACCGGCCGTGCGCGTTCAGGTTCTATTAAGAGCCCGATCTGGCGTTCCGGTGGCGTAACCTTCGCTGCTCGCCCGCAGGACCACAGTCAAAAAGTTAACAAAAAGATGTACCGCGGCGCGCTGAAAAGCATTCTGTCCGAACTGGTACGTCAGGATCGTCTGATCGTTGTCGAGACGTTCTCTGTAGAAGCGCCTAAAACTAAGCTGCTGGCACAGAAACTGAAAGACATGGCTCTGGAAGATGTGCTGATCATCACCGGTGAGCTGGACGAGAACCTGTTCCTGGCTGCGCGCAACCTGCACAAGGTTGACGTACGCGATGCAACTGGTATCGACCCGGTTAGCCTGATCGCCTTCGACAAAGTCGTAATGACTGCTGATGCTGTTAAGCAAGTTGAGGAGATGCTGGCATGATTCGTGAAGAACGTCTGCTGAAGGTGCTGCGTGCACCGCACGTTTCTGAAAAAGCGTCTGCTGCGATGGAAAAAACAAACACCATCGTTCTCAAAGTTGCTAAAGACGCGACTAAAGCAGAAATCAAAGCTGCTGTGCAGAAACTGTTTGAAGTCGAAGTCGAAGTCGTTAACACCCTGGTAGTTAAAGGGAAAGTTAAACGTCACGGACAGCGTATCGGTCGTCGTAGCGACTGGAAAAAAGCTTACGTCACCCTGAAGGAAGGCCAGAATCTGGACTTCGTTGGCGGCGCTGAGTAAGTCGGAGGAGTAATACAATGGCAGTTGTTAAATGTAAACCGACATCTCCGGGTCGTCGCCACGTTGTTAAAGTGGTTAACCCTGAGCTGCACAAGGGCAAACCTTTTGCTCCGTTGCTGGAAAAAAACAGCAAATCCGGTGGTCGTAACAACAATGGCCGTATCACCACCCGTCATATCGGTGGTGGCCACAAGCAGGCTTACCGTATTGTTGACTTCAAACGCAACAAAGATGGTATCCCGGCAGTTGTTGAGCGTCTTGAGTACGATCCGAACCGTTCCGCGAACATCGCGCTGGTTCTGTACAAAGATGGCGAGCGCCGTTACATCCTGGCCCCTAAAGGCCTGAAAGCTGGCGACCAGATTCAGTCTGGCGTTGATGCTGCAATCAAAGCAGGCAACACCCTGCCGATGCGCAATATCCCGGTTGGTTCTACCGTTCATAACGTAGAAATGAAACCAGGTAAAGGCGGTCAGCTGGCACGTTCCGCTGGTACTTACGTTCAGATCGTTGCTCGTGATGGTGCTTATGTCACCCTGCGTCTGCGTTCTGGTGAAATGCGTAAAGTCGAAGCAGACTGCCGCGCTACTCTGGGCGAAGTTGGCAATGCTGAGCATATGCTGCGCGTTCTGGGTAAAGCAGGTGCTGCACGCTGGCGTGGTATTCGTCCTACCGTTCGCGGTACTGCGATGAACCCAGTCGACCACCCACATGGTGGTGGTGAAGGTCGTAACTTTGGTAAGCACCCGGTTTCCCCGTGGGGCCTGCAGACCAAAGGTAAGAAGACCCGCAGCAACAAGCGTACTGATAAATTCATCGTACGTCGCCGTAGCAAATAATTTTAGAGGATAAGCCATGCCACGTTCTCTCAAGAAAGGTCCTTTTATTGACCTGCACTTGCTGAAGAAGGTAGAGAAAGCGGTGGAAAGCGGAGACAAGAAGCCCCTGCGCACTTGGTCCCGTCGTTCAACGATCTTTCCTAACATGATCGGTTTGACCATCGCTGTCCATAATGGTCGTCAGCACGTTCCAGTCTTTGTTTCCGACGAAATGGTTGGTCACAAACTGGGTGAATTCGCACCGACTCGTACTTATCGCGGCCATGCTGCTGATAAAAAAGCGAAGAAGAAATAAGGTAGGAGGAAGAGATGGAAACTTTAGCTCAACATCGCCATGCTCGTTCTTCTGCTCAGAAGGTTCGCCTTGTAGCTGACCTGATTCGCGGTAAGAAAGTGTCGCAGGCCCTGGATATTCTGACCTACACCAACAAGAAAGCTGCTGTACTGGTCAAGAAGGTACTGGAATCTGCCATTGCTAACGCTGAACACAACGATGGCGCTGACATTGACGATCTGAAAGTTACGAAAATTTTCGTAGACGAAGGCCCGAGCATGAAGCGCATTATGCCGCGTGCGAAAGGTCGTGCAGATCGCATCCTGAAGCGCACCAGCCACATCACTGTGGTTGTGTCCGATCGCTGAGACTCTGGAGACTAGCAATGGGTCAGAAAGTACATCCTAATGGTATTCGCCTGGGTATTGTCAAACCATGGAACTCTACCTGGTTCGCGAACACCAAAGAATTCGCTGACAACCTGGACAGCGATTTTAAAGTACGTCAGTTCCTGACTAAGGAACTGGCTAAAGCGTCCGTATCTCGTATCGTTATCGAGCGTCCGGCTAAGAGCATTCGTGTGACTATTCACACCGCTCGCCCGGGCATCGTTATCGGTAAGAAAGGCGAAGACGTAGAAAAACTGCGCAAGGTCGTAGCGGATATCGCTGGCGTTCCTGCACAGATCAACATCGCCGAAGTTCGTAAGCCAGAACTGGACGCTAAATTGGTTGCTGATAGCATCACTTCACAGCTGGAACGTCGCGTTATGTTCCGTCGTGCTATGAAGCGTGCTGTACAGAACGCAATGCGTCTGGGCGCTAAAGGTATCAAAGTTGAAGTTAGCGGCCGTCTGGGCGGCGCGGAAATCGCACGTACCGAATGGTACCGTGAAGGTCGCGTACCGCTGCACACTCTGCGTGCTGACATCGACTACAACACCTCTGAAGCGCACACCACTTACGGTGTAATCGGCGTTAAGGTATGGATCTTCAAAGGCGAGATCCTGGGTGGTATGGCTGCTGTTGAACAACCGGAACCGGCTGCTCAACCTAAAAAGCAGCAGCGTAAAGGCCGTAAATAAGGAGCGTCGCTGATGTTACAACCAAAGCGTACAAAATTCCGTAAAGTGCACAAAGGCCGCAACCGTGGTCTGGCGCAGGGTACGGATGTTAGCTTCGGCACTTTCGGTCTGAAAGCTGTTGGCCGTGGTCGTCTGACTGCACGTCAGATCGAAGCAGCACGTCGTGCTATGACCCGTGCAGTTAAGCGTCAAGGTAAAATCTGGATCCGTGTTTTCCCGGACAAACCGATTACCGAGAAGCCGCTGGAAGTTCGTATGGGTAAAGGTAAAGGTAACGTGGAGTACTGGGTTGCCTTGATTCAGCCGGGTAAAGTCCTGTATGAAATGGACGGTGTTCCGGAAGAGCTGGCCCGTGAAGCCTTCGGCCTGGCAGCAGCGAAACTGCCTATCAAAACCACCTTTGTAACTAAGACGGTGATGTAATGAAAGCAAAAGAGCTGCGTGAAAAAAGCGTTGAAGAGCTGAACGCTGAGCTGCTGAATCTGCTGCGTGAGCAGTTCAACCTGCGCATGCAGGCTGCAAGTGGCCAGCTGCAACAGACTCACCTGCTGAAGCAAGTGCGTCGTGATGTTGCACGCGTTAAGACTTTACTGACTCAGAAGGCGGGTGCGTAATGACCGATAAAATCCGTACTCTGCAAGGTCGTGTAATTAGCAACAAAATGGAGAAATCCATCGTTGTTGCTATCGAACGTGTGGTGAAACACCCGGTATACGGTAAGTTCATCAAGCGTACGACCAAACTGCACGTACATGACGAGAACAACGAATGCGGTATCGGTGACGTGGTCGAAATCCACGAATGCCGTCCGCTGTCCAAGACTAAGTCCTGGACGCTGGTTCGCGTCGTAGAGAAAGCGGTTCTGTAATAGGGCCGTATTCTCAACGGATAAACGGCTCAGCGATGAGCCGTTTATTTTTTCTACCCATATCCGATTTCCGGTGTTATAATGCCGCGCCCTCGATATGGGGATATTTAACGGCTCGATTTTGGGTCTCAGTAGTAGTTGACATTAGCGGAGCACTAAAATGATCCAAGAACAGACTATGCTGAACGTCGCCGACAACTCCGGTGCACGTCGCGTAATGTGTATCAAGGTTCTGGGTGGCTCGCACCGTCGCTACGCAGGCGTAGGCGACATCATCAAGATCACCATCAAGGAAGCAATTCCGCGTGGTAAGGTCAAAAAAGGTGATGTGCTGAAGGCGGTAGTGGTGCGCACCAAGAAGGGTGTTCGTCGCCCGGACGGTTCTGTCATTCGCTTCGATGGTAATGCATGCGTTATTCTCAACAATAACAGCGAGCAGCCCATCGGTACGCGTATTTTTGGGCCGGTAACTCGTGAGCTTCGTACCGAGAAGTTCATGAAAATTATCTCTCTGGCACCAGAAGTACTCTAAAGGAGCGAATCATGGCAGCGAAAATCCGTCGTGATGACGAAGTTATCGTGTTAACCGGTAAAGATAAAGGTAAACGCGGTAAAGTTAAGAATGTCTTGTCTTCCGGCAAGCTCATTGTTGAAGGTATCAACCTGGTTAAGAAACATCAGAAGCCGGTTCCGGCCCTGAACCAACCAGGTGGCATCGTTGAAAAAGAAGCTGCAATTCAGGTTTCTAACGTTGCACTCTTCAATGCGGCAACCGGCAAGGCTGACCGTGTAGGCTTTAGATTCGAAGACGGCAAAAAAGTCCGTTTCTTCAAGTCTAACAGCGAAACTATCAAGTAATTTGGAGTAGTACGATGGCGAAACTGCATGATTACTACAAAGACGAAGTAGTTGGTAAACTCATGACTGAGTTTAACTACAATTCTGTCATGCAAGTCCCTCGGGTCGAGAAGATCACCCTGAACATGGGTGTTGGTGAAGCGATCGCTGACAAGAAACTGCTGGATAACGCAGCAGCGGATCTGACAGCAATCTCCGGTCAAAAGCCGTTGATCACCAAAGCACGCAAATCAGTTGCAGGCTTCAAAATCCGTCAGGGCTATCCGATCGGCTGTAAAGTAACCCTGCGTGGCGAACGCATGTGGGAGTTCTTTGAGCGCCTGATCACTATTGCTGTACCGCGTATCCGTGACTTCCGTGGCCTGTCCGCTAAGTCATTTGATGGTCGTGGTAACTACAGCATGGGTGTCCGTGAGCAGATCATCTTCCCAGAAATCGACTACGATAAAGTCGACCGCGTTCGTGGTTTGGATATTACCATTACCACTACTGCGAAATCTGATGAAGAAGGCCGCGCTCTTCTGGCTGCCTTTGACTTCCCGTTCCGCAAGTAAGGTAGGGTTACTTAATGGCTAAGCAATCAATGAAAGCACGCGAAGTAAAGCGCGTGGCTTTAGCTGATAAATTCTTCGCTAAACGCGCTGAACTGAAAGCTATCATCTCTGATGTGAACGCAACCGACGAAGATCGTTGGAATGCTGTTCTCAAGCTGCAGACTCTGCCGCGTGATTCCAGCCCGTCTCGTCAGCGTAACCGCTGCCGTCAAACAGGTCGTCCGCATGGTTTCCTGCGGAAGTTCGGGTTGAGCCGTATTAAGGTCCGTGAAGCCGCTATGCGCGGTGAAATCCCGGGTCTGAAAAAGGCTAGCTGGTAATTGTCACCAATTGAATCACGGGAGTAAAGACAGATGAGCATGCAAGATCCGATCGCGGATATGCTGACCCGTATCCGTAACGGTCAGGCCGCGAATAAAGCTGCGGTCACCATGCCTTCCTCCAAGCTGAAAGTGGCAATTGCCAACGTGCTGAAGGAAGAAGGCTTTATTGAAGATTTTAAAGTTGAAGGCGACATCAAGCCGGAACTGGAACTGACTCTTAAGTATTTCCAGGGTAAAGCTGTTGTAGAAAGCATTCAGCGTGTCAGCCGCCCAGGTCTGCGCATCTACAAACGTAAAGATGAGCTGCCTAAAGTTATGGCAGGTCTGGGTATCGCAGTTATTTCTACCTCTAAAGGTGTTATGACTGATCGTGCAGCGCGCCAAGCTGGTCTTGGTGGCGAAATTATCTGCTACGTAGCCTAATCGGAGGAAAAAATGTCTCGTGTTGCTAAAGCACCGGTCGTTGTTCCTGCCGGCGTTGACGTAAAAATCAACGGTCAGGTTATTACGATCAAAGGTAAGAATGGCGAGCTGACTCGTACTCTCAACGATGCTGTTGAAGTTAAACATGCAGATAATGCACTGACTTTCGGTCCGCGTGATGGTTTCGCAGACGGTTGGGCTCAGGCTGGTACCGCGCGTGCCCTGCTTAACTCAGTAGTTATCGGTGTTACCGAAGGCTTCACTAAAAAGCTTCAGCTGGTTGGTGTAGGTTATCGTGCAGCGGTTAAAGGGGATGTAGTAAACCTGGCTTTAGGTTTCTCTCATCCTGTTGAACACAAGCTGCCGGCCGGTATCACTGCAGAATGTCCGACTCAAACTGAAATCGTGCTGAAAGGCGCTGATAAGCAGGTGATCGGTCAGGTTGCAGCAGATCTGCGCGCCTACCGTCGTCCTGAGCCTTATAAAGGCAAGGGTGTTCGTTACGCCGACGAAGTCGTGCGTACCAAAGAGGCTAAGAAGAAGTAAGGTAACACTATGGATAAGAAATCTGCTCGTATCCGTCGTGCGACCCGCGCACGCCGCAAGCTCCAGGAGCTGGGTGCAACTCGCCTGGTGGTACATCGTACCCCGCGTCATATTTACGCACAGGTAATTGCACCGAACGGTTCTGAAGTTCTGGTAGCTGCTTCTACTGTAGAAAAAGCTATCGCTGAACAACTGAAGTACACCGGTAACAAAGACGCGGCTGCAGCTGTGGGTAAAGCTGTCGCTGAACGCGCTCTGGAAAAAGGCATCAAAGATGTTTCCTTTGACCGTTCCGGGTTCCAATATCATGGTCGTGTCCAGGCACTGGCAGATGCTGCCCGTGAAGCTGGCCTTCAGTTCTAAGGTAGAGGTGTAAGATGGCTCACATCGAAAAACAAGCTGGCGAACTGCAGGAAAAGCTGATCGCGGTTAACCGCGTATCTAAAACCGTTAAAGGTGGTCGTATTTTCTCCTTCACAGCTCTGACTGTAGTTGGTGACGGTAACGGTCGCGTAGGTTTTGGTTACGGTAAAGCGCGTGAAGTTCCAGCAGCGATCCAGAAAGCGATGGAAAAAGCCCGTCGCAATATGATTAACGTCGCGCTGAACCACGGCACCCTGCAGCACCCGGTTAAAGGTGTTCATACGGGTTCTCGTGTATTCATGCAGCCAGCTTCCGAAGGTACCGGTATCATCGCCGGTGGTGCAATGCGCGCCGTTCTGGAAGTTGCTGGAGTTCATAACGTTCTGGCCAAAGCATATGGTTCCACCAACCCGATTAACGTGGTTCGTGCAACTATTGATGGCCTGGAAAATATGAATTCTCCAGAAATGGTCGCTGCCAAGCGTGGTAAATCCGTTGAAGAAATTCTGGGGAAATAAACCATGGCAAAGACTATTAAAATTACTCAAACCCGCAGTGCAATCGGTCGTCTGCCGAAACACAAGGCAACGCTGCTTGGCCTGGGTCTGCGTCGTATTGGTCACACCGTAGAACGCGAGGATACTCCCGCTGTTCGTGGTATGGTCAACGCGGTTTCCTTTATGGTTAAAGTTGAGGAGTAAGAGATGCGTTTAAATACTCTGTCTCCGGCCGAAGGCTCTAAAAAGGCGGGTAAGCGCCTGGGTCGTGGTATCGGTTCTGGCCTCGGTAAGACCGGTGGTCGTGGTCACAAAGGTCAGAACTCTCGTTCTGGCGGTGGCGTACGTCGCGGTTTCGAGGGCGGTCAGATGCCTCTGTACCGTCGTCTGCCGAAATTCGGCTTCACTTCTCGTAAAGCAATGATCACTGCAGAGATTCGTCTCTCCGATCTGGCTCACGTAGAAGGCGATGTAGTCGACCTGAACACGCTGAAAGCAGCTAACATTATCGGTATTCAGATTGAGTTCGCGAAAGTGATTCTTTCTGGCGAGGTAGCTCGTCCGGTAACTGTTCGTGGCCTGCGCGTGACTAAAGGTGCTCGTGCTGCTATCGAAGCTGCTGGCGGTAAAATTGAGGAATAAGTAGCAGATGGCTAAGCAACCGGGATTAGATTTTCAAAGTGCCAAAGGTGGACTTGGCGAGCTGAAACGCAGACTTTTGTTTGTTATCGGTGCGCTGATTGTATTCCGTATTGGTTCTTTTATTCCGATCCCTGGTATTGATGCCGCTGTACTTGCCAAACTGCTTGAGCAACAGCGAGGCACTATCATTGAAATGTTTAACATGTTCTCTGGTGGTGCCCTCAGCCGTGCTTCTATCTTTGCCTTGGGCATCATGCCGTATATTTCGGCATCGATCATTGTCCAGCTGTTGACGGTTGTTTATCAGCCGTTAGCAGAGATGAAGAAAGAAGGGGAGTCTGGTCGTCGTAAGATCAGCCAGTACACCCGCTACGGTACTCTGGTGCTGGCGATATTCCAGTCGATCGGTATTGCTACCGGTCTACCGAATATGCCTGGTATGCAAGGCCTGGTGATGAATCCGGGCTTTGCATTCTATTTCACCGCTGTTGTAAGTCTGGTCACAGGAACTATGTTCCTGATGTGGCTCGGCGAACAGATTACTGAACGTGGTATCGGAAACGGTATCTCGATCATTATCTTCGCTGGTATCGTTGCGGGTCTCCCGCCGGCCATCGCCCATACTATCGAGCAAGCGCGTCAAGGCGACCTGCACTTCCTCCTGTTGCTATTGGTTGCAGTATTAGTGTTTGCCGTGACCTTCTTTGTTGTATTCGTTGAACGTGGTCAACGCCGCATTGTGGTGAACTACGCGAAGCGTCAACAGGGTCGTCGCGTCTATGCTGCACAGAGCACACATTTGCCGCTGAAAGTGAATATGGCGGGTGTAATCCCTGCAATCTTCGCTTCCAGTATTATTCTGTTCCCTGCGACCATCGCGTCATGGTTCGGGGGCGGTACCGGTTGGAACTGGCTGACAACAATTTCGCTGTATTTGCAGCCTGGGCAACCGCTTTATGTGTTACTCTATGCGTCTGCAATCATATTCTTCTGTTTCTTCTACACGGCTTTGGTTTTCAACCCGCGTGAAACAGCAGATAACCTGAAGAAGTCCGGTGCATTTGTACCAGGAATTCGTCCGGGAGAGCAAACGGCGAAGTATATCGATAAAGTAATGACTCGCCTGACTTTGGTTGGTGCACTGTATATTACCTTTATCTGCCTGATCCCGGAGTTCATGCGTGATGCAATGAAGGTGCCGTTCTACTTCGGTGGAACCTCGCTGCTAATTGTTGTCGTCGTGATTATGGACTTTATGGCTCAAGTGCAAACTCTGATGATGTCGAGTCAGTACGAGTCTGCATTGAAGAAGGCGAACCTGAAAGGCTACGGCCGATAACTGGTCGCCTGAGAAGTTACGGAGAGTAAAAATGAAAGTTCGTGCTTCCGTCAAGAAATTATGCCGTAACTGCAAAATCGTTAAGCGTGATGGTGTCATCCGTGTGATTTGCAGTGCCGAGCCAAAGCATAAACAGCGCCAAGGCTGATTTATTCGCATATTTTTCTTGCAAAGTTGGATTGAGCTGGCTAGATTAGCCAGCCAATCTTTTGTATGTCTGTGCGTTTCCATTTGAGTATCCTGAAAACGGGCTTTTCAGCATGGTGCGTACATATTAAATAGTAGGAGTGCATAGTGGCCCGTATAGCAGGCATTAACATTCCTGATCACAAACATACCGTAATCGCATTGACTGCTATTTTCGGTATCGGCAAGACCCGCTCTAAAGCCATCTGTGCTGACACGGGTATCGCTGAAAATGTTAAGATCAGTGAGCTGTCTGAAGAACAAATTGAAGTTCTGCGTGAAGCAGTAGGTAAATTTGTCGTTGAAGGTGATCTGCGCCGTGAAATCACCCTGAGCATCAAGCGTCTGATGGACCTTGGTTGCTATCGTGGTTTACGCCATCGTCGTGGTCTTCCGGTTCGCGGTCAGCGTACTAAGACCAACGCACGTACCCGTAAGGGTCCGCGTAAACCGATCAAGAAATAATCGGGGTGATTGAATAATGGCAAAGGCACCAGTTCGTGCACGTAAACGTGTAAGAAAACAAGTCTCTGATGGCGTGGCTCATGTCCATGCGTCTTTTAACAACACCATCGTTACCATCACTGATCGTCAGGGTAACGCACTGGGTTGGGCAACAGCCGGTGGTTCCGGTTTCCGTGGTTCGCGTAAATCAACTCCGTTTGCAGCTCAGGTTGCAGCAGAGCGTTGCGCTGAAGCCGTAAAAGAATACGGCATCAAGAATCTGGAAGTTATGGTCAAAGGTCCGGGTCCGGGTCGCGAATCTACTATTCGTGCTCTGAACGCCGCTGGTTTCCGCATCACTAATATTACTGATGTGACTCCGATCCCTCATAACGGTTGTCGTCCGCCGAAAAAACGTCGCGTATAACGCGCTCGTTTCTAGGATTGTTGGAGAAAGAAAATGGCAAGATATTTGGGTCCTAAGCTCAAGCTGAGCCGTCGTGAGGGCACAGACCTGTTCCTTAAGTCTGGCGTTCGCGCGATCGATACCAAGTGTAAAATTGAACAAGCTCCTGGCCAGCACGGTGCGCGTAAACCGCGTCTGTCTGACTATGGTGTGCAGTTGCGTGAAAAGCAAAAAGTTCGCCGTATGTACGGTGTGCTGGAGCGTCAGTTCCGTAACTATTATAAAGAAGCAGCACGTCTGAAAGGCAACACCGGTGAAAACCTGTTGGCTCTGCTGGAAGGTCGTCTGGACAACGTTGTATACCGTATGGGCTTCGGCGCAACTCGTGCTGAATCACGTCAGCTGGTTAGCCATAAAGCTATCATGGTAAACGGTCGTGTTGTTAACATCGCTTCTTATCAGGTTAAAGCGAACGACGTCGTCAGCATTCGTGAGAAAGCGAAAAAGCAATCTCGCGTGAAAGCCGCTCTGGAGCTGGCTGAGCAGCGTGAAAAGCCAACCTGGCTGGAAGTTGATGCTGGCAAGATGGAAGGTACGTTCAAGCGTCAGCCGGAACGTTCTGATCTGTCTGCGGACATTAACGAACACCTGATCGTCGAGCTTTACTCCAAGTAAAGCTTAGTACCAAAGAGAGGACACAATGCAGGGTTCTGTGACAGAGTTTCTAAAACCGCGCCTGGTCGATATCGAGCAAGTGAGTTCGACGCACGCCAAGGTGACCCTTGAGCCTTTAGAGCGTGGCTTTGGCCATACTCTGGGTAACGCACTGCGCCGTATTCTGCTCTCATCGATGCCGGGTTGCGCGGTGACCGAGGTTGAGATTGATGGTGTACTTCATGAGTACAGCACCAAAGAAGGCGTTCAGGAAGATATCCTTGAAATCCTGCTCAACCTGAAAGGGCTGGCGGTGAGAGTTCAGGGTAAAGATGAAGTTATCCTTACTTTGAATAAATCTGGCATTGGCCCTGTGACCGCAGCCGACATCACCCATGATGGTGATGTCGAAATCGTCAAGCCGCAACATGTGATCTGCCACCTGACCGATGAGAACGCTGCTATTAGCATGCGTATCAAAGTTCAGCGCGGTCGTGGTTATGTGCCGGCTTCTGCCCGAATTCATTCGGAAGAAGATGAGCGCCCAATCGGCCGTCTGCTGGTCGACGCATGCTACAGCCCCGTAGAGCGTATTGCCTACAATGTTGAAGCAGCGCGTGTAGAACAGCGTACCGACCTGGACAAGCTGGTCATCGAAATGGAAACCAACGGCACAATCGATCCTGAAGAGGCGATTCGTCGTGCGGCAACCATCCTGGCAGAACAACTTGAAGCTTTCGTTGACTTACGTGATGTACGTCAGCCGGAAGTGAAAGAAGAGAAACCAGAATTCGATCCGATCCTGCTGCGCCCTGTTGACGATCTCGAATTGACTGTCCGCTCTGCTAACTGCCTGAAGGCAGAAGCTATCCACTATATCGGTGATCTGGTACAGCGTACCGAGGTTGAGTTGCTGAAAACGCCGAACCTGGGTAAAAAATCTCTTACTGAGATTAAAGACGTGCTGGCTTCCCGTGGTCTGTCTCTGGGCATGCGCCTGGAAAACTGGCCACCGGCAAGCATTGCTGACGAGTAACCGGATCACAGGTTAAGGTTTTACTGAGAAGGATAAGGTCATGCGCCATCGTAAGAGTGGTCGTCAACTGAACCGCAACAGCAGCCATCGCCAGGCTATGTTCCGTAACATGGCTGGTTCGCTGGTTCGTCATGAAATCATCAAGACGACCCTGCCGAAAGCGAAAGAACTGCGTCGCGTAGTTGAGCCGCTGATTACTCTTGCCAAGACTGATAGCGTAGCTAATCGTCGTCTGGCATTCGCCCGTACTCGTGATAACGAGATCGTGGCAAAACTGTTTAACGAGCTGGGCCCGCGTTTCGCGAGCCGCGCCGGTGGTTACACTCGCATTCTGAAGTGTGGCTTCCGTGCAGGCGACAACGCGCCGATGGCATACATCGAGCTGGTTGATCGTGCTGAGCCGAAAGCAGAAGCTGCTGCAGAGTAATCTGTAGTAACGTAAAAAAACCCGCCTCGGCGGGTTTTTTTATATCCTCCACATCTCTGCTTCATTACACTATCTGTATTCTTTTTGTTCATCCCCGGAGCCGTATGATGTGGTTGCTGGATCAGTGGGCAGAACGCCATATTCTTGACGCACAAAATAAAGGTGATTTCGATAATCTTCCTGGCCGCGGTGAACCGCTGACCCTGGATGACGATCTGCATGTACCACCTGAGCTACGCGTCAGCTACCGTTTACTCAAGAACGCCGGCTGTCTACCTCCCGAACTGGAACATCGTAGAGAAGCCGTTGAGCTGGTTGATTTGCTTAACGTCGTTCGTCAGGATGACCCGCAGCATGCCGAACTGAGCCGCAGGCTTGCTTTGCTCGAGCTAAAGCTACGCCAGGCCGGGCTCAACACAGATTTTCTGCGCGGTGAATATTCTGCCAGGCTGCAAAACAAAATGAGTGAGGAGTAAGTATGTATCGTATCGGTGAGCTCGCGAAGCTGGCGGATGTCACACCCGACACCATTCGCTACTACGAAAAGCAGCAGATGATGGCCCACGATGTTCGTACTGAGGGAGGATTTCGTCTTTATACCGACAATGACCTTCAGCGGCTGCGTTTTATCCGCTACGCGCGGCAGCTGGGCTTCACGCTCGAATCGATCCGCGAGCTGCTGTCGATCCGCATCGATCCTGAACACCATACCTGCCAGGAGTCAAAAGGGATCGTACAGGCGCGCCTGAGCGAAGTTGAATCGCGTATTAAGGAATTACAGACGATGCGCCGATCCTTACAGAGGCTTAACGATGCATGCTGCGGTAGCGCTCACAGCAGCGTCTACTGCTCCATTCTAGAAGCGCTCGAGCAGGGGGCCAGCAGCGGTAATGCAGGACGTTGATTTTTTGCGTGCGGAGATCTACACTCGCGTCGATCTCATTCACTATCAGGAGTTACTATGAGTCGCTATCAGCACACCAAGGGGCAAATAAAAGATAATGCCATCGAGGCACTGCTTCATGACCCGCTATTCAGGCAACGCGTTGAGAAAAACAAGAAAGGGAAAGGAAGCTATCAGAGAAAAGAAAAATATGCAGTACGGGGGGACCGGGAGGCCAGTGGCAAGAAAGTGAATCACTTTTTTACCACTGGCTTTCTGCTTTCTGTAGCCTGATTACGAGCGGTTGTTCTGCTCTTTTAACAGGTCACGAATTTCACTCAGCAGCACTTCTTCTTTAGTCGGTGCCGGCGGAGCAGCAGGGGCCTCTTCTTTTTTACGGTTCAGATTATTCATCAGTTTAATTGCCATAAAGATGGCAAACGCTACGATAACGAAGTCAAAAATGTTCTGAATAAACACGCCATAATGCATTACAACGGCCGGGATATCTCCCTGAGCATCGCGCAGCGTGACGGCAAAAGATTTAAAATCGATCCCACCAATAAGTAAGCCAAGCGGCGGCATAATAATATCGGCAACCAGCGACGATACAATTTTACCGAACGCTGCACCAATGATGACACCCACTGCCAGATCGACCACATTCCCGCGCATCGCGAAGTCGCGAAACTCTTTTAAAATACTCATTTCATTCTCCTTGAACCAGCTGACAGAGATAAGTTTATCAAATGTATTTCCATTTTCCATTATTGTTGAATAATTGCATAAAAATATTATCCATTGATAAATAAAGGTTAATGGATACGGGCGCGATACCGGCGCCCAAATAAATTACAGGAAGAAAGGACTTGGCTGGAACAGCCGTTCGACATCGGAGATAAATTTTTTGTCAGTCAGAAACATAATTACGTGATCGCCCTGCTCAATACGTAAATTATTATTGGCGATCATCACGTCATTTCCGCGAACCACGGCGCCAATGATCGTCCCCGGGGGAAGCTTGATCTCATCGATCGCACGACCCACGACGCGTGAGGTGCTTTCATCCCCGTGGGCGACGGCTTCGATCGCTTCAGCTACGCCGCGGCGCAGTGAAGAGACGCCCACGATATCGGCTTTACGGACATGGCTGAGCAGCGCTGAAATGGTCGCCTGCTGCGGGGAGATAGCGATATCGATAACGCTGCCCTGAACCAGATCGACGTAGGCTTTTCGCTGAATAAGCACCATGACCTTTTTGGCGCCCATCCGCTTGGCCAGCATTGCGGACATGATGTTGGCTTCGTCATCATTGGTAACGGCAATGAAGAGGTCGACTTGATCAATATGCTCTTCTGCGAGGAGCTCCTGATCCGAGGCATCACCATAAAAGACGATGGTGTTTTGGAGCTTTTCCGCCAGCTCGGCGGCGCGCTGCTGATCGCGTTCAATTAACTTGACGCTATAGTCTTTTTCCAGCCGATGGGCCAGACCCGCACCGATATTTCCGCCGCCAACCAGCATGATGCGCTTGTAGGGTTTCTCCAGGCGCTGGAGCTCGCTCATCACGGCACGAATATGCTGGGATGCGGCAATAAAGAATACTTCATCGCCGGCCTCAACAATGGTAGAACCCTGGGGGCGAATAGGGCGATCGTGGCGGAAAATAGCCGCTACACGTGTGTCGATATGCGGCATGTGTTCACGCATTGTCGAGAGAGCGTTGCCTACCAACGGACCACCGTAGTAGGCTTTAACAACCGCCAGACTGACTTTCCCTTCGGCAAAGTTTACGACCTGCAGCGCGCCCGGATACTCAATCAGGCGATAAATATTGTCGATAACAAGCTGTTCCGGCGCGATCAAATGGTCAATCGGCACGGCTTCAGAGTGGAAAAGCTTATCGGCGTCACGCACGTAGTCCGGAGAACGAATACGGGCAATGCGATTAGGGGTATTAAACAGGGAATAGGCGACCTGGCAGGCCACCATATTGGTTTCATCAGAGCTGGTGACGGCAACCAGCATGTCGGCATCATCCGCTCCGGCTTCGCGCAGTACGCGCGGATGAGAGCCATGCCCCTGAACAACACGCAGGTCAAACTTATCCTGCAGACTGCGCAGGCGGTCACCGTTGGTATCAACCAGGGTAATATCGTTGTTCTCTCCGACGAGGTTTTCCGCGAGAGTTCCGCCAACCTGTCCGGCGCCCAGAATAATAATCTTCATCAGCAGTGATCCATTATTTCCGATGTTTGATCAGCTTAGCGTAAAAGAACCCGTCACCCTCTTCCGCTCCGGGCAGATTTTGCTGTCCTGGCTGCTCAGGTGTCCCGGTAATGCTAAGTTCTGCATCAGGCGTGCGTGCCAGGAATGCCGCAATTTGCTGGCTATTTTCTTCCGGCAGAATTGAGCAGGTCGCATAGACCAGGGTGCCGCCGGGTTTTAAATGCCCCCAGATGGCGTCAAGAATCTCAGCCTGAAGCTGCGCCAGCTCCGCGATATCACGGTCACGACGCAGCCATTTAATATCCGGATGACGGCGAATGACGCCAGTTGCCGAGCAGGGCGCATCGAGCAGAATACGATCGAATTTTTCATCATCGCACCACTGCGCTGGATATCGACCATCACCCTGTTTTACCTGGGCTTTCATTCCCAGACGCTTCAGGTTGTCATAGACACGGGACAGCCGTTGCTCATCGATGTCGACAGCCATTACGCTGGCCTGCGGGGCGACTTCCAGGATATGGGTTGTTTTACCGCCAGGCGCGGCGCAAAGGTCGAGGACCTTTTCGCCATTTTCCGGGGCCAGGTAACGCATACAGCCTTGGGCGGAAGCATCCTGAACGGTGACCCAGCCTTGCTCAAAGCCGGGCAAGGCCTGTACAGGCGCCGGCGTCGCCAGACGAACGGCGTCCGGATAGTCGGGGTGAGGAAACCCCTGCATGCCTGCCTCTTCAAGGAGCGCCAGCCATTCATCGCGTGAGTGGTGATTGCGATTAACGCGTAGCCACATCGGCGGACGCTGGTTGTTGGCATCCGCAATGGCCTGCCACTGCTGTGGCCAGGCCTTTTGAATACGTTTGATTAACCATGCGGGATGCAGGAAGCGGCTCTCGCTTTCGGCGAATTCGCCAAGCAATTCTTCCTGCTGACGCTGGAACTGGCGCAGTACGCCGTTGATCAGTCCTTTGAGCTGCGGGCGTTTAATGGCTACTGCGCCCTCAACCGTTTCTGCCAGCGCCGCATGGGCGGGAATACGGGTGTGCAGCAGTTGATAAAAGCCGACCATAATTAAATAGTGAACGGTGCGCTGTTTTCCCGTCATCGGGCGAGCCATCAGCTTATTGATCAGCCATTCCATCTGACTGAGGGTGCGCAGGACGCCAAAGCACAGCTCCTGCAGCAGCGCTTTATCTTTTTCACCGACTTTCTGCTGCAAAGGCGGCAGCACGTTGCTTAACGACTGGCCCTTCTCGACAACCTGTTCAACGGCTTGAGCCGCCAGACTACGTAAATTAAGATTTTTTTTCATAACCGTAAAAATAAAAAGGCCCGGTAGATCCGGGCTTTAGAAGTGACTACCGTCAGGAAAGACGGTTACCTGGGATAAACCACTCCCGGCGAGAATTTAGTAAATCCTGGGCGCTCATCGCTTTTTTACCTGCCGGCTGCAGGGATTCCAGATTCAGAATGCCATTGCCGGTTGCCACCTGAATACCCTGCTTGCTGGCAGCCACAATGGTACCAGGCTCAGCGGTACTGGCTTCGGCAATAGCCGACGCCTGCCAAACCTTCACCGGCTGTGCGTCAATTTCCAGCCAGCTCATCGGCCACGGATTGAAAGCGCGGATGCAGCGTTCGAGCTGTTCGGCTGAAAGCGACCAGTCGATACGGGCTTCTTCTTTACTGAGCTTCTCAGCGTAGGTGGCTAAGGCTTCATCCTGGACTTCAGGTTGAGTGGCCGCGTTAGCTAACTGGGTCAGCGTGTTCAGCAGCCCCTGTGGGCCGAGGTTTGCAAGCTTGTCATACAGGCTGGCACTGGTATCTTCTGCGGTTATCGGACAGGATAGCTTATACAGCATATCGCCGGTATCGAGACCGACGTCCATCTGCATAATCGTTATGCCTGTTTCCGTATCGCCGGCCCATAATGAGCGCTGAATAGGGGCGGCACCGCGCCAGCGAGGTAGCAGAGAACCGTGGACGTTAATACAGCCAAGGCGCGGCATATCCAGAACCGCTTTGGGCAGAATCAGTCCGTAGGCGACAACCACCATAACATCGGCATTAAGCGAGGAGACCAGCTCCTGGTTTTCCTGTGGACGCAGGGATGCGGGCTGGAATACCGGCAAATTATTGGCTTCAGCCAGAACTTTTACCGGGCTCGGCATAAGCTTTTTACCGCGGCCAGCGGGGCGATCGGGCTGAGTAAAAACGCCGACGATCTGGTGCTCAGACGACAACAGCGCGTCAAGATGACGCGCTGCAAAATCGGGTGTACCTGCAAAAATAATACGTAGTGATTGTGACACGTTAATCCTTGTCCTCAGGCACGCGTACGCAAACGATCCAGTTTTTCAACTTTCTGACGAATGCGCTGTTGTTTGAGCGGCGACAGATAATCGATGAACAGTTTGCCTACCAGATGATCCATTTCATGCTGAATACAGATAGCCAGCAGGCCGTCAGCATCCAGTTCGAACGGCTTGCCTTCACGATCCAGAGCACGGATTTTCACGGTTTCGGCACGTGGTACCAGCGCACGCTGTTCCGGAATGGACAGGCAGCCTTCTTCAATACCGGTTTCACCGTCTTTTTCCAGCAGCTCAGGGTTAATTAACACCAGCTGGCCTTCACGGTTCTCCGACACATCAATAACAATAATGCGCTGATGGATATCAACCTGCGTTGCCGCCAGGCCAATACCCTCTTCCGCGTACATCGTCTCGAACATATCATCGACGATACGCTGAATTTCTGCATTGACTTCTTTCACCGGCTCGGCGACTTTGCGAAGGCGCTCGTCCGGAATATGTAACACTTGCAAAACTGCCATAAAGATCCAGAGTCGTATTCAGGAGTTGATAAGATTATTACCTCTATTCTAGACAAAACCCCTTCTAATTGACAGTCTCACTGTCCAATCGCAAGGATTGTTAAAGCCGCTTATGGCAGGGGAGTATGGATGGCGCCCGCAGAGATTTGGCTCCGCCTGATGAGGGTAAACGGCCTGTATGGTGAGACGATGATGACCGTCGCTCGCCGGATAGGCACCGCGGCCGGGCTTGATAGTGAAGTTTTACGTCTCTGCGGCCTGAGCGTGGCGCAGGCGAGGCAATTTTTGACCTTTAGCCAGCGGGATATCGACGCCGCTCTGGAATGGCTGGAACAGCCAGAACACCATCTGCTCTCGGCTGACAGTCCTCTCTATCCACCGCAGCTGCGCGCAACCGCTGATTATCCCGGAGCGCTTTTGGTTAAAGGTGACCTCGCTATTTTGCAGAGCCGGCAGCTAGCGGTTGTCGGTAGCCGCGCGCACTCCTGGTACGGCGAACGCTGGGGGAGAGTGTTCTGCGAAGCCCTGGCACGCTATGGCATCACGATTACCAGCGGCCTGGCGATTGGTATAGACGGCGTTGCCCATCGCGGCGCGCTTGCCGCGAATGGAAAAAGCGTTGCGGTGCTCGGGAATGGGTTAGGGGATATTTACCCGCGTCGGCACGCCGCTTTAGCAAGGCAGATTGTCGATAGCGGAGGGGCGCTGCTTTCTGAGTTTCCTCTCGCCACACCGCCATTACCTGGGAATTTCCCTCGCCGTAACCGGATTATCAGCGGCTTAAGTATTGGGGTATTGGTTGTGGAGGCCGCATTGAGAAGCGGCTCGTTGGTTACCGTCCGCTGTGCACTTGAACAGGGAAGGGAGGTTTTTGCGCTGCCCGGGCCGATAGGCAGCCCAGGCTCAGAGGGCCCGCATTGGCTCATCAAGCAAGGCGCAGTCCCCGTTACGGCGCCCGAGGATATCGTCGAATACTGGCAGCATGAGCTGCTATGGCTGCGCGAGACGCCGTACGACATAAATAATTGCACGGATCGGCCACCCGTAGCATTGCCATTTCCTGAGCTCCTGGCTAACGTAGGAGATGAGGTAACACCTGTTGACGTTGTCGCTGAACGTGCCGGCCAATCTGTACCAGTGACCGTAGCTCAGCTACTTGAACTGGAGTTAGCAGGCTGGATCGCAGCTGTACCCGGCGGCTATGTCCGATTAAGGAGGGCAAGCCATGTTCGACGTACTCATGTATTTGTTTGAGACTTACATCCATAACGAAGCAGAAATGCGCGTAGACCAGGATAAGCTGACCCGGGATCTCACCGACGCCGGTTTTGAACGGGAAGATATTTATAACGCGCTGATGTGGCTCGAGAAACTGGCTGACTATCAGGAAGGTCTTGTCGCGCCCATGCAGCTGGCTTCTGACCCACTCTCTTTACGGATTTACACCGAAGAAGAGTGTCAGCGTCTGGATGCTAGTTGCCGAGGATTCTTATTATTCCTCGAGCAAATTCAGGTGTTGAACCTCGAAACGCGAGAAATGGTAATAGAACGCGTTCTGGCGCTGGATACGGCAGAGTTCGAACTGGAAGACCTTAAATGGGTGATCCTGATGGTGCTGTTTAATATTCCGGGTTGTGAAAACGCCTACCAGCAGATGGAAGAATTACTCTTCGAAGTAAATGAAGGTATGCTGCATTAATCTTTTTGCAGCAACGTCGAGTATTTATGACCAAATCAGCACTGTTTCAGGTGCGTAAAAATGAGCCCTGTCCACAGTGCGGGGCTGAACTGGTAATCCGCTCCGGGAAGCATGGACCGTTTCTTGGCTGTTCGCACTATCCGGACTGTAACTACGTCCGTCCCCTGAAAAGTCAGGCGGACGGACATATCGTTAAAGTGCTGGAGGGGCAGGAGTGTCCATCCTGCGGCGCCGTGATGGTGCTGCGTCAGGGACGCTTCGGTATGTTTATTGGTTGCAGCAGCTATCCGCAATGCCAGCATACTGAACTTATTGATAAGCCTGATGAGACGGCTATCGCGTGTCCGCAGTGTGGCCAGGGACATTTGGTCCAGCGTCGCTCTCGTTTTGGCAAAACTTTTCACTCCTGCGATCGTTACCCCGATTGCCAGTTCGTCATTAACTTCAAACCGATAGCGGGCGAGTGTCCTGAATGCCACTATCCGCTATTAATCGAAAAGAAAACGGCGCAGGGCGTTAAATGCTTTTGTGCCAGTAAACAATGTGGAAAGCCGATATCGGCGGAACAAATCAGTGAATAATAACCTGCAATCAGAAACCGTCGCCCATGCAGTGGCAGTTCTGAATAACGAACACGTCATCGCCTATCCCACAGAAGCCGTTTTTGGCGTTGGCTGCGATCCCGACAGCGAAACGGCCGTCATGCGCCTGCTGGACCTCAAGCAGCGGCCGGTCGAGAAAGGCCTGATTCTTATCGCCGCCCGCTTTGAACAGTTACTTCCTTATATAGATGACTCTCAGCTTAGTGAGGCGCAACTGGCGGCAATTTTTAGCTGCTGGCCAGGACCGGTGACATTCGTCTTCCCGGCGCGTAAAACAACTCCGTGCTGGTTGACCGGACGTTTTGACTCGCTGGCGGTACGCGTTACCGATCACCCGCTGGTGGTTGAGCTATGCGAGGCCTATGGAAAACCGCTGGTCTCGACCAGTGCGAATTTATCCGGCCAGCCTCCCTGTCGCACCACGGCTGAAGTTCACGCCCAGTTTGGTGCCGATTTTCCGGTGGTGAATGGGTTAACCGGCGGTCGTCAGAATCCGTCTGAAATTCGCGACGCCCTGACGGGCGAACTCTTCCGCCAGGGGTAAGTGATGGAAAGCTACGTAGTCTTTGGAAATCCTATCGCTCACAGCAAATCGCCCGCTATCCATCAGCTTTTTGCGCAGCAGCTGCAGATTGCACATCCGTACGGACGTATTCTGGCGCCACGAGATGAATTTATCCGTACCCTGAATGCTTTCTTTAATGAAGGGGGGCGAGGCGCCAACGTTACCGTTCCGTTTAAAGAGGAAGCGTTCGCTCGCGCCGACGAGCTCACCGAGCGAGCGGCGCTGGCCGGGGCCGTGAATACCCTGAAACGTCTGGAAGATGGCCGTTTGCTGGGGGATAACACCGATGGCATTGGGCTATTGAGCGATCTGGAGCGGCTCGGTTTTATTAAACCTGGCTTTCGTGTCCTGCTTATCGGGGCAGGAGGAGCATCGCGCGGCGTGCTGTTACCGCTTCTGTCCCTCGATTGCGCCGTGACGATTGTCAACCGCACCAGCTCCCGCGCGCATGAACTGGCGGCGCTCTTTTCTCATACCGGCAGTATTCGTGCGCTGGAAATGGATGCACTGGCTGAACATGAGTTTGATCTCATCATTAATGCGACCTCCAGCGGTATTGGCGGTGAGGTCCCGGCGATACCCGCTGCGTTAATTAATACGCACGTCCATTGCTACGACATGTTTTATCAGCAGGGCAATACGCCGTTTCTGACCTGGTGCCAGCAGCATGGTGCAAAAAAGTGTGCTGACGGTTTAGGTATGCTGGTGGCTCAGGCCGCCCATGCCGTATTACTCTGGCATGGCGTACTGCCAGACATTACTCCGGTGATTCAAATCTTGCATAAGGAATTGAATCCGTGAATCAGGCGATTCAGTTTCCTGATAGGGAGGAGTGGGATACTGAAAAACAGTGCATTACATTCCCCGCGTTGGTTCATGGTATGCAGCTAACCTGCGCAATGGGAAGCGTAACGCTAGAAAAACGCTTTGGTGGAAAAGAGCCAGCGCAGTGGCTGGCTACATTTCGCGAACATCGCTGGGATCTGGAAGAAGAAGCGGATGAGATGATCCGTGACCAGCAGGAAGACGATCAGGGCTGGGTTTGGTTTTCCTGATCCAGGTAATCGTTCTTCCATTTCACGTAGTTGTTTGCTGAATAGATCAGTCCCGCTATTTCCGCCTCCGTCAGGGGGCGGATTTGTTTTACCGGGTTGCCAAAGTAAAGATAGCCGCCTGCCAGCCGCTTATTCTGCGGTACCAGGCTACCGGCACCAATCATGATGTCATCCTCTATTACTACACCATCCAGCAGAATTGAACCCATCCCCACCAGTACCCGATTACCGATAGTGCAGCCGTGCAGCATGACTTTATGGCCGATGGTGACATCTTCCCCAACGATCAGGGGATTACCCTGCGGGTTATAGGAGGATTTATGGGTGACATGCAGCACGCTACCGTCCTGGATATTGGTGCGAGGGCCGATTTGCACATAGTTAACGTCTCCGCGAATGGCAACCAGTGGCCAGATGCTGACATCATCAGCCATCCTGACATCGCCGATCGCTACGCTGGTGGCATCGATCATCACGCGCAGGCCTGTTTGTGGGAATAAATCTTTATAGGGACGTAAATTTGCGGACATGCTTACCTCGATAATTCAGGGTTGTGCGAAGACTTTGGTGGCTTTCTCCGCCGCCTGCAACCCTTTATTGTGGTAAAAACTGAGCAGATCGAACAATAACGCTGCGAAAAGGGCGAAAAAGCATCATCCGGAAAAAAAGATCGATAAAAGACTTGTGCAATAAAATGGGATCCCTATAATGCGCCTCCATCGACACGGCGGATGTGAATCACTTCACACCAACTAGCCGGTTCGGTTGAAGAGAAAAAATCCTGAATTAAAGGGTTGACTCTGAAAGAGGAAAGCGTAATATACGCCACCTCGCAACGGTGAGCGAAAGCCGCGTTGCACTGCTCTTTAATAATTTATCAGACAATCTGTGTGGGCACTCAAAGTGACATGGATTCTTAACGTCCTCGGACGAAAAATGAATACCAAGTCTCTG